>MICJ01000025.1:9260-9427 GCA_001830835.1 Syntrophobacterales bacterium GWC2_56_13 | reverse complement strand
GATCGCCCGTTATCTGAAGGACCTGACCGGGGAGCTGGGTATCCCGCTCATCTTCAAGGCCTCTTATGACAAGGCGAACCGGACATCACGGGATGCCTATCGGGGGCCCGGCCTGACCCGCGGGCTGGAGATTCTGAAAATGATCCGGGAGGAGTTCGGCATCCCCG
>MICJ01000025.1:2685-9130 GCA_001830835.1 Syntrophobacterales bacterium GWC2_56_13 | reverse complement strand
CGCGGAGAAGGTTGCCGCGGCGGGAAACGCTCATCTGATGATGACCGAGCGAGGGGTGAGTTTCGGCTACAACAACCTGGTGGTCGATTTCCGTGCCTTCAGTATCATGCGGGAGATGGGGTATCCGGTGATCTTCGATGCCACGCACAGCGTTCAGCTCCCCGGCGGGGCCGGAAACGCCTCGGGCGGCGACCGGCGCATGGTTCCCTGTCTTGCGCGGGCGGCAGTGGCGGCCGGAATCGACGGCCTTTTTTTTGAAGTCCATCCGGATCCCGACCAGGCGCTCTGTGACGGGCCCAATTCCCTGGCCTTGGACAGCCTGCCGGATCTGCTCGTCATGCTCAAGAGGATCGATGCAGCGGTGCGGCAAACGCGGGAGTGCATAACAGGAGGGGGGGCGTAACATGGCGAGGGAAATGACGGATGAGCGGCTTTTGAACAAGATCCGCCGGGTGAAGCTCCTGATCCTGGATGTGGACGGGGTTCTGACCGACGGCCGGATAATCATCGACGATGCGGGGGTGGAGAGCAAGAATTTCGATGTGAAAGACGGTCATGGTTTGAAAATCATCATGAGATATGGCATCGACGTGGTGTTGTTGACGGGAAGGCGGTCGCAGGTTGTCGAGCGCCGCGCTGCCGATCTGGGGATCGCCGAGGTCCACCAGGGGATCAGGAACAAGGTCGAGGCCTTAGCGGAGATTTTGCAGCGGAGGAATCTTGCACCGGAGGAGACTGCCTATGCCGGGGATGACATCGTCGATATTCCGATTTTCAAGCGGGTCGGGTTTGCGGTCGCCGTGGCCGATGCGGTCCCGGAGGTCCGGCAGGTCGCCGATTATGTAACCGGCTGTAAGGGAGGGCGGGGGGCCGTACGGGAGTTGTGCGAGGTGATCCTCCAGGCACAGGAGCTCTGGGCGGATGTGGCCGCGAGATATGAATTTGCGTAACCATCCGTCATCATGGGCAAAGACGTTTCACCTTTACAACGGCGGGTGCAGATGGTATAAAATTTCGGACGTGAGCGGCGCGAAAGGAGACGGGTTCAACCGGACCGGTACCGGAAAAAGATGATGAAGATAAGAAGAAAAACAGTGCTCATCGTCGTAATCCTGGCGGCAGTACTGGTCCTGGCGGCGATCCTTGCAGTCGGGATGGTCGGAAAGGCGCCGGAGAAGGCCTTCCTGAAGATCATGTCGGACAGGGTCGATCTGCAGGTCAAGAACGTCCGCTATACGGAGGTCGGGGATTCCGGTATGAAGTGGGAGATCATGGCGGACACGGCAAGGTATCAGAAGAAGGAAAATCTGGCCATCTTTGATAAGGTGACCGTCAGGCTGGTGATGAAGGACGGCGGAACATTCGTGATGACCGGCGATCGCGGCCGGTTCGATACCGCATCGCGGGACATGGAGATCGAAGGGAATGTCGGGATAGTCTCAGAAAACGGAGACCGCTTTACGACGGACCGCCTCCGTTACCGGAATGCGGGAAAACGGATCGAGACCGACCGGCCAGTCGTGATGGAAAACCGGAGCGTCAGGGTCAGCGGTGTGGGGATGATCTTTTCCCTGGAAGGGAAAAAGGTGACTCTCCTGTCGCAGGTCCGGGCGAGTTCCGGGGGAAAGTGAGGGGGAAAGGCGATGTCGGGAAGGGGTCTCAGAATCATCATCTGCGCGGGCGTTCTGATCATAGCCCTGTGGCAGCCGGGTGACGCGCGGGGCGACACGCAGCAGAAGCCGCGGGTCGAGCGGGATCATCCGATTCAGATCGTCTCCGACCGTCTGGACGCCTACCATGAAAAGCGGATGGTCGTCTTTTCCGGCAGTGCAGTGGCCACCCAGGGCGCGCGGACGATCCGGTCCGATCGCCTGACTCTCTACTATAAGGACGATCAGAAGACAGCCGGCGGGTCTGCCCGGGAGGTCGAAGGAACGGGAAATCTGGAAAGGGTGGAGGCCAAGGGTCATGTCACGATCACCGAAGGCGACCGGATCGTGACCGGGGAGGAGGCCCTCTTCGAACAGGATGCCCAGAAGATCACTATGACGGGCGGCGCTGTCATGCGCGAGGGCGCGAATATCATCCGGGGGGACCGGATTATAGTATTCCTCAACGAGAACCGGGGAGTAGTGGAGAGTGCGGAGAACAATCGCGTGACCGCCACGATCTATCCGGGCGAGAAGCAGGAGAAGCGGTGAATGTTGACGATTCAGGGCTTTGTCGCGTGATCTCTTCATGGGAAAACTGACCGCAACGGGGCTGATCAAGATCTATAGTGGGAGGAGAGTGGTCAACCGGATAAACCTGGAGATCAATCCAGGCGAGGTTGTGGGCCTTCTGGGACCCAACGGCGCCGGGAAGACGACGACCTTCTACATGATGGTCGGTCTGATCAAGCCGGACGGAGGGACGATTTTCCTTGACGGTGAGGATCTGAGCCAGTGTCCCATGTACATCCGGGCGCGCAGGGGGCTGAATTACCTGCCGCAGGAGCCTTCTATTTTCCGGAAGCTGACGGTGCGGGAAAATATCATGGCCATCCTGGAAACAATTCCCGGCGACCGGGAGGAGAGGGAGGAGCGTCTGCGGATGCTCTTAGGAGAACTTGGGCTGACGGGGCTTGCGGAAAACAGCGCCTATTCGCTTTCCGGTGGCGAGCGGAGGCGGGTGGAGATCACGAGGGCGCTTGTCACGTCGCCGAAATATATCCTCCTGGATGAACCCTTTGCGGGGATCGATCCGCTGGCCGTAGCCGACATCGGGAAGATCATCGCCCAACTCAAGACGAAGGGGATCGGCGTGATCATTTCCGATCACAATGTCCGCGAAACCCTGTCCGTGTGCGACCGGGCTTACATCGTCAACGAAGGAACGATTCTCGTGGAAGGAACGCCGGAAGTGATCGCGGGCTCTGAGATAGCAAGGAAGATTTATTTCGGTGATGACTTCAAATTCTGAAGCTTTTAGTCAAATTCTGAACGGGGATGGAAGGTAGCGCAGTCGGAACATGGCATTTGAACTAAAGCAGAATCTGAAACTGACCCAGCAGTTGGTCATGACGCCCCAGCTCCAGCAGGCCATCAAGCTCCTGCAGCTTTCACGACTGGACCTGGTGGATACGATCAATCAGGAGATGGAGGAGAATCCTCTTCTGGAGGAGGTCACGTCGGATGAGGATCCCGAAGCCGAAAAGAAGATCGAACCCGAACAGACTGAGGAGGGCGATCGGGAAGAGATCAAGACGGTGGAGCGGACCGAAGAACTGACGGGAGCGGGAGACGGCCGGGAAGAGTTCGACTGGGACAGTTATCTGGAAGACTATGGTTCGATGGGGATCACCTACGACCGGAAGGAGGGCCCCGCTCCCTCCTGGGACAACCTCCTGGTGGTGAAATCCTCGCTCACGGACCACCTCATGTGGCAGCTCCGGCTTTCCCCGTTGACGGAGAATGAACAGCGCGTCGGCGAGCAGATCATCGGCAATCTTGACCAGAACGGCTATCTTGCGGCCACGCCGGAGGAGATCGCCTTGCAGGAGAAGGTGGATCCGGCCTTTGTGGAGGAGGTGCTGAAAAAGATCCAGGAGTTCGATCCTATCGGCATCGCCGCCCGCGATCTCCGGGAGTGCCTGCTCATTCAGGCGAGAATCGCGGAGAGTGCGCGTCCCCTCTTGGAAAAGATCATCCTCGGCCATCTGAAAGACCTGGAAATCAAGAACTATGACTGCATCGCCCGGAAATTGAAAACGCCTCTCGCCGATGTCCTGGCGGCAGTCGTCATCATCAGCAATATGGATCCCAAGCCGGGGAGCGTCTATAATGAGGAACGCACCCAGGCGATCATACCCGACGTCTATGTCATCAAAAGCGGCGACGACTATAAAATCGTCCTCAACGACGACGGTCTGCCGCGGCTCCGGATCAGCAACTTTTACCGGGAGATCATGAGCGGGCTAAGCGGGGGGGCGAAGGCGCAAAACGGGAAGAATTATATCAAGGAACGGGTCCAGTCGGCGACTTGGCTCATTAAGAGCATTCAGCAGCGACAGAAGACGATCTACCAGGTTGCTGAGAGCATTGTCCGGTTTCAGAAGGAATTCTTCGACAGGGGGATCAGCTCTCTTAAACCGCTGATCCTGCGGGATGTCGCCGATGATGTGGAAATGCACGAATCAACGATTAGCCGGGTGGTCACGAACAAGTACATTCATGCCCCGCGGGGCATTTTTGAAATGAAGTACTTCTTCGGCAGCAGTATCCGCAGGAACGGCGGCGCTGATGTCGCCTCCAAAAGCGTGCAGGAGGATATCCGGAAGATCATCAGCGGTGAAGATCCCCGCAAACCTTTCAGCGATCAGGACATCGTCGAACGCCTTGCGGAGTCTGGAATATCCATCGCGAGGCGGACAATCGCAAAATACAGAGAGATGATGAGAATTCTGCCCTCCTCAAGGCGGAAGAAATATTATTGACGGGAGATCATGTCGGAGAGGCTTAGTCATTTTGGCATGCCGCCCGCCGGCGGGCCGGTAAAACCAGGAACAGGAGGAAACGACCATGAAGATTTCTGTGACATTCAGGAGTGCAGAGGGGGAAAACTGGCAGAAGGAATATGTGGAGGAAAGGCTGAAAAAACTGAAAAAATATATCGATAATCCAGTAGATGCCCGTGTTATCCTCTCGGTCGAGAAATTCCGGAATACGGCAGAAATTAATCTGATGGCGAATGGTCTGAACATCAACAGCAGGGAAGAAGAGAAGGACGTGCATATGGCAATTGACAACGCCATCGAAAAGATCGAGCGTCAGCTAAAAAAACGAAAGGAGAAAATCCGCGGTTTCAAAACCAATTCTTCCCGGATGGAGGAACTCGGCGGCGGCGAATCTCCGGGCGAGGAGGACGATGAATCGCAGGAATCCAAGGTGGTCGAGACCCGCAATATCGTACTGAAACCAATGTCCATCGATGACGCGGTTCTGGAAATGGAGACTTCAAAGAACCGGTTTGTAATTTACCGCGATTCATCCACAGAGAATGTCGCCGTCATCTATCGTCGTGACGACGGGAAATTTGCGCTGATGGAGGTCAGTAGTTGAGGGTTGAGGACACGGCCATGAAGATTATGGATATACTCAGGAAGGAATTTATTCTTGAGGAACTGAAGGCAAAGAGCAAGCGGGAAATGTTGGTTGAGCTGGCCGCCGTATTTGCGAGGGGAAAGATCACATTTGATCCCGAGGCCATGCTCCATGCGCTCCTGGAGAGGGAGATGCTCGGGAGCACCGGCATTGGAGACGGAATTGCCATCCCTCACGGGAAACTCGCGGGACTCGAGGAGATGGTGATCGCTTTCGGCAGAAGCCGGGAGGGGGTCGACTTTGAGGCGATGGACGGAAAGCCGGCGCATCTCTTTTTCCTGCTCATGGCGCCGGAGAATTCAGCGGGTCAGCATCTGAAGGCCCTGGCGAAGATTTCCCGCATGCTGAAGGACGCGGCCTTCCGGAAATATCTCCTTGCGGCGAAAACGCACGATGATCTGTACCAGGCGCTTGTCGAAAAGGACGACGAATGTTGACAGCTTCGTAAAAAAGTTCCCCTGCTTTCGCAGAGGCAGACTCCCGCTTTGCTCAGGCTTCTTGCTTATGACGCCGGTAACGGTCAAAGAATTGCTGACGGGCGGGGAGAGACTGGGAATCACGCAGGTTGCAGAACTTCTCGGTAGTCTCAGTCCCGTAAGGCATGTGTTTACGGACTTGACGGCGGGAGATGGTCAGGGCAGAAGGCCCCCCTTTCCCCATACCGTCATGATTTTTTCACCGGCCTTGCCGAATGGCGGTATTTCCGCCGGGCGTAACAGCCATCTCTCCCCTTTGTTATCCCGGAATATCTCCTGTGTGGCCGTTGCCGAAGCACAGGGGATACCTGACTTTTTCAGACAATTTTCTGAAAGGGCGGGAACGCCCGTCTTTTCCTCCCGTTACGATGCTTCGCTGCTGGGAAGCAGGCTGATCGGCCTGATCAGGGAGAGGGGCGGACAGAGGACGATGGTCCACGGCGTGCTCGTCCAGGTGTTGGGCCTCGGCATCCTGATCAGGGGCGAAAGCGGTATCGGTAAGACTGCCTGCAGTCTCGACCTCGTGGAGGGGGGGGGTATATGGGTCGCGGATGATGCCGTTGTGCTGGAGGGAAGAGGTGCGGTTCTTTACGGCCGGGGCCACGAGAAAACGCGAAAATGGATCGCACCCCGGGGCCGGGGACTCGTCCGGGCGGAGGTTCTGGTCGGAGCGGAGGCCGTCTGTGAGGAGGCCCGTCTGGATCTCATCGTCGATTTTGTCAGAAATTCCGGGAAAGACCGGGCGGTGGAAGAGAACGGAAGGCCATCGGTTTGCAGAATTGTGGGCGTCGCTCTTCCCTGCCGGTGCATCGTGGCCGGAGGTGATTC
>MICJ01000025.1:0-2677 GCA_001830835.1 Syntrophobacterales bacterium GWC2_56_13 | reverse complement strand
TGGCGGAGCAGGTGATGGCTGTCGCAGGCGATCTTCTCCGTTCGCAAGGAGGGGAAATTTCAGACCGCAGGCCGGTATGGGGGGACGGGAAAGGAAGAGCTGCGTCCGGGATATGAAGCCAGGCTGCCTGCTATCCCGGGATGCGGTGGGCCAACCGGGCCGGAGGGAAGAGAGATGAAACAGCTGCGCGTGGTGATCATTACGGGGCTTTCCGGTTCCGGCAAGAGTACCGCCCTGCGGGCGCTGGAAGATATCGGTTTTTTCTGCGTCGACAACCTGCCGGTCGTCCTCCTGCCGAAATTTCTGCAGATCCAGTCCGATCCGGCCAAGGAAATCGCTCGGGTCGCGATGGTTATGGATCTCAGGGAGAGGGGTTTTCTTGCGAAATACCCCCGCATCTTCACGCATCTCAAGGAAAAGGGGTACCGGATCGAGATCATTTTTTTAGATGCCGCCGACGAGGCGATCCTGAACCGTTTCAGTGAAACCAGACGGTCGCACCCGCTCGCACCGAGCGGTTCGCTGATGGACGGCATCAGGCTGGAAAGGGAAAAGCTGGCGCCGCTGAAGCGGATGGCCGAAAAGGTCATCGACACCACCTCCTGCAACGTCCATCAGCTCAAGGATATCGTTCAGCGCCATTTTCTCGGATCGTCGCCGGGAAAGCGTCTCGTGATCCATGTGACCTCCTTTGGTTACCGCTACGGGCTGCCGGCCGACGCCGACATGGTCCTGGATGTCCGCTTCCTCCCCAATCCCCATTTTGTCGAAGGTCTGCGCTCCTGCGACGGTCATGACCCCCGAGTCCGCGATTACGTCCTCGAATCGGAAGGCAGCAGGACCTTCATCGGGAAACTGTTCGATCTGATGGCGTTCCTCATCCCCCTCTACGAGAAGGAGGGCAAGTCCCGATTCAACATCTCGCTCGGCTGCACCGGCGGACATCACCGCTCCGTCGTCATGGCCAACCACCTGGGCGCCTACTTCGCGGACAAGGGCTACTTCGTGAACATCGCCCACCGCGACATCGGCAAATCCTGACGGTCAAGACTTCTGGATGAAACGCCGGTCCGCGAAAAAATCTCAAAAGGCCGCAGCCATTTTCTTCGTCACGTTGTCTTCAATCCAGTGGGCATCCCACCATTCCCGTGGATCGACGAACTGGCCGTTGATCGCCACGCCGAAGTGGAGATGATCCCCGCCGGCCAGGCCGGATTCGCCGGATACCCCGATGATGTCGTTCTTCTTCACGGCCTGGCCCGGATTGACCTGAATGGCGCTCATATGCCCGTAGAGGGTCGCCAGGCCGAGCCCGTGGTCGATGACGACGGCATTGCCGTAGATTCCGAGAGGGCCGCTAAAGCGGACGATGCCGCCGTTGGCCGCCTCGATCGGCGCCTTGGCCAGAGAGGCGAGATCAACGCCGGTGTGGACGCTTTCGCCGATTGGTTTTCCTTCGTAGAGATAGGTCCGGCGGTCGCCGAAAAGGGCCATGGGCGCTGCATTTTTCATCCGGGAAAAGGCGTCCTGCCAGAGCTGTCGCGGTTCCGATTGGCGGCAGACGGACTGGATCGTCTTGGCAATGTCTTCCCGCAGAATGGTGTTGACATAAACGAAGGTTTCAATCGCCGTCTTGCCGCGGAGGCTCGGGTTTGCCGCCTGGAATTCCGGCATCTTCTTCCCAAGGAAATAGTCGGAAAGAACCATTTTGTCACTGCGGAATTTCCTCTTCAGGATCAAGGCGGGGACTGCACTTATGGCTTCATTTCCAGCTCTGTCCCTGGCGATGATCCGAATCTGGGGGTTCCCCTGCGCTGCTTCGAGCGGCAGAGCGAAGTAGGCCACGTAAGCGGATTTTCCGGAAAGCGTGACCGGATAGGCGGGAAAGAAGATCTCGCCGACCTGGACGCCTGTCAGGGGGGCCGCCTCCGAGAGGCGGTAGGTTACGATACAGGCCCCTCCCGGATTGATGTGGTTCACGGGATTGAGCTGCGAGATCTGGGGAGGCATGAGGTCGATCGTAACCGGTCGGGTAATGGTGCTTAGGTTCTTCCAGAGAGAATGATCGACTGCCGTAAGGGTCAGGGTGGCCGGACCGTCGTGGAGCTTGAGAGCGACGGCATCCACGGCGACGGAGAGAGATTTTTGCCGGACGCCCTTCTCCGGGAAATCAAGGGAAGAGATGATCCGGGGCTGATTATCCTGGGTGATGATGATTTCCGCATGGCTGAGACCGCGGCCTGGATCGGAGAAGGCGACCGCAAGAATCTTCTGCATACCGATGACGGTGTAATCCTCGCCCGTGCTGATGACAGGTTTATCGCTTTCGCCCACCGTTGCGAAAAACCACCAGCATCCGCCGGCAAGAAGTAGAATCAGACAACAGACGACGTACCAGAAGGTCCTTTTCATGACATGTTCCCTCCTTCTTTGGAATGGATGGCCTATAGTCGTTTCAATGCCGTTTTGCAAGGCCAAAAAACCTCCCTCCCCTGCGGGCCATTAACTGCTTGATCTTGGTTTTCATAATTGCTATTATTCAGAAAAAGTATCAGTGGCCGTTTTTTACGTAAAAAGGACCCCCAACATAAGGATCCGGACATGCTGAAGGAGAGAAGAATCATTCTGGGCGTCACCGGCGGCATCGCCGCCTACAAGGCCGCCGAGCTGGTCCGGG
>MICJ01000024.1:2648-6760 GCA_001830835.1 Syntrophobacterales bacterium GWC2_56_13 | reverse complement strand
CCTCAAATTCACGGGACATACCACGGATCTGGCCATGCCGCTTGATTCCATGGAGGTCAACAATCAGAAGGTGCTCCGGGCGATTGCTGGTGATTATATCGGCATCAAGGTTACGGATCGTGTCCGTCCCGGTGATCAGGTCTTCAAGGTAACGGTGGATGAGTTGCCCCGGTAGGGACTGGACCGCCGCGACGGACCGAAAACCGTTTCATTGGCATTACAAACGGGGTGTGTGAGCCATCATCCGCGTCGGCGAGGGCGATCCGGACCCATTATTCCAACAGGCTTTTCGGGATCATGATCTTCGACCGCCAGGGGGTAGGCGGTAACGCGCTGCCTAATCAAGGATATCAGAGAATGGAAATCAGGGTATTGGGTTGCTATGGTTCGCAGATCCCCGGATACGGCCTTACGGGGTTTCTGATCGACGCTAAGACCCTGCTCGATGCCGGAGCTGTGACGTCGGTTCTTACGCAGGAAGAACAGGCCGGAGTCGAGCATATCCTGATCACCCACGCCCATATGGATCATATCCGGGAGCTTGCCTCCCTGGCGGATAATATCTGTTATTTGAACAGAGAAGATCCTCTGACGGTCGTCGGCACCCCCCTTGTGATCGAGACGCTTAAGAAGCACATTTTCAACGGCATCATCTGGCCCGATTTTTCCGCCATCCCCAGTACGGAGAAGCCGGTCCTGAGGTATGTCGCCATCCGGCCGGGCGAAAAGCTGCAACTCGGCCGACTGAGCGTCACTGTCGTCCCGGTCAATCACAAGGTGGAGACCGTTGCCTATGTGGTCGAGACAGGACAAAATGAAGACAGGGTTGCCGCCATCTTTGTCGGGGACACCGGGCCGACCGACGAGATCTGGCGGGTAGCAGGGAAGGTGGATGGTATCCGGGCCATTTTTGTCGAGACCTCGCTTCCGGAAGAGCTGAGGGATGTGGCCGAGCTGAGCGGCCACCTGACCCCTGCCGGCCTGGCCGGTGAACTGGAAAAGCTGGGTCCATTCGACCACGGAATCTATATCTATCACATGAAAATCCAGTATCGCGAGAAGATCAGGCGCGAGATCGACCTGTTGCGAATTGCCAATACCCACCTTCTTCAAGACGGTCAGGTGATCCGGATCTGAGCTCGTCAAGACCCCCAAGGCAATGTGATCCATGACCTATCGGGACACGCTCGAATATCTCTCCTCCTTCAACAGAATGGGTATCCGCCTGGGGCTTGATCCGATCCGTTGCCTGCTGGAGCGGCTCCACAATCCCCAGAACAGCTTCCCCGCTGTGCTGATCGCTGGAACTAACGGCAAGGGTTCGGTGGCGGCGATGACGGCTGCGATCCTCTCCGCGGGTGGATTCAAGACCGGACTTTACACGTCTCCGGATCTGATCGATTTCCGGGAAAGGATCCGGATCAATGGCCGGATGATCAGCCGCAGGGAAGTGGAGATCTGTGTTAGGGGGGTGAAAGGGCAGATCCGGGAGGAGGTGAGCTATTTCGAATTCCTGACCGCGATGGCCTTCCTCCATTTTCACCGGAAGCAGGTGGAAATCGCCGTTCTGGAGATCGGCATGGGGGGGCGGTTGGATGCCACCAATGTCGTTATGCCCCTCGTCTCGATCATCACCAATATCTCCCTCGAACACCGGGAGTATCTCGGAAACACGCTGGCCGAGATCGCGCGGGAAAAGGGAGGGATCATCAAGAAGGGGGGGAGGTGCCTCACCGCCGCCGGGCAGAAAAAGGTCATAGAGACCCTGGAGGCGATCTGCCGGGAAAGAGGGGCTACGCTTTACCGGTTGGGGAGGGAAATCCGCACAACGACCCATCGGGACGGAACATTTTCATACCACGGCATCGGGCAACGACATGAGCGCCTTGTCTGCCCTCTCGCGGGGAGGCATCAGGTCAAAAATGCCGCTCTGGCGCTGGGCGCCGTGGAGCTGATCGGAGAGGCCGGTTTTCGCGTTGAAGAGCGTGCCGTTTCCGAAGGTCTGAAGCGGACGCGATGGGAAGGACGTCTGGAGATTCTCCAGCGATCGCCGATGTTGCTTGTGGATGGCGCCCATAATCCGGCCGGGGTGGCCGCCCTCTGCCGGGCGTTGAAGAACGATTTTCCCCGCCGCCGGTTGTTCTTGCTCTTCGGTGTCCTGGATGATAAGGACTATCGCACGATGGCGAAGAGGCTCTTTCCCCTGGCCGACAGGGTGTTTCTCACCCGTCCACACAGTGAGCGGGCCCTCCCCCTCGATGTCCTGCTGCCGGCGGCCAGGCGGTTCCATTCGGATATCGATGTCGTGGAAAATCCGGGCGACGCCCTGAGGCGTGCCTTTTCTCTGGCCGGGAAGGAGGACCTCGTCTGTACCGCAGGCTCCCTCTATCTGGTGGGAGAAATCAAACGATGCCATCGGATGATGACGGGCGAAGGGGAGTCCGTACCTGGGGACCTGCCGCCCTGAGAGGTGTGGAAAGGTGCAAAGACTCAAGAAGGTCTTTTGTTTTTTTGCGATCCTGTTTTTGACCGGCATGGCGACGCCCCCCCTCTGGGCTCTGCAGACGGAGTTTAGCGGGGGACCGGTCACCATCGAGGCGGACAGCATTGCCTATGACGGCGATCAAGACGCCTTTCACGCACTGGGGAAGGTCCTGATTACCTTTTCCGGGGGGTATCTGAAGGCCGACTATGTGACCTTGAACCGCGGCACTAACGAGGCCTTTGCCGAGGGGAATGTCCTTCTCCGGAGCGATCAGGATGTGCTCGAAGGCGAAAGGGTGTTTTTCGACATCGTGGCCAAAACCGGATGGGTCGATGGCGGAAAGATGTTCATCGCCCGGAACCATTTCTACATCCGGGGAGAAAGGATCGAAAAGAAGGGAGAGGCGACCTACCGGCTGGAAAACGCTACGGTGACCACCTGTGACGGCGAAAATCCTGATTGGCAACTGGCGGGGAGTGAACTCGATCTGACCGTCGACGGATACGGCGCCCTGAAGAATGGCCGCTTCCTGGTCCGGGATATCCCGTTCCTCTATGTGCCTTACCTCATCTTTCCCGCCAAGACGACGCGCCAAACCGGCCTCCTCTTCCCCCGCTTTTCCTATTCCCGCGACAAGAACGGTCTGGATGTGGAGATGCCCTTCTACTGGGCCATTTCCGGCAGCGCAGATGCAACCTTCTATCAACGCTACATGGAAAAGCGCGGTTTCAAGGAAGGCGTGGAACTCCGTTACTTTCCAAGCGAGGAGTCGTTCGGCGCCTTTTACGGGGATTTTATCAACGACCGCAGGCGGGTGACGGAAACCGTCGGGGACATGAGCCGCGACTGGCAGGAGGATCGGAACCGCTGGTCCTATTATCTCAACCATGAAACGACCTTCGCCTCCGGTTTCTCAATCCGGAGCGATATCCGCCGGGTGTCGGATCGCTGGTATTTCCGGGACTTTTCCTCGTTCAATTATTACCTGGATCACACTTCTCAAAGCCCCGAGGAGCGGTTTCGGCGCGTCTCCTTCCTGGGGGATCAATCCCTCGGGTCGCTGGACTCCACGGTCAGGCTGGTCAAAGACTGGTCCCTTTATAATCTCACCGCCCTGGCCCGTTACACCGATGATTTTTCATCCGCCGACAATGACGCCACCCTGCAGAAATATCCGGAGGTGATCCTGACGGGGTTCAGACGCCCTCTCTTCGGAACTCCTCTGCAGATCGAATTCAGCGCTGGATATGATCACTATTACCGTCAGGAGGGTCAGAAGGGGCATCTCTGGGAGATGAACCCGACCCTCTATCTGCCGGTGAACCTGGGCCCCTATGTGCAGGTGACGCCTCAGGCGGGATTTCGGGGGAGCGTCTGGGAGCGGTCCGATTCCGTGCCCGATGGCGATGATAAATATGGAAACCGGGAGGTCTTCCAGTTCGGGGCGACCCTTTCCACGGAAATCAACAGGGTTTTCGCTGTCGGGGGAGAGACGGTGGAGAAGATCAGGCACGGGATCAAACCGGAGCTCACCTATACGTACATCCCCGATCCTTCCGAGGATCACACCCCCGATTTTCTGGAGATGCTCCAGGGGCGGCACGGTCTGACCTATGCGCTCACCAAC
>MICJ01000024.1:1105-2628 GCA_001830835.1 Syntrophobacterales bacterium GWC2_56_13 | reverse complement strand
GGGGAAGGATGGGAAGGTCAGTTACCGTGAGATGCTGCGTTTCAAGCTGGCCCAGACCTACGACATCCGGGAGGCCAGAAGGGGGGTAAGCTCTCCGGCCAGGGACAACCGTCCCTTTGGCGACGTGGATCTGGAACTGGATCTGGCGCCCCTTCCTTATTTTTCCCTGTCGGCACGCAACAGGTACAACGTGAATTCCGGCGACTGGATCAAGAACAATTATGACCTGACTCTATCCGACAACCGCGGTGATTCGGCTTCTGCCGGGTATCGCTATACGCGGGATACCCTGGAGGAGATCAATCTTTCCCTGAAGGCGGTCCTGACTTCATCCCTTGATGCGACCTATCTCCTGAGGCGGAATCAGCTTGACCGCAGAACCGTTGAATCCACCTACGGCATCCGTTATCGGAAACAGTGCTGGAACGTCGAGCTGAACGTGTCCGATCGGGAGGATGACCGGACGGTGATGGCCGTTTTTTCGCTGGACGGGATAGGAAAGGGAGGCGCATGGTAGCCCTTCCGGGAAAGGCGTTTCCCTTTTCAATTTTTTATGCAGGTTTTTCCTTGACAAAAAAGGGAAATTTGCGTATCTCTCCATCTCCAAATTCGTATGCAATTGGTGAAAGTGATGAAAACCTATCAGGCAAAGAAGGAAGAGGTCACCCGCGACTGGGTTCTCGTGGATGCCGAGGACAAGATACTGGGGAGGCTCGCCAGCGGGATTGCCCATCGGCTGCGGGGCAAGCACAAAGTCATTTACGCGCCCTATATGGACACGGGCGATTTTGTGATTGTAGTGAATGCCGACAAGATCAGCCTCACCGGCAAGAAACTGACAGACAAGGTCTATTACCATCACTCGGGCTATCCGGGAGGGATCAAGGCCATTACGGCGGGAAAGTTGCTCAGGGAGAAACCGGCAGAGGTTCTGCGTACGGCCGTGAAGGGGATGCTTCCCAAGAATACGCTGGGGAGGGCCATGCTTAAAAAGCTCAAGATCTACGCCGGCGGCGACCATCCTCACGAGGCACAGTGCCCGCGCATTCTTGACTTGTAATTTTCGTGATCCGGGGATGGATCGCGGGACGATGTGGAGAAGGATATGACGGAAAAACGTTTTTACGCGACAGGGAAGAGAAAAAGCGCCGTTGCCAGAATCTATATGAAAGAAGGCACCGGCGTCCTGCAGGTGAACAAGAGGAACTTTGACGATTACTTTACGCGGGAAAGCCTGAAGATGCTCATCCAGCAGCCCCTGGAGATGACGGGGAAAAAGGGCCTGTTCGATTTTCATATCAGCGTGGGTGGGGGCGGCATGGCCGGCCAGGCAGGCGCCATCAAACACGGCATTTCCAAGGCCCTGGTGGAATATGATGCGGAACTCAGAGCGGCCCTGAAAAAGGCCGGTTTCTTGACAAGGGATTCGCGTATCGTGGAAAGAAAGAAATACGGGCAGCCAGGGGCCAGGAAACGGTTCCAGTTCTCAAAGAGATAGATCGCAGGGAGGCCGGAAGGCCTCC
>MICJ01000024.1:0-1083 GCA_001830835.1 Syntrophobacterales bacterium GWC2_56_13 | reverse complement strand
ATGCTTTCGTAAAAAGTCGCGAAAGCCTATGTTCTGGGGCGACTTCGCAAAAAGCTCCAGAGGCAAGGCGCGCGATTCCTGAGGAGTGAGGCGTACTTTGGCGTACGCCGCAACGACGAAGGAGGAAGCGCAACGCCGCATATGGACTTTTTCCGAAGCCGTCAAGGAGGTGCAAGGTGATCAGAATCGGCGTTTACGGGGGGAGCGGGTATACCGGGCAGGAACTGCTGAGATTGCTCATCGGCCATCCCGGCGCAGAGGTCGTGGCAGCTACCTCCCGGCGCTTTGCGGGGGTTCCGGTGTCCGCTGTCTATCCCGTCTTTGCAGGGCTCACGGATCTCCTCTACACCGATGCCTCTCCCGAAGAGGTCGCCGGTATCGCCGATTTCATCTTTCTGGCCCTTCCTCATGGGATCTCCATGGAATTTGCACCCATTTTTATCAGGGCCGGGCGGAAAGTCGTCGATCTCAGCGCGGATTTCCGTCTCCGGGACGCGGCCTCGTATGAGGCGTGGTACGGCCGGCATACGGCCGCCGGGACGCTCGGGGATGCGGTTTATGGTCTGCCCGAACTCTATCGGGAGCAGATCCGCAACACCCGCCTCGTCGCTAATCCGGGCTGTTATCCCACCAGCATCATCTTAGGGCTGGCGCCCGTTCTGAGGTCGCGCTGGATCGACGCCGTCTCCGTCGTCGCCGATTCGAAATCGGGCGTCAGTGGGGCCGGCCGGGATCCCCAGATCGCTTCATTGTTCTGCGAGGTTGAAGGGGGGTTCAAGGCCTACAAGATCGGCCAACACCGGCATACCCCGGAGATCGAGCAGGAGCTCAGCCTCCTGGCGGGCCGGGAGATGAAGATTTCCTTCACGCCGCACCTGCTGCCGGTCAAACGGGGAATCCTGAGCACGATCTATGCGACGCTGGAGCAGGATGTGACTGCGGAAGAAGCGACTGCCCTGTATCAGACGTTTTACCGGAAAGAGCCTTTTGTCCGGATCTGCCCTGCCGGACAGTTTCCCAATCTCTCCTCCGTCGTCGGGTCGAACTACTGCGATATCGGGGTGACCGTGGATAAGAGAACCG
>MICJ01000023.1:10812-12571 GCA_001830835.1 Syntrophobacterales bacterium GWC2_56_13 | reverse complement strand
CCCGTACTTGCCGTGGAGACCGAGACAGACCACGTCCACGCAGGCTTTAAGTGATTCATAAGGGATCGGTGTCGCCTCTTCATGCAGGTCGTCTTCGATGTCGCTCGTACTGTTGCGCATGAGCAGCTTGAGCGGGATCTCCCAGAGAACCGACCGTCGGTCCATGAAGATTGGGACAGGATCATACTTCCGGCGGTCGATTTTGCTGAAGATGTTCCGGCCGCTCTCCAGGGACACCTCCTTTTCGGAGGAGACGCCCCCCATGATGATCCCGACCCTGAGCTTTTGAGCGGAATTTTCTCCCGTTTCTCCCATCTCAATAACTAACCGTCAGGCCGACGTAAGGTCCTGTAAATTCAGAATCCAGGAAGACATCGTTTCGGTCAATGCGGATCTTGATGACCTTGTAACCGGCATGGATGTCCAGAAACGGGAAAGGGGTCAAGGAGATATCGGCCAGCGCCTCGTAAAGGTAACTGCCGGAATAGGCGACGCCGGTCACCTTCGCCCGCCCCTCGAGGATGTCGGCGAGCAGGCCAATGTGTGCGCCTATCCCCACCATAGGAATGGGCGCGCGGATCGTGAAGTCGGCTTCCGTACCGGCTGCAGGGGCATTCATCTTAGCCTCGCCGTCGATATACTTGATCTGACCGATGGCGTCGAGCGAAAACCCGGCCAGGATGTTCTCCACATCCAGGAAGGTATACCGGTACTCCAGGTCGAGCATCCGCAGCTTTAGATCCGTATCGACTGTGGCGCCGGCGGCGAAGGTCTGGCCGTTGAAGTTAACGAGATTTGCGAGCGTCGTCGATCCCGAATAGTTGACCGGCGTATAGGTGAGGCTCAGATGGTGATCGCCCCAGGCGCCGAAGGCCTCGAGCGAGGGGAAGGACTCGGTGCCGACCCCCAGGTTGTCCTTCAGGTTCAGGTCGGTGCCGGCCAGGCCGGCGTTGTCCGCCTTCACGTCTGTCTTGAATGCCGGGAACCAGTAATAGACCCTGGCGCCGATCTCAAATGCGCCGACCGGCATATCCCAGAGAAGGAGCAGCGCCAGCGCGCAAAAAAGGGCCGTCCATTGAGATCTTTTCATAATAACCTCCTTACATGGGTTAAGGTTTCGTTTCTCTTTCTACACCCGCGGGCGCAGCCGATTGGGAACGAACTGACGTATACCACCAATAATCATTATTTTCCAGGGGGTCGTAGACCCTTATTTCGTCGCCGGTTTGGACGAGGGGGGAGTATCTCGCCTCGTTGGATTCATGCTGGAGCCGGTCGAAGGTCATGATCGATCCTACCAGGGCGCCGTGCTTGCGGATTGCCAGCAGGGCGTAATTGGAACAGGAGGGATAATAGGAACAGCGCCGACCCCAGTGGGGTCCGAGGAAGCGCTGGTAGAAAAGGACGGGCGCCGCGGCGATTTCCCCGAGGGCGCCCTCTTTTGCGGCGGAAGGTCCGGCGGCGGTTACCGCCGCCCGGAAAACCTTCCGTGGTCCTCTGAGGAGGGCCTCGTCTGCAAGGGCCGTCTGCATCCAGAAAAGCGAGGCAAGAAGGAGCGCCCCGCAGCAGATGACTGCCCGACGCGCGCTTTCACACCTGTCATTGCGGCCGAAGCGAAGCAATCCCATCAGCGGGGGATCCGGGAAGGGATTGCCGCGGCGTTTAGCGCCTCGCAATGACCTGAACAGCAATATTGCATCGTGTGTCGCCGCCTGCATAAATATCCTTCAGAAGGGGTAGGAGAATATGACGGATACGC
>MICJ01000023.1:6780-10800 GCA_001830835.1 Syntrophobacterales bacterium GWC2_56_13 | reverse complement strand
TCGATCTTCCGGTTGTACTTGTGGGCGCCGCCCACCGCCCCGTAGATGCTGCCGGTGCACCAGCCGATCTCGAAAAGGGCTAGTGCGCCGCCCAGCCCGTAATTGTCCGAGTCGAAGGCCTTGTAGGCGCCGAGGATGAACAGTGCGTTCAAGAGGAAGGAATAGACGCCGTCCTTGTACCGCTCGTTATAGACCTGGCCGCTTCCCGGGAGGATCGCCGAGAGGACGCCGGCGGTTTCCGGTGATTTGTAGGTGACGCTTTTCTTATTCGCCAGGATCTCTTCAAAAAGGCTTGCTTCCTGATCGATTTCTTGCCGGATCATCTGCTCCCGGAGGAGCTTCTCCGCCTCCTCGAACCGGTTCTGGCGGATGAGAAGGAGGATCTCCCACCGGGCGGCATCCCCCTTCTTCTCCGGGTTGGCGCCGCTCAGGATGAGCTGGAAGAGACGTTCGGCCTCCGCCGCATTTCCCTGCTTGACCAGGCAGATCGCTTTGTGGAAGGTCGCGGCGTTGGCCAGGGGCGAAGCCGGAAATTGCATGAGAAATTCGTCATAGGCGGCAATCGCCTCGGCCCATTCATGGGACATCAGATAGGCGTCGCCGATGAGCTTGAACATCTCCCCGGCATACGGTCCCCCGGGGAAGAGGGAGGTGTATCGCTTTGACTCGGTGATCGCCCGGTAGTACTCGCCGGCGGTGAAGAGATCGAAGGTGAACTGCCGGATCTCCTTCTCCCGGAGGTCGTAATACTCTGCGGAGATGTCGCCGGCGAAAAGAGGCCGCGGCATCAGGAAAACGACGATGAGCATAAAAACGATGCGGGCAGATTTCATTACAGGGCTCTATTTGCGGAAAATGGGGACGGCGTCCATCTCTTTCAGGAAAAAATAGGGAGCTGTCCCTGTTTTCTCTGTTTTATATAAAACGAAGGAAACGCCAGGGTGGCGCATCCCCCGCCCGGTCCGCTTATCTGATCCGCAGGAGCAGATCGTAGCGTTTCTGGTCGTTGTTGAGATCGACGTCCGATTTCTTCTTCAGGGCGAGGTACTCATGTCCGTCCGGGGAGGAGAAGGTCTCCCGGACATAGCCCGTATCGACCACGAACGATTGCAGGTCCGATTTCTTCAGCAGCAAGTCCTTCGTCTTGACGACTGTGCCCTTGACCTCCCAGCAGGTGCTGTCGAAGATGCAGCTTGCCGGTTTGAAGTAGATCACCGCATCGAGCATTGCGTTGCCCCTGCCCGCCTCCAGCGCCCGGTCCAGGGCCTCCTTCATGTTCGGCATCTGCCCGGTCATCATGGAGCGGCAGTCCTTGCCCTCGAACGTGCCCATATTCTGCGCCCCTTCCAGCGTGGAGATGTTCTTCGATGCCATGATCGTCAGATCGGCCACACGATCCCTCGTCATACAAGCCGCTAATAACAGACAAACCCCGATCGCCAGTACCAGTTGTATTTTCCTCATGCCGTCCCTCCTGCTTTCTTAAAATTGTTGAAAAGTGAATGATGTAAACGTCTCGCCGCCGCCATGTCCGTCTTTCCCCGCCTGCCTGCAACTTCATGGCCGGATTGCGAAATCCAGCCTCCGCCACGAGATTTCAAGCGCCGCCCTTGCCGTCCCCCGCGGGAGGGGAAGGGGGGAATCCCCCGCACGATTTTCAAAGTCCTCGTTCCCCCCCCGCAACCTGCACGCGCCGATCAATCGGGAAAGAAACGGACGACCTGCCGGGCGACCTCCTCCATGACGGGTTTTAGAATCTCAAACGCCGCCGCGGGATCATAGACCGGGCCGGTGGTGGACTGCCGGAGGCGGACATTGGGCGCCGCCGCTTTCAGCGCCCGGTTGAAGACGATCGTGCCCTTCTCCACGTCGATGACCCGGATCGCGATCGTGAGGCTGAGATCCCAGGCGGTCTGGTAGGGGTCGCTACCCTTCGCCAGACCGAAGAAGTCGGTGCTCCTGTCGATGCCCAGGAGGGAAAGGGTCTTCTGCCGTAGCTTCTCGCTCCCTTTCTCCGCCGCACTCATCCCCTCGATGGCTCCCGTACAGATATAATTGGCCGAAACGAGCCTCCCCAAGCGGCTCATGGTTTGCTCATCCACGAGGCCGCTCTGCGAGAAGGCCTGTTCCTTCATGATCAGGTTGAGCCGGCTCCGCTCCACAAGAGTGAAACGGTTCGTCGAGGCCAGTTCGCTTTCGAATGCGTCCCGGGCCTTTTCGGCGAATTCCGCATCCCCGAAATCGGTCCTGTTGACGAATTCGGTTACAGCGATTCTTTTTCCCCCGGCGGGCTGTTCGGAAATGGGTATGCCGGCCTTTTCCGCTGCCGGACACAAGGGCGCCCAGAGTGCGATCAGCAGGGACAGAAGAAGCGAAATTTTCCCCATCATTGCGGAATCCTTGCCGGTGTCGTTATTTAAGATTAAATCCCTATTAAATCGTTGACATGCAGGCTAAGCTACTCCGATTTGCCCGTAAATGTCAAGCTAATAATTCTACAGCGGGCCCTGCTTCTCCCCATGGATGACGAGGGCGTTCTCGATGAGCCGGCCGATGATCATCGAGGGGAGCATCCCCGCGCAGGCGGCCTGTTCAAAGAAGAACGAGGAGGGGGCCATGCCGGAGGAGGAATTGGGATCCGTGATGAGGATCCGGCCGTCCTTCATATAAAAGCCGTCGATCCGGCCGTAGGACCTAAATCCCAGCACCCGGAAGGCCCGGACCGCCTCCTTCTTTATCGCCGCCGCGGCATCCGGAGGGATGTTCTTCGGCGGCGTGAATTTCCGGCAGCGGCCGGGCATATACTTGTCGTCGTAGGTGAAGTAGTCGCTCTGCGGGGTGATCTCCGTGACCTCCAGGGCGCAAGGTTCTCCGTCCTCCTCCAAGATAATAGAGGAGAATTCGGTCCCGTCGAGAAACTCCTCGACGAGGACGGTCCTATCCCACTTCAGGGCCTCATCGATGCCCTGTATTAGGGACGTCTCATCCCGGACGAGCATGACGCCGATGCTGGAGCCTTCGCGCGGGGGCTTTGTGAACAGGGGGAAGCGGAAGCGTTCGAATAGTGCATTCTTTACTTTTTCCCGCTCGTTTAACCACGTCTCCTCCCGGACGAGGACGCTCTCGGGGACGCCGATCCCCGCAGCCCGGAGGATCAGTTGTTGGATGTGCTTGTCCATGCCGAGGGCCGAGGCCAGGACGCCGGGTCCCGTGTAGGGTATGCCGAGGAGTTCCAGGAGCCCCTGCAGGCAGCCGTCCTCTCCAAATTTCCCGTGGAGGGAGATGAAGGCGAAATCGATCTCCTCCTTGAGTCCCTCATAGGAGATTCGCCGCGCCTCTTTCTCGAGACGCTCGGTGATGTCCGTTGTGGTGTTCTGGGAGATGAGCTGCCAGGGGATGACCCACAGCCGTCCCCGGCCGTCCATGAAGACGGCCTTGGGATCGAAGGCCTCCCGGTCCAGATTGTCGTACACGTTCCGGCCGCTGTTGAGGGATACCTCCCGTTCCGAGGACATTCCCCCCAGAATCACACCCACACGCAATTTGTTCATATCAACCTTTGAGAGTATCGGCTGGAACGACACGATCAGCCGTGCCGTCCGTGGCGGCGGATCGCTCGATTGACATCGCGGCCTTGTGCCGCATGAGGATCCACTTGCTCAGACCGCAGACGAAGGCCACAAAGAAGACCATCACCGCGTACTCCACCCACTTCGGCGGGCCGAGCAGGCCGTGGACCCACGGGTCGGTGATCATCATTTCGCCGCCCACCTTGCCCAGGATCGCCGCGCCTGCCCACAGAATGATCGGGAAGCGATCCATCAGCTTGGCGAGCAGATTGCTCATGAAGACCACGAAGGGGATCGAAAGCACCAGGCCGAAGAGCAGGAGGAAGAAGTTGCCGTGGCTGGCGGCGCCGACGGCCAGCATGTTGTCGATGCCCATGCTCATGTCCGCCACGACGATGATCCAGACCGCCTGCCAGAGGTTCCCGCACTCGCGCTCCTGACATTCCTCGTC
>MICJ01000023.1:0-6773 GCA_001830835.1 Syntrophobacterales bacterium GWC2_56_13 | reverse complement strand
CCCCCGACCAGTTTGATGAACTGGATGTTGAGCAGTTGGGCCACCAGAAAGGTGCTGATCACCCGGACGACGACGGCCCCTCCCGCCCCCATGGCGATCCCCCACAGGCGCTGCCTGCCCGTCAGGTTCTTGACCGCCATGGCGATCACGACGGCGTTGTCGCCGGCCAGCACCAGATCGATCAGAATGATGCTCATCACGGCGGTGAAGAATTGCCACGTAAACGAAATCTGACCCAGCCAACCAAAATCTATCATTGTTTCTTATCCCTCCTTGTGATGCCGGTACACCACCGAATTGGATAACCGATTTCCAATCACCACAGCTTGCCAGGCACCCCCCGGTAAACTTGAGGTGACGCTGACCCTATTATCACAGATCCCAGATGAAGGTCACCCCGCTTGTGGGGAAGATCCACGCCTCGTCACCGAGTTTCAGCGTGATCGATTTCCCCTCTTTCCGGGTCACCTTCGGATGGGGATGTTTCCCCGCGAAGAACCCGACTTCCCTGACGTTCTTGATGCCCGTTCCCCCGTAATGGAAGGAGATCTCCATCCCCCGGGTCGGATAGACCAGGTAGGCGGAGAAAAGCCGGTTGCCCTTGAGCTTCTTGGTCTCGATCTCGATCTCCACCCGGACCTGGCGGTTGAGCTTCTTCTTGAGTTCCTCCGCTCCGCACCAGACCTCGTAGCCCCGCGGGGTCTTATCCGTCCGGATGACCGGGACGTCCTCGCGATCGATCAGGACCCGGTTCACCCGGAAATCCCTTTCGGCTACAAGGTTTTCCCCGCTGTTCAGGAGCCAGCGGTATTCGCACCGCTTGTCCTCGAAGAACGCGGCCAGCTGCTCGTTGTCCAGCGCGCAGCCGATCATGAAGACGGCGTTCCGGATGGCCTTCGTGTATTCCACGCGGGTCGTGACCTTGAAGTAATCCCGCCGGAGCGGTTCCGGCGCCTCGTCCTCCGGGGCGAACTGGTTCATCCGGATGTCGTAGCGGAAGTCGGCCCGCAGCTCGAGCTGGCGGTCCTCCTTGCCGAAGAGGGTCTCGAACATCTCGTAGTAGATCGCGTCGCCGAGCTCCTCGTTGCGCGCCCGCGTCTGGAAACAGTGGCGGATGATGCTGTCGATCCGCGCGATCGACTTCTCCTCGTCCGGGATGAAGATCCGCCGGAGACTCGGTTCCACGCGGTCGGCCCGCCCCTTGTGGAGGAAAACCCGCGGCGCCCGCTTTCCGAGGGCGCAGAGGATCTCGTAGCTGATCGAATGGACCTTCGCGGCGATCTCGTCGGCCGTGATCCGCTCTTCTCCCTGTTCCCCCATGAGGACTGCCTCGTCGCCGATGGCGCATTCCGGGAGCCGGCTGACGTCGAGGGTGCACATGTCCATCGAGATCCGCCCTGCGATGGGGACCCGCTTCCCCCGGATCAGGGCCTCTCCCTGGTTGGAGAGGAGCCAGCCGAAGCCGTCCCCATAGCCGACGGGGATCGTGGCGATCCGGGTGGGCCGTCTCGTGATGAAGGTCCGGCCGTAGCCGATGCTGTATCCTTCGGGGAACTCCTTGACGAGGACCACCCGCGTCTTGAAGCTCATCACAGGCAAGAGGTTCGCTTTGCCTCGCGTTTCCGGAGAGGGATAGATTCCGTAGGACATGATCCCCGGCCGCACCATGTCGAGATGAAACTGCGGGTAGTTCAGGATGGCGCCGCTGTTGGAGATGTGGCGGATCGGGATATGAAGTCCGTAGGCCGAAAGTTTCTCCAGGAGCTCCTGGAAGGCGCGCCACTGCTGATCGTTGTAGTAGGAGAGGATCTCGCTTTCAGAGAAATGAGTGAAGATCCCCTCGACAGCAAGATTCGGAAAACCGGCGATATCCCGGATGGTCTGGAAGGCCTCGGCCTGCATCGTCCCGCCCCGGCCCATCCCCGTGTCCACCTCGATGTGGATCGGCGCCCGAATGCCCGCCCGGCGGGCCCGTTTCTGGAATTCCCGTGCGAAACCGGGGTCGGAGACCGAGGAAGTCAGGTTGTATTTGATGATCTGATCGATCTCGGAAACGGTGGCGGGTGAGAGGATCAGGATGGGGGCGGTGATCCCGCTCACGCGGAGCTGCACCCCCTCGTCGGCGTTCGCCACGCCGAGGCAGGCGGCGCCGTTCTTCAGGGCGACGTTGGATATTTCGATTGCCCCGTGGCCGTAGGCGTCCGCCTTGACCACCTCCATGATCCTCACGTCGGGGCCGACCAGCCGCTTCATCTCCTCCCAGTTCGCGGCGAAGTTGCCGAGGTCGACCTCGACCCAGCTTCGGTATTTCAGGTTTTCTTTGAAGGACATTGCTCTATTTTCCGTTGGTACGCCGTTGCGGGGGCGAGCCTGCCGCTGCCCGAAAACTGTTCATAAATGACCAAGATCCTCTCTCGTCAGGACATCGGGGACAGATTTAAAATCTGTCCCCCAATCGTCACTTTTTCGTCATGGTAAAGACGCCGTCCCATTCCCCTTCGGGCGGATTTTCCTTGAGCGTCTCGCAGCGGGCGATGTACATCTGGGTGGGATAATCCGCCGGTTTGACTGTAAGGACGCTTCTGAAGGCGGCGATCGCCTCGTACCAGAGACCCTCGCGGTATTTGGCGAGGCCCGTTTCGAACCGGCCGACGTACTCCTGCCACTCGGCCGCGTCCTTCTTCTCGCCCAGGAGCTCGTAGATCCGGACGGGGAGCTTCTTTCCCTTCACCCGGACGGCGTCCAGCTCGCGGCAGAAGAGCTCATTCCGGATGCTCTCGTAGGTGAATTCGCTGATGATGATATTCGTCCTGTACTCCTTGTTGGTTCCCTCCAGGCGGGAGGCAAGGTTCACGCTGTCCCCCATGACCGTGTAGTCGAAGCGCATCTCGGAGCCCATGTTCCCCACGACCATGTCGCCCGTGTTGACGCCGACGCCGATGTTGACGTCCGGCCGCCCCTCCGCCGCCCATTTCTCGCGGAGGCGCTTGAGCTCCGACATCATCTCGAGGGCGGTCCGGCAAGCCCGAAGCGCGTGGTCGGGCTGATCCAGCGGCGCCCCGAAAACCGCCATGATGGCGTCGCCAATGTATTTGTCTAAGAGACCGTCGTACTTGAAAACCACGTCCGTCATCGCCGTCAGGTACTCGTTGAGGAGGCGGACCAGCTCCTCCGGCGTCAGCTTCTCGGAGATGCCCGTGAATCCCCGGATGTCGGAAAACATGACCGAGAGCTGCTTCTTGTCGCCGCCCAACTTCAGTTTAGATGGGTCCCTGAGGATCTCGTTGATGACCGAGGCGGTGAGGTAATACTGGAAGGCGCCGCGGATCTTCTTCTTTTCCCGCTCCTCGGTTACGTAACGGTAGACGGTGATCCCGAGGTAGATCGTCATCATCGTCAGAACCGGATAGATCAGGTTCATCCAGACGCTGTACCGGACGAAGAGTGTCGTGTTCGCTGCGACGAAGGCGCCGATGAGCGCAAGGCTGAGCGCAATGCCCGCCACTGCCTTCACCCGGGGAACGGCCAGCCCCATGATGAGGCCGGCAACGACGATCATGCAGATGTCTAAGAACCTGGTCCATCCGGAATGGATGAGGAAATTCCGATGGAGGATGTTGTCGATCACGGTGGCGTGCATCTCCACCCCGGGATAGACGGCGCTGAAGGGGGTGACCCGCATGTCGTAGATGCCGGTCGCCGTGGCGCCGACAAGGACGATCTTCCCTTTGAATGTATCTGCGGTCAGGCGCCCGTTGAGGACATCGGAGATCGCGTAATGGGGGAAGGTCCTGGCCGGTCCGAGGTAGTTGACCAGCAGTCTACCGCTCTCGTCGGTCGGGATTCTGAGCTTGTCAAGATTGATGCTTTCCACGCCGTATTCGGCCATGTTCAGGACGACCATCGGCCAGTCGAGGTACGGGACGAGGAGCGAAAGCGCCAGGGATGTATAGTAGTTGTCACGGAACTTGATGACGAGGGGAGACCAGCGGATGACTCCGTCACTGTCCGGGAAAGCGTTGAAATAACCGCTGTTCTCAGATACATCGGTAAGCTGCGGAAGGCTCGGCTGCGCCGCGTAGGCCCGGATCAGGCGGGATTCGTCAGGGCCTTTCGGCCCGCGGATCATCTGGAACCGGGAATTGGCTATCCCCCTTTCCCCGGCGGCGATCTCCGGCTCGGTCAGATGTCCCACCTCCTTCCGGGTGATGTGGAAGAAATAGCCGAGGGTGATGTTTTTGGCCTTTTCGATGGAACGGGTGAGGGCGGCATCGGTGTCGGCCAGTTTCTTCTTCTCATCGAGGAGGCCGGAGAGCCGCGTGTCGCGTATGCCGGCGTTCTTCAGTTCGTTCGACAACTCGGCGACGGTCTTCAGGCTGGAGTTTGCATCCGGTTCGGCAAAGACGATATCGAAGCCCACCACTTTTGCGCCATATCCCTTCAGAACGTCGACCAGTTTTGCGATAGTTGTCCGCGGCCAGGGCCACCGCCCCAGTTCGCTCAGGCTCTTCTCGTCGATGGTCACGATGACCGTCTCGCCCCCCGCAGGGACTGCTCCCCGGGAGACCATCCGGAGGTCCAGGGATTTGAGCTCCATGAACCGGAGGAAGGGGGCGTCTACAAAGAACAGGAAAAGGGAGATCAGGATGACGGAAAATGCGATCTTCAGAGGGGATATCGACAGGATCTTCTTCAGCCGCTCCTTCAAGAACTTGCTCCTTTCCGGATTCGTCAAATTCAGCGGATCATATCAGAGCAATCCTGAAAGTCAAGGCGGCAACTGGGCGCAACATACTAAAATCTTGACAAGGGGTATGGCTTACGATAAATAGGCAATTCTTCGAAGGACTGCACCCGCCGCAAGACAGAAGGCCGATGTAGCTCAGCCGGTAGAGCAACTGATTCGTAATCAGTAGGTCGGCGGTTCAATCCCGCCCATCGGCCCCAGTAATCAAGGGGTTAGGCGAAATGTTTGGCCCCTCATTTTTTACCGTGATACCCCCCATGATACCCACTACCCCGATAAATGGCTCCTTAAAAAGATAGGACATCAGTTAGCCAATCGGATTATGAAATTGAAAGACCCCCAGGAGTCATGTGGAAAAAGTAAGAGCGCTTCAATAGCGGCGCCGGAAGCTGTATCGGAACCGTCCATAGTGGTTGATGTATCTGCGATTGGTATCCCGCGTACAGAACCTGAAGATAATGCTTTTAAAGGAAAACTTTGTCATGGCACCTCCACATATAGCTGAGTCAGCCACTGGAGGTTCATTTTGGATTGTGAATTTTTAGTCACAACGGTGTAATTGATTTCCTTTTCTGACATAGTAATGTTTACCGTAATATCTATCGGATCTCCCGGTTTATCTTTCAGGAGGATATGCAGATTATCAGGTGCTTTTATCCCCTCCTGACCAAGATATGTTGAGAAGATAGAGCTTGATAATGCCCCGTAAAAACGAAGGAAATTGTCACGACTTAAAAGTGCTTTAGGCGCTGTAGCTGTTACTTTTACTTCAAAATTCTTATCAAAGGTTCCAAGAATTCCAAATTCCTGGATTGAAAACATACCGTTTTCCACTTTGACAATATCCCGTAATAAGATTGTCTTAATGTCTCTCTGTCCGAGTAAAGCGTTGGAAGGGATTAGGATAAGGATAAGTGAACAAAACAAGATTGAAGGTAATGCCTTTTTCATAGGTCCCACTCCCACTAACGGATTCTGTCTCATATTCTTACTCCTTACCTGTAATGCATGCAATCTGTGATCTCAGCATGACGTGTCTTTTACGTACTGAATGTTACTAATAGATATGATTGTCGTTCATTTCCAATAGAAGAACTAAACTGCTGCACGGTAGATCTGGAGCCCTGTATTAGTGGTAAATAATGATTGACAATCCCGCTCATATTGATATTTTATCTGATAAATTTATGGGGAATACCCTGATTGAAACCCCATAGGTGTATTAAAACCCCATAATATAATGTGTGCCCGCCTTGCGCAGTGGCGCAGTTCTTCATGCTTCAATCCAAAATTGTCTTCAATACCTTGAATATATTTATATTCTTCCTTTTAACAACTTCGGATTTAAGCTTATTCGAAAGGATGCATGTTTGTAAAAAACGCTGGACGCTCGCTTACAGGAAGCTATGCTCGTCCCCGATCACCGGAAAAATCACCGTCCAAAATCTACATGTTTCAACCAGTTATACTCAGAAACACGGGAAAGTCCACTGGATTTTTCCCCAGCAGTTTGCAAATCAGACCACGTATTCCAGCACTGGCCAGAAATTCCCTGTCCCATTTATTGATTGCCCCTTCACTCCCCTTTAAGGGCCTGCATCAGCTCTCTTGGCAGCCTTCGTGCCTTTTTGCCCGGTCCGAGACAGGCCAGCGTCACCTTGGCGTCCACGAGAATCTCTCCATCGGAAATCCGAACCACCTGTTGACCCAAGGTACAGGTTGCATTGGTAATCTCCTGCACAGTCGTGTCAACCCGTATGAGATCATCCAGGACGGCAGGTACAAGATAGTCGATCTCCAAGTGCATCACCGGTATGAGATATCCGTGTTCATGGAGCGCTCTCACGGAAAGCCCTCGTGCCCTCAGGAATTCGGTTCGCCCCTGCTCGAGATACCGTAGGTAATTGGCGTAATAGACCACTCCCCCGGCATCCGTGTCCTCATAGTAAATTCGTCGTTCTGTCATGGTAGTTCCGTTAATCACCGATTTTCGCGGAACGATTTGACATAACATTTTCGTCGGCTC
>MICJ01000022.1 GCA_001830835.1 Syntrophobacterales bacterium GWC2_56_13 | reverse complement strand
ACCAACCATGAATATATCGAACGGGCAAAACAGACAAAGCCTTTCGGATATCTGGTCAAACCTTTCAATGAGAAGGAACTGTACACCAATATCGACACATGCCATCGCCAAGGAAATGGGACTTCCCGACTTCTCGGTGAAGGGGCTTGGGTTGGCAGCATACGTCTCATCGGGCATTCCGGAATCCCTTTCCTCTCAAGCAGGTCCTTGATGAAATAAGAGACCATCGTGGATCTCAGTATGACCCCGATGTCGTGGATGTCTGTCTGAGGCTCTTCAAGGAAAAGGGCTATAAAATGGAAGGCTGACGCTTCTTGAACGAAAGTATATTGACAAATCTGAAGAACTAAAGCAAATACACAAAAAGTTCTAAATATCCTCTCCATTAAAGCATCATTAACAACCCCGGCGAGGTGATTTATGGTTGCGCGGAAAATACGACCCTGAGAAATTCATACAATCACTGGGAGGTGAGATATGGCGGAAGAAAAGAAAAAAAGGGCCATTACCCGCTTGGAATCAAGCGCCTTGGTTCGCCCCTTGGTCAACAAGATGTACATGGAAGGTACTCTGGCGGGCATGGAGGAAAGGCCGGTGGCTTGGTCCATGGTCAACTGGTGGGAAGGTGATATCATCATGAGGGCCATGGGTGTGACGCCTGTCTACCCGGAGAACTACGGTACGGTGTGCGCCGCGTTAGGTATCGCCCAAAAATACATGGGCGTGAGCGTCGCCGAGGGATTTCCCACCCATCTTTGCGGGTACGCCCAAAACACTATCGGCTACACGACGGAGATGAAGAGAGAGGGCAAAGTACCGGAAGGCGCCCCTATGGGAGGCATGGCGCAACCCACCTTCATGCTCAGCTCCGAGGGCTACTGCGATGCCCGCTTTAAATGGTTCCAGTCTCTGCGGCAGTTCTGGAACGTTCCGGTCTGGACCCTGCCTTTCCCGCATCCGGCTTACACCGATACCAGCCTGCAAGACGTCCATAAGGTCAACGTCGAATACATGGCGGTCGAACTCCAGGGATTCATCGCGTTCCTCGAGAATCTCCTCAAGAAGAAGCTCGACCGGGACAAGTTAGAGACGATGCTCGACAACCAGGAGAAGGTGTTGAAGGTCTGGTGGGAAATCAACGAACTGCGAAAGGCCAAGCCCTGCCCCATGCATGCCCGTGATTTCTGGACGATGATGGTTCCCTGCTACTACCTGGCCTACGATCCGGAAACCCTGACGGTGTACCAGCAGGTTTACAACGAGGTGAAGGCCCGTGTCGACAACGGCATCGGCGCCATCCCCGACGAAAAGTACCGCCTCATCTTCGCGGAGCTTCCGCCGTGGCACAGCCTCGGATTTTTCGACAAGCTCGCCGAGCGGGGCTGGAACTTCGCCACCGAGAGCATCGGCTATCATCCGCCTCCCCCCATGGAACTCAACGGGGGGAGCGATCTCCTCTACCGAATCGCCCGCTGGACCTATTGGCAGTATATCAACACCCGCTATCGGGCTGCGAAGATGGGATATCCGGCAGTCGGAGCAGCTCAGCCCTTCTACAACTGGGCTGTGGAATACAAAATAGACGGCATCTTAACCCATCCCCTCGTCACATGCCGGACCGCGACCTTCTGGCTCACCCATTGGATGAACGTGCTGCGGGACAAGCTGGACATACCGGGCATGAGCATACAAGGCGATATTGTGGATCTCACCGTCTTCGACGCGGCGACGGCCCTGAATCAGGCGCCGGCCTTCGAAGAGTCGATGGATCACTTCCGGAAAGTGAGAAAATCAAAGGGTCTCGACTGGTAAACTATCCTGGAAAGGAGTCTGTTCATGTCATCAAAAGGTCTTGCGAAAGCCGAGGACATCTATGCAAATCGGGCCGGCAGGGTTCGCGAACTCAAGGCGGAAGGGAAAAAGATCATGGGGTATGTCTGCGCCTATCCTCCTCTTGAGATGGTTACTGCCATGGATTATGCGCCGATCCGGGTGATTGGTTCCATGGATCAACCCATCACCAAGGCGGACACCCAGGTTGCATCGATCATCTGCCCCATGCTGAGATCAATGCTGGATTTGGGGATGAAGGGAAAAGCCGACTTTTTCGAAGGCTTCATCGGCGCCCATACCTGCGACTGCACGGAGAAATTCTGCCATCTCTACCAGTACAACGTGCAGTTCCCCTATTACCACTTCCTCGATGTGCCTCATATCGCCCACAAGGCGTCCTTCGGCTTCATGAAAGCAGGATTCCAACTCTTCCAGAAGACCCTGGAGGCCCACACGGGCAGGAAACTCGATCCCGACCGCCTCAAGGAAGAGGTCAAGAAACACAATGCACAGCGGGCATTGGTGCGGGAACTCTACGCCCTCCGCAAGCAGGATCCGCCGCTTCTTTCCGGATCGGAAAATCTTCAGATCATGCTTTCTCTTTTGAGCATACCCATCGAAGAGGGAAGCGGGATGCTCAAAGACATCATCGCTGAGGTCAAGGCGCGCAAAGACGGCCCCAAGAAGAAGGCGGCGCGGTTGCTGCTGTGGGGCAGCCCCCTGACGGAAACGAGCATCATCGACATGATCGAGAGCCTCAACGCCAACGTGGTCATGGACGATATCTGCACGGGAACACGGCACTTCTGGCACGATGTTGAAATGACCTCAGATCCGCTGGACGGTCTCGCCAAACGTTACCTCGACGATCTCAAGTGCCCGCGCACCTTCCGCGAAACCACGTCCTCCTTCGAGGAGGATCAAGAAGTGCGATTTGGATACATCAAGGACTACGCGAAGGAATGGAACGTCAACGGGGTCATCCTGCAGTCCATGAAGTACTGCGATACCCACGGCTACGAAGTTCCCGCCATCAAGGCATACTTCGACAGGCTCGGCATCCCCTCCCTGTACCTGGAGCACGAGTACACGATGGTCGCCCTGGCGCCCCTGAAGACGAGAGTGGAAGCCTTCATCGAGATGATCTCCTGAGCGGGAGCATAAACTTTAATAACTTCAGAACAGGCCGCCCGCCTGAGGTGGCCTGTTCTTTAATGTGCGCAGGGTAGAGTGAGATGTACTTCGCAGGGATCGATATCGGCTCGACAATGACCAAGATCGTGATCATGGACGATGAGATCAACGCCCAAGTCATCGGCCCTACCGGGGCGGAGCACCGACACTTGGCGAACAAGGTGATGGAGGAAGCCCTCAGCAAGGCCGGCATTGCCTTCGATGAGCTGACGTACGTGGTCGCCACGGGGTACGGGCGGATCAACGTCCCCTTCGCCGATAAGCAGATCACGGAGATAACCTGCCACGCCAAGGGGGTATCGAGCATCTTTCCCTCGGCGCGTACCGTGATCGACATCGGCGGACAGGATGCAAAGGGAATCAAGATCGCGGGCGGCAAGGTCGTCAATTTCGTCATGAACGACAAATGCGCTGCGGGTACAGGGAGGTTTCTCGAGGTGATCGCCGATGCCCTCGGACTGAAACTGAAGGAGATGGGGGAGCTCTCGCTCCACTCCAAGGAAAAGGTCAGGATAAGCAGTACCTGCACGATTTTCGCTGAGCAGGAAGTCGTCTCCAAGATTGCCGACGGCGTCCCGATCGAGGATATCCTGGCCGGCCTCCATGAAGCCATCGCCAGCCGCGTCTTCCACATGGCCGAGAAGATGAAGATCGAGAAGGATGTCGCCATGACGGGAGGCGTGGCCAAGAATGTGGGTATGGTCAAGGCGCTTGAGGATCAGCTCGGCTTTCCCGTTCTCATTGCCAGGGAACCGCTGCTCACGGGAGCGATCGGCGCGGCGATTCTGGGCAAGGAACTCGTTATCAAGGCTCTGGAAAAGGGAGAAGCCATCGAGAAGGGAGCTCGCCTTTTGGAAGCGGCAAGTTTTTTCAAGTAGTATGTGGGGGTCGCAATGCTTTGGTTTGCAGGAATCGATATTGGCTCGGTAAATACAAAGGTAGCCCTTTTCAGGGATGGGGGCCCTCCTCACTTCCACATGATTCAATCTGGTGCAAACTATCGTGCTGCTGCAGAGAAGGCCCTTGACGAGGCCCTCGGAAAAGCCGGACTCAGCCGGAATGATATCGTTGCCATCATGGCGACTGGTTCCGGCACACCCCGTGTCGATTTCGGCACTGACCAGCTCAGCGACATCTCCTGCTCCGCCCGGGGCGTACACTCCTTTTTCCCCGGTGTGAGGACCGTCATCGACGTCGGGGGTCAGGCCAGCAGGGCAATCAGGGTCAATGATGAAGGGAAGGTGATCAATTTCGCCGTCAGCGAGCGGTGTGCCGCCGGGAGCGGCCGATTTCTCCAGATCATCGCCCGGGTCCTCCAGATCGATATCAAGGATGCCGGGACCCTATCCCTCAAATCGAGCAATCCCGTCATCTATACCACGGGCTGCGCCGTCTTCGGTGAATCGGAGGCCATCTCGCGGGTCGCCGAAGGCACCCCCAAGGAAGATATTCTCGCTGGCGTGCAGAATGCCATCGCCTCGAAGATCGCCAACCTCATAGACAGGGTGGGCATGGAGAAGGACTGCGCCATGGTGGGCGGTGGCGCCCTCGATATCGGACTCGTCAAGCGCACCGAGGAAAGGCTGGGAATTACCCTGCTCGTGCCTGAAAATCCGCAATTGATGGCCGCCTTCGGCGCCGCCCTCTACGCCAGTCATCCCCAATGAAGCCGTCGGCCTCTTGAAACCTATTTTCCCTACCGCAGGCCGATGAGCTTCCGGGCGACGACGACGCGCTGGATCTCGTTCGTGCCTTCGTAGATCTGGCAAATCTTCGCGTCGCGCATATGGCGCTCGGCAGGGTACTCCTTGATGTAGCCGTAGCCGCCGAAGATCTGGACCCCCTCGATCGCCGCCCGCATCGCCACGTCGGAGGCGTAGTACTTGGCCATCGCCGCCTCCTTTTCGAAGTCGATGCCGTTGTCCTCGAGCCAGGCCGCCCGCAGCAGCATGAGCTCCGCCGCGTCGAGTTCGGTCGCCATGTCGGCCAGTTTGAACTGGATCGCCTGGAAGGTGGCGATCGGTTTTCCGAACTGGACCCGCTCCTTGGCGTATTCGAGGGCGTCCTCGAGGGCCGCCCTGCCGATCCCGCAGGCCTGAGCGCCAATGCCTATCCGCCCCGCGTCGAGGCCGGAGAGCATCTGCCTGAACCCCTGGCCTGGTTTCCCCAGCAGGTTCTCCGCCGGGACCTCGGCCTCCTCGAAGACCAGCTCCGCCGTGCCGGAGGCCAGGATCCCCATCTTCTCCTCCAGCTTCCCCACCATGAACCCCGGGGTTTCCTTGAGATCGACGATGAGGTTGATGATCCCCTTGTAGCCGGCCGCGGGGTCGGTTGTCGCCGCCAGGACGCAATACCGGGCCAGGTTGCCGCTGGTGATGAAGGTCTTCACGCCGTTGACGATATATTTGTCGCCCCTCAGTTCCGCCCGGCACTTCAGGGCGGCGGCATCCGAACCGGCGGAGGATTCCGTGAGGGCGTAGCACCCTTCCACCTTCCCGCCCGCCACGGGTGAGAGGTATTTTCTCTTCTGCTCCTCCGTGCCGAAGGTGTTCACGGGGTAGCCATAGAGACTGTTGTTGACCGAGACGATGACGCCGCAGCTCGCACAGGTCTTGGAGATCTCGATCATGGCCATGACGTAGGTCACGTTGTCCATCCCGGCGCCGTCGTACTCCGTCGGCACGGCGACCCCCATGATCCCCATCTCGCCGAGCTCGCGGCAGATCTCCTCGGGGTGGCGGTGCGTCCGGTCCAGTTCCGCGGCGATCGGTTTGATGTGCGATTCCGAATATTTCCGGACCATCTCCCGGACCATCTTCTGTTCATCCGTAGGGGCAAAATTCATCGGGAACCTCCTGCGCGTTAGTTTCTATCTGCCGGTCAATGCCGGTTTCTTCTTCTCTAAGAAGGCCTTCATTCCCTCCTTCTGGTCGTCCGTGCTGAAGCACCGGGCGCGACACTCCGCCTCGAGGCGGGAGCGCATTGCCTCAAATAACGGGATTCTGGAAGGACTCAACAGTCTCGTTCAGGCGGCCAATGCAAAGGCAAGAGGTTACAGGACCTTTAAAAACCTCAAAACCATCATCTACATGCTTACAGGGAAACTGGACTACACTAAAGTTGGATTACCCACTTGAAATGAGAAATAGCCATTATCTTTAAACACTTATTCCTGAAGTTCCTTCTTTGTCGAATGCATTATAATCTCCTGTAAGCTCTTCCCCTTCTTTAACATCTCTCGTAGCGTACCAATGCCAATCATTTGTATTTGTAGCTAAATTAGGATTATCGGAATGATTTAAAAACCAAATAATAGATAAATGATTAAAGTCGGCTGGTACAACCCATCTTCCATCAGGTAAGGTAATATGAAAATCTTCGTATTGTTTTTTTACTGCTGGTGGCAACTGTAAGGATTCTACTTCTTCTTTAGTAACCAATCTATAAGTGGCAAGATCTGTATAATACACAAAAGTACTTTTAGGAATATCTCTTGTCGCTACCAAGCCTATACCAGATATAGAAGATGCAAATGGCCGCATATAATTTGTTTCGTGAGGTAAGGGCCTAAACGTTTTTTGAGGATATTCTTGTTGAAGACTAAGAACAAAACGCCAAGATGTTTCCCTTAATTTCATACTTTACCTATTAACAACTCAACTTTCGCACATGTTTCAGCAAGTCTATCTATCTGTTCTATAACAGAAAACGAGGTTATTTTGCCATGCAAGCAGCCACCGCGCTCCGTAAATTGGCAGCAGATCCCTGAGAAACCGGTCGATCAGGGATCGGAGCAGTTCCCTGGTCATTTCCGCGGCGGCGCCCAATGCCTGTTCCAGAAAGATCAGCACGAGGGCCAGCGCTTCAGCGAAGGTCGCCTGCTGGAGTTCTTCGCAACAGGCGTGAAACAGGGTCCCAAGAGTTCGGGGGTCC
>MICJ01000021.1:8747-13230 GCA_001830835.1 Syntrophobacterales bacterium GWC2_56_13 | reverse complement strand
AGGCCCGAAGAATCCCGTCAAGATCCAGGACAACACGTTTAGGGACGGCCACCAGTCCATTTACGCGACCCGTATGCGCACGGAAGACATGCTCCCCATCGCCGAACAGATGGATGAGATAGGCTTCTGGGCGATGGAGGTCTGGGGAGGCGCAACTTTCGACACGATGCACCGCTTTCTCGGCGAGGACCCCTGGGAAAGACCGAAAATCTTAAAAAAGTACATCAAAAAGACCCCTTTCGCAATGCTGCTCCGGGGGCAAAATCTGGTCGGCTACCGCAACTATGCCGACGACGTCGTTCGGGCCTTCGTGGATAAGGCCTGCGAGGTGGGCATCGACGTTTTCAGGGTCTTCGATGCCCTGAACGATCTGCGGAATTTCCAGACCTGCGTGGAGAGAATCAAGGCCAACGGAAAGCACTTCCAGGGAGCGATCTGTTATTCGCTCACGGAGCCGCACCTGGGGGGAGACGTCTTCAATCTCGGTTACTTCGCGAAGAAGTGCACAGAGCTCGAAGCGATGGGCGCCGACACCATCTGCATCAAGGACATGGCCGGCATCGTGGCGCCCTACGACATTTACGAGCTGATCAGCAAGCTCAAGAAGACAATCAAGGTCCCCCTCCACCTCCACACCCATTACACCAGCGGCATGGCCTCCATGTCCTACCTCAAGGCGATCGAGGCCGGGGTGGATATCGTCGATACCTGCCTGGCCCCCTACGCCCTGAGGACCTCGATGCCTGCCGTCGAGCCGCTGGTGGTGGCGCTGCAGGGGACGAAGCGCGACACGGGACTGGATGTGCGCAAACTGATCCAGTTGGGCGAGCACCTCGAGAAGATCGCCCCCAAATACCAGAAGCACCTTGCCGCGAACAAGCTCTCCCTGATCGACGCGGGCGTGCTTGCCCACCAGATTCCCGGCGGGATGATCTCCAACCTGATCAGCCAGCTCCGGGAGATGAACGCCCTGGATCGCCTGGACGAGGTGCATCGCGAGATCCCCATCACCCGGCGCGAGGCGGGGACGCCGCCGCTGGTCACCCCGACCTCCCAGATCGTCGGCGTCCAGGCGGTCATGAACGTGATCTCCGGGAAATACAAGATGGTGACCAACCAGTTCAAGGATCTGGTCTACGGCCTCTATGGACAGACTCCGACGCCGATCGATCCTGAGGTCCAGAAGATCGTTCTGAAGCACTACAAGCGAGGCCAGACCCCGATCACCGGGAGACCCGCCGATTACCTGGAGCCGGAACTGGAAGAAGACCGCAAGAAGATCGGCGATCTCGCCAGGACCGACGAGGACCTGCTGACCTACGCCCTCTACCCGGCGACCGGCGAGCAGTTCCTGAAGTGGAAATACGGTATCGAGCCCATGCCGGAAAGCGTGAAACCGGCACCCCCCAAAGAGGCCAAGGGGAAATAGTTCACGGGCTTTGCGGCTCATCGGCAGCAATGGCACTTTTCTAAGAGGCTGTTGAAAAAGCCGCTGATCCAGGCTGTTCAAAAATGTCCGGATGCAAGGCCCCCGAAATCCTGAGCCGTGAGGCGTACTTGTTGGTACGTTGAACGGCGAAGGATGAGGGAAACGAAACAGAAGGGCGTTTTTCAACAGCCCGTCAGGCCAGCATCCCGCCGTCCACGGCGAGACAGATCCCCGTCGTGTAGGAGGCGGCGTCAGAGACGAGATAGAGAACCGCACCCGCCATCTCCTCCGGCTTCGCGATCCGTCCCATCGGAATCGTGGGGAGGACCATCTTCAGGATATCCGGGTTCTGCGTGAGCGCGGCGGAGAACTTCGTTTCCGTGAGTCCAGGCAGGATCGCGTTCACGCGGATATGGCAGGGAGCAAGCTCCTTGGCGAAGGACTGCGTCATCGCGATGATCCCCGCCTTGGTGATCGAGTAGATCCCCAGAAACGGCTCCGGACGGACGCCGCTGACCGAGGCAACGTTCACGATGACGCCGCCTCCCGCCTTCCGCATGAGTTTTGCGGCATGCTGGCTCATAAAGAAGTACCCCTTCAGATTCACGTCGCAGGTCTTGTCCCAGGCATTCTCGTCCACGCTCAGGACACCGCCGAAGAAGGGGTTAGTGCCGGCGTTGTTCACGAGGATATCGAGGCGGCCGTAGCGACTCTCGATTTCCGTAAAGAGGCATCGGATCTGCTCCATCTCCCCCATGTGGCAGACCAGTGAATCCGCCGCGCCGCCCGCCTGAATGATCTCCCCCTCCACCCGCCGGAGGCCTTCCAGTTTCCGGCTGGCGAGGATCACTTTCGCGCCGTGGGCGGCCAGCGTCTTCGCGATCGCCTCGCCGATCCCGCGGCTCGCGCCAGTGACCAGGGCTATCTTCCCGTTCAGATTGAAGCTGTCCATCACCTTCCCCCCTCACAGGTCCGATCTCTCGATCACCCTCCGGGCCGTCTCCTCCAGGACCTGGACGAGCACGATCATCAGCTTGAATCGCTCGTCCTTCGTCTCGCCGTGGTAAAAGCGCCAGTAGATCTGCTGGGCAATGGCAGCCAGGCGGAACAGGCCGAAACAGTAGTAGAAATCGCTGTTTGAAAGCGATATCCCCATCCGTTCGGAATAGCGCGCAATCAGCTCCTCGCGTGTGAACATCCCCTCGATATGCGTCGGCACCACCCGGACCGCCTGCATGGGCGGAGGATCGGCACGGTTCACCCAGTAGGCGAGCGCCCCGCCGAGATCCATCAGCGGATCGCCGATCGTCGCCATCTCCCAGTCGAGGACACCGATGATCCGGAAGGGGTCCTGGGGAGCAAGGACAACATTGTCGAAGCGGTAGTCGTTGTGGATGACGGAAACCAAGCCGCTCTCCACCGGCATCTTCTCCTGGAGCCATGCCATGATACCTCCGTAATCCGGGGCGTCCTGCGTCCGGGCAGCCCGGTAGCGACCGATCCACCCCTCAACCTGGCGCCGGACATACCCCTGGGGCTTGCCGAAGTCCTCCATTCCGATCTTTTTATAATCGACCTGATGGAGCTCGACGAAGACGTCGATCAGCTTCTCGCAGAGGCGTCCCGCCTCCTCCGGTGTGAAGGAGAGGCCGGCCGGCAGGTCCTTCCTGATGATGATTCCCCTTATCTTCTCCATCACATAGAACGGGCAGCCGATGAGCGATTCGTCCTCGGTATAGGCGAGCGGCGCCGGGCAGTAAGGGAAGGCAGGCCGGAGCGCCTTGAGGATCCGGTACTCCCGCCCCATGTCGTGGGCGGTCTTCACCTTCCGGCCGAAGGGGGGCCGGCGGAAGACGAGCTCCCTCTTGCCGACGCGGATGAGATAGGTCAGATTAGAATGGCCGCCGGGGAACTGCGTCACCGTGAGGTCGCCCTTGAGCCCGGGGATGTTCTCCCTCAGAAAATACTCAACCTTCCGGAGATCCAACTCCTCGCCTTCCCGAATCGGTTTCGTCCTGTCCGTAAAATCCATCATCTCCCTTATCCCGTTCACCGGGCGGATCGCCCGGCATACTCCTTGAGGATCCGCTTCGCGACGGACATCTTGTGGACCTCGTCGGCGCCGTCGTAGATCCGGGCCGCCCGCTCATGGCGATAGTAGAAGGATATGATCGTGTCATCGGTCATCCCGAGGCCTCCGTGGACCTGAAGCGCCCGGTCGATCACCTTCTGGAGCACCCCCGCCACGTAGAACTTGATGAGCGAGATCTCCTCCCGCGCCTCCTTCACCCCCAGGGTCTCGATCTTCCATGCCGCATGAAGGGTCATGAGCCGCGCCGCCTGGATTTCCGCCGCGCATTCGGCGATCCAGGACTGGATGATCTGCTTGGTCGCCAGCGTATTTCGGTCCGGGGAGATGATCCGCTCCGTCGCCCGCTTGCACATGAGGTCGTAGACCCGGCTGCAGATCCCCAGCCAGCGCATGCAGTGGTGGATACGGCCGGGGCCGAGACGCTCCTGGGCAATCACGAAACCCCACCCCTCGGGGCCGAGCAGGTTCTCAACCGGCGCCCGACAGGACTGGTAGAGGATCTCCGCATGGCTGAAGTAATCGCTCCCCGCATGCCCCATGACGGAGATGTTCCGGACGCGGTTGAAGCCGGGGGTGTCCGTTGGGACGATGATCATGCTGGCCCGCAGGTAGGGCGGCGCCTCCGGGTTCGTCACCGCCATGACGATGGCAAAGGCCGCGCCGTCCGCCGCCGAGGAATACCACTTCTGACCGTTGATGACGTAGTGGTTCCCGTCCCGGACGGCCGTCGTGTCCATCATGACGGGATTCGAGCCGGGGAGCTCCACCTCCGTCATCGAAAAGCAGCTCCGGATCTTCCCCGCGACGAGGGGCTTGAGCCAGATCTCCTTCTGTGCCTCCGTCCCGTACTTGTGGAGGATCTCGATGTTGCCCGCGTCCGGGGCGTGGCAGCCGAAGACGAAATGGCCGAGCGGCGACCGGCCGAGGACCTCCGAGACGAGGGCGTGCTCCATCAGGTCGAG
>MICJ01000021.1:0-8738 GCA_001830835.1 Syntrophobacterales bacterium GWC2_56_13 | reverse complement strand
GCCATACTCTTTCGGGTGGTTGGGCGCCCAGAGCTCCATCTGCCGGACCATCTCCCTTTTTTCCTCGATCACCGGGAGCATCGCGCGGAAATCCTTCCCCAGAAATTCCGGTTCGAGGGGGATGAGCTCCTTCTCCACGAACTCCCTCATCATCCCAACGATCGCCTGCATCTTCTCCGATACGGTGAAATCCATGATCTCCTCCTTTTTGGAGCTGAAGGGGACAGATTTGAAATCTGTCCCCGAGTTCCGCTTTTTCGGGGACAGATTTGAAATCTGTCCCCGAGTTCTGAAGCGGGAATGGACCGGCGTTACCGGTACGTAACCAGCGCCGGGTCTTTTTTCAGGGTCAGATGCGCGGTCTCGTTGAACGCCGCCAGCGTCAGGCGCTCCCCGTCATAAACGAATTTCGTCACGGAGCTGTTGGCGATCTGCCAGGCGACCCGGAGGGCGTTTTCATCCGACAGGCCCAGGGCCGTCTGGATCACCGCCGAGATGGGGCCGCCGGAGGTGAAAATGACGATCGTCCTGCCCCGGCCGTTTTCCGAAATTATCCGCTTGAGTCCGTCGTTAACCCGATCCCGGAACGCCTCCCAGGTGACGATCCCCGGCTTCCGGTACCGGCCGGTGACCCAGCGGATCAGGATCTTCTCGAATACCCGCTGGAAGGCCTTCCTGTCCGAGTAGAAGTTTGCCAGATCCGCCGCAAGCGACGGGTCTTCGCCAGCCAGGTCCTCGACGTACGACACGATGATCTCCCGGGAGCTATACTCATTGAAGGCCGCTTCGATCCTGAGTCCGGGGAGGGAAACGCCCCGCTCCCCATAGAGATCGACCATCGCCCGGGCTGTGTCCTTCTGCCTTTCCATCGCGCCGGAATAGAGCGCATCCGGCGCGAGGCCGATTGCCAGCATATGATTCGCCAGGGTCCGGGACTGTTCGCCCCCCATCTCCGAAAGCCGGTCGTAGTTTTCGCTCCCAAAGGAGGCCTGACCGTGCCGGATCATATACAGTTTACCCATAATTGGCCTTCCTTATCAATTCCGCTGCAGCCATTTTCTCTCCTGAGATCAAAGTCGGGGTTAGGACTTGAATTTTACGTTTTTAAAGATGCCCCGTCCCGTGGGCGGGGAGATTCACTTTCGATAAGAGATGAGCCGCTCATAGAAATAGGGCGTGGACGAGCCGAGGAGCAGCGGCTCCACCTGATGGAAGAGCTGCTCGCGGTCATCACTCAAGTGCATGTCCATGAAGGTCTCTTTCGATTCGTGCTCGACGATCGCGGCATAACGGCTGCCGCCCTCGATCGGCCCCAGGAGCGTCCGGGAGATGAACCCGGGATGCTTCGCGAAAACCTCGCTGGAGCGCCGGAACCACTCCGCGAATGCCCCCTCTTTCCCCGGCTTGAGCGGCGCAAAATCGACGAGATTTACGAAGAGACCCTTCTGAGCGCTCACGGCCGCTTCCCGGGACCTCTCCTCCGGAAGCGGCGTCTTGATGACCAGAAAAACCAAAGGATCTTGCGAGTCGTTCCAGATCCCCATCGACTCGCCCGAGGGAACGCGGAGCAGCTTCCCCGGCCCAATGCGGACGGTTTCCTTTCCCACGGAGAAGTTCCCCTCACCGCGAACCACCTGGATGATCACCGGGGCATCCGCCGTATGGACGGGAACATCCTTCCCCGGCTCCAGACCGACCTGACGGATCTTAAGGTACGGCTCTTCCACGAGCGCCGCAACGCCGCGCCCCTGATGGCTGAAAACCTCTCTACTCTGCAAATCTATGATCTCCATGTCTTTTCACCTCCCCTACGAAACAGCGCCCCTTTTTCGGGGACAGATTTTGTTTTTGGGGACAGATTTCAAATCTGTCCCCAAAAACAAAATCTGTCCCCGAGTTCCAGGCTTTTTTCTACGGCAGCTTCTTCCCCTCAAAGGCGATCGCATCGAGGCCCGGGCGGTCCAGGATCGTAATCTGCGCCCCCCGGGAGCGGATCAGCCCCCGGCGATTCATCTTCGTGAGGATTCGGGAGAGGGTCTCCGGGATCGTCCCCAGGAGCGACGCGAGCTGCCCCTTGGAGACGTCCAGCTCCGCCGCCCTGGCGTCGCCGTCCCGACCGCTCAGATAGAGCAGGTATTTCGCGAGTCTCTCCGGCACCTCCTTGAGCGACAGGTCCTCGATCAGGCCCGCAAACTGGCGCAGGCGCTGCGACAACTGCGCCAGCATATTCAGGGCGAGGGCCGGGTCGTTCCGGATGAGGGCAGTGAAGGATGTCCTGGGAAAGAAGAGGAGGGCGGTTTGGGCGGCGGCCACGGCATCCGCCGGAAACCCCTGTCCGGTGAAGACGGACACCTCTCCGAACGACTCTCCCGGTCCAAAAAAATGGAGGATCTGCTCCTTCCCCTCCGCGGAGACCTTGGAGATCTTCACCCGGCCCGTGACGACCACATAAAAGCCCGTCCCTTCGTCACCTTCGGAGAAGATCCGCTCGCCCTTGCGGGAGGAACGCCGGACGCCGATCCGCGCCAGGGCGTCGTACTGCTCCCCGGAAAGCCCCGAAAAAAGGGGAATCCCGGCCAATTGTCCTCTCACCTCTTTCATCCGGTCCTCCTGGGAGTCATAGAGGTTAAATAATTACACATCTCTTTGACCTATGTCAAAGCGCTTTTTGATATAATGTGAGATAAGGAAGCCAAAAAAGGAGGTCATCATGAAAAGCATCAGAAAAATCATCCAGATCGATGAAGACAAATGCGACGGTTGCGGGCTGTGCGTCCCCTCGTGTGCCGAGGGCGCCATTCAGGTCATAGACGGCAAGGCGCGGCTCGTGGCCGAGAAGTACTGCGACGGCCTGGGGGCCTGCCTCGGCGAATGCCCGAAGGACGCCCTTAAGGTTGTGGACGCGGAGGTGGATGCCTTCAACGAGGAGGCCGCCAAGAAACACGTCCGAAAAACAAAAGAGGGGACGGCCGCTCACCCGCACGGCCCGGCGGCAGGCATGCACACCGCAAGGGAGCACGGTCCCGGTCTGCACATGGCCGGAGCAGAGGAGACGATGGCCTGCGGCTGCCCGTCCACGCTCATGCAGAGCTTCGCCCCGCAAATCCCGCAGACCGCCTGCGAGAAGGCCAACATTCCGGTCGCGAGGGCCGCTTCCGGCCTCTCGGCCCTGACCCACTGGCCGGTCCAGATCACGCTCGTCCCGCCGACGGCGCCGTTCCTCCGGGGAGCCGATTTGCTCGTCGCCTCGGACTGCACGCCGTTTGCCTATCCACGGTTCCACGACGAACTGCTCAGGGGGAAGACGCTCCTTGTGGGCTGCCCCAAATTGGATGACGTGGAGGAGTACGTAAAAAAATTCGCCGCCATCTTTGCGACGGCGGGGATCAAAAGCGTGACGGTGGTCGTCATGGAGGTCCCCTGCTGCCAGGGGCTCCCGGTCATCGTCCGGAAGGGGATGGCCCAGGCGGGGAAGAGCGTCCCCATCGGGGTCGCGACCATCTCCGTCCGCGGGGAAATGCTATAAACAAAAAAGAGGGACAGCGCCGCGGCTGTTCCCCCTTTTTTAAATGCAAAAACGGGGTCAGCTTTTTTAAACTGACCCCCATTCACGAATTACTGTCCCCGGAATTCATAGCCCCGCGTTGCGGTAATTGCGGGAGGCGGCGTCCTTTTTCAGGTAGATCTGCGCATCCCGGCCGATGAAATCGAACAGGCTGTTGAAATGGTCAATGTCCTGGGCCACGTCGCGCGTCCAGGGAGAGATGCCGAAATTGTATGCCGTCTTCGTATCCGTCTTGTTGAAGAGCCGCATCGGGATCGTGAACGCGATCCCCTTGTCGTGGTACCCCCGGTTGAAGGGATCCGTGAAGAGGTCCGTGTTGGTCTGGCTGTACCAGGCCGACAGGATCACGCCGTTGAAGAACTTCGACAATGTGATTCTCGTCCCCCGGTCGCCCGCCAGAAACTGTCCCGTCTTCAGATCGACCGCTGCCTCTACCTCCGGCAGGTTCAGACGCGTGTTGAGAAAGGCCGTCTCATAGCGGTCCTTGAAGTCATTCTCCTTGAATCCGAAAACCCGGTCCGGGTCCCGTTTCTTCACCACGCTCCCCGAGAGCCCCACCATCAGCCGCCCGCCGAACAGCGGCATCGCCATCTCCCCGTCCAGGCCGGCGTACTGGACCTCCAGGATCCCCGCGGAGAGGCGTCCGTAGATCTCGTGCGGGAACTTTTCGATCTGCTCGGCCATCAGGATCCCCAGGACGACATTGTTCTGCTGGTAGGGCACCATGTCCGTCCGCACCGCCGTGGCGGACGGGGCGTTGGAGGTGGAAACGTTGTTGTAGGGATAAGCCTCCAGGCCCGTCACGAGGGATGCCCCCGCCCAGGGATAGAAGCTCACCCACCCCCGCACGCCGAAGCGGAACTTGAAGAAGCCGGAGGGGTCGTTAAGAAAGGTCCTAAAGGAGGGGTTCAGGCCGTAATCCCAGTAGTCGTCAAGCTTTTTCTTCACCGGCAGTCCCTCGGACACCTCGGTGTCCATCTGGGCTAAGGAGAGAAACTCCTTCGCCGTCAGCTTCTCTGTGGCAAACAGGACCGCATCCTCCCGGGCAGCCGTCATTGCCGCCATCGGAATGCCATTTTCCGTCACGACCAGGCGCAAAGTCCACACGTCGGCGGGCGCCATCTCCGCGGCGAGGCGGAGCATCACGCCGAGCGCACGGGGGGTGTAGTAGTACTTGAAGTTCTGGGCCTCGATCCGCAGCTCCTCCCCCTCCTTCCGCACAACGACGCTGCCGAAGCCGGAGGCCGCAAGGCCCCGCGCGATCCGCTCTTCGACCGGACTGAGGCGATATTCCGGCTTCTCCTTGTAGGGATGATCATAGAGCGGGATCAGGTGCTTCCCCAGGTCGAAGGCCACGGAGAGATTGACGCCGACCTGGTTCCCCCGCTGCCAGCTCACATCTGTCTCAAGCCAGTCCAGGGGCCGCCAGCGGAGGCCGAAGTTGAATTTGGAGGGAACGACTTCGGTGAAATACTTCGCCTGTGCCGGATCGCTGGTCTGTGCTTCATAGCGGATCGGACTGTACTCAACCATCAGCGAGATCTGATCCGTCGCGGCAAACTCAACTCCCCAGAAGAACTGCCCATCCGCTCTCCATGAGGCGTTGTCGGTGAGCATCTCGACGGCGATCCCTTCGCCCTGGGAGGGTAGCGGCCGCTTCCCGAAGCGCCCGTTTCCAAAGCCGATTGTAAAATCGAATGGATGGATCTGCTTGCTGGCCACAACATACTGGGAGGGATAAATCCGGGTCCCGTGCGGGTCCATGATCCCGACCGCCAGGGCCGGCCACCACTTTCCTTCGGTAATGACCTGGTACTTCAAATCGAGGGCCTTGTCCTTCGTGTTGCCGTATCCCGCCAGAAGTGCCGGCACTCCCAGAACCTCGGTTACATGCCCCTCGATCTCCAGCCCCTTCAGGGGACTGACCGCAAAATAGTAATAGCGATACGGATCGATCTGGCTTGCGCCCACACGATACCGCCCCTCCCGCATCACCCGGGCCGTAGGGATCTCCATCAGCCCCGTCCCGCCCCAGTTCGCAGGCCCGTCGAACGGCTCATCCCCCGCCATCACCGGACCAGCTATCAGTAGAATGATAAGAAAAAAGATCGTTAAATGCGGAAATGGGGTCTGTCCCATTTTTTTCGCAGAAAAATTAGGGACAGACCCCATTTCCGCTCCAACTTTTATAAGTGGCATGATTTCACTTCTTATTCACCGCATTATACGCCTGGATAAACCGGCCAAGCAGCACCCCCAGGTTGTCATAAAGTGTCTGAATCTGGCCGATATTCATGATGCCGGTCATGTTCACCGACCAGGTTTCCCCGGTGATCATTTTCCCCGGCTGGTTCACCAGGGTCACCAACTGCCTCACCTCCACCCGGATATCGTAGGCGTACCAGAATTTCTCATATTCGTGGGTATTGACGCAGACATAAAGCACTGGGCTCCCCGGGGTCTTTGTCATCTCGTCCCACGAAAGGCTCCTGATGCCGGCCTTTTGCAGGCGGTTCTCCACATGGCTTTTCAATTGCTGCGAGCTGATCCGGATCTTCTGGACCTCCACGTACTTGGCAATATTCGGATTCAATTCCTCGATCACGACGTAAAAACCGGTCAACCCCTTTAATGTCTCCCTCGAAACCTCCGCGTCGAATGCATGCACGCGGACAACGGAAACCACAAGGAGAACAAGAACTGCCACGATCTGCAAAGCCAAGTGGACAAGCCGGACATTTCTCTTCATGTCGTCTCTTTCACCTCCGCATAGTATTTCACGTATTTTTTCAACAGATCCTTGATTTCGCGTTCGTCCTGGATCGATGCCCTGGAGATTGCGGCTGCAAATTCTGCTATCATATTTTCCGTTTCTTCGCGGGAATAGCCGGTGGAATTTCTGGCGATGAAGATCTTTTCGTGGCAGCTCGCATCCGTCCCCTCTTCCGCCGTGAGAATCTCCTCGAAGAGCTTCTCCCCCGGCCGCAATCCGGTCACGCAGACATCGATATCCTTGTAAGGCTCCAGCCCATGCAGACGGATCAGCTCCTCCGCGAATTCCATCAGGCGGACCGGCTCGCCCATGTCGAGGACCATTACCTCGCCGTCGTTGCCGATCACGGCGGCCTGCAGTACCAGGGAGACCGCCTCCGGGATGGTCATGAAGTACCGTTTCATCTCCTTGTGGGTTACCGTCAGCGGCTCCCCGTGCTTCAACTGATCCAGGAACAGCGGCAGAACGCTCCCCCGGCTGCCGAGGACGTTGCCGAAACGGACGGATACAAACTGCGTAGGATTAAATGGGGACAGATCTATTTTTTCTCCAGAAAAAATAGATCTGTCCCCATTTAATCCAGAGGAATGATACGCCCGGCAGATGTATTCCGCCACGCGTTTCGTCGCACCCATTACGCTTGTGGGGCGGACCGCCTTGTCTGTGGAGATCATGATAAACTTTTCCACTCCGTGGGCCACGGCGCATCCTGCCAGGATATGCGTTCCCAGGATGTTCACCTTCACCGCCTCCGTCGCGTTATGCTCCATCATGGGCACGTGCTTGTACGCGGCGGCGTGAAAGACCACCTGCGGCCGGAAGGCCTGAAAGACCTTATCCACCCGCCGGCCATCCCGGACATCCCCCGTGACGAAATGGAGCGCCCCCTGCAACTGCGGAAAGCGGCGGTGCAGCTTCAACCCGAGGTTGTGCAGCTCCGTCTCATCGATGTCGAAGAGGACGACCTCCGCCGGTTGATATGTGCAGACCTGCATCACCAGCTCCGACCCGATCGAGCCGCCCGCCCCGGTTACCAGGATGCGCCTGCCCTTCAGAAATCCCTCGATCCCCGCCGCATCGATGGCGATGCTCTGCCGGCCGATCAGATCCTCGATGCTGATCTCCTCCAGGTCGCGCAGGTTGATGTCCGGCCGGTTGAAGTTGTAGATGCGCGGGATGATCTTGATATCCGAGACGTCGGCCTTTTTCGCCGCGTTGTAGAGATCCCGCAATTTCTGATGATTCAGCGTCGGAATCGCCAGCAGAACCCCCTGGACGTCATGGGCGGAAACGACCCTTGGCAGTTCGTCCGTGCCGCCCAAGACCTTGATCCCGTGGATGTACGTCCCCGCCTTCATCGAATCATCATCGAGGAAACCCACCGGCAGGAAGTGATCGAACCCCTGCTTCATCATGTCCCGCAGGATCATTTCCCCGGCGTTGCCGGCGCCTACAATCAGGGTCCTCTTCCCGCCCCGGTTCTTCAATCGTCTTTCCCGCAGGACTTCGCTGTAAATCCTTTTGGACACCCGCAACCAGGAAATCAGAAAAAGCGTAATGATCCCATCGGCCAGGACGACCCTCTTGGAGAAACCGCTCAGCGGCAGATCCACGGGCAGGAACCCGAAAATTTGGGGACATGACCTGAATTCGCCAGAATTCAGGATCGTGTCCCCACAATTTCCGGGCAGGAGCACGCCAAGCATCAACACAAAAGTGGCGGTCACCGTGGCGATAAAGATGCTCAAAAAATCATACAGCCCAACATACCGCCAGGTCATCTTGTAGATTCGGAAGATAAAGAAAGAGCCGATCTTCACCGCCACAAAGAAAGGCAGAACGGGAAAAATGAGGGGATTGTACCGGATGTTCAGGTTCAGATCGAAATGAAACAGCAAGGCAAAAAGCAACGACAGGTAAAAGAGAATGATATCAGACAGGAAAAAGAAGAGGAACTTTTTCCAGGCGGTAGGCTGTAGAAGGCTTTTCATCATGAGGTTCATTTCACAAGACGCCATTTTTTAACTTAAAACTTGCCGATCGGGATGGACGGGCTCGTTATAGTGAAAGGGCGCTTTACTTGCAACCGGAAATTTGATTCTCTATTTCCCAAGGATAAGATCGAGACCGGCATTAACCTTTTCGAAAAGATTGCGGGGGAGGATGCTAACACAATCTGTCAGAAAATGTTTATCGATGGTGACAATTTGAGAGATATTTGCTACCGAATCGTGGGGAAGACCGGTGCTTCTCTTCGGCAGCATGACATTTCCCGGCGCCTCAGCCAAACGGAGATTCCGGGTTATGACTAGAACGACGACCGTTGATATGGCGCTATCATTGAAAGCGTCTTTCTGAACCACCAGCACAGGTCTGCGAAATCCCGGTCCCGATCCGGCC
>MICJ01000020.1 GCA_001830835.1 Syntrophobacterales bacterium GWC2_56_13 | reverse complement strand
TCTCGGTCTCCACGGCAAGTACGGGGAGGACGGCTGCATGCAGGGGCTCCTCGAACTTCTGAAAATCCCTTACACGGGCTCAGGCGTCCTGGCCTCCGCGATCGGGATGGACAAGTATGTCTCCCGGCTGATCCTGGAGATCAGCGGCATCGATGTCCCGCGGACGATCCCCGTCCCCCGGCAGCGGTGGGAAAGGGAGCAGGCGGCAGTTCTGGAGGAGATTGCCCGCAATATCGGGTTCCCCTGCGTCGTCAAGCCCTGCCGGGAGGGGTGCAGCACCGCCGTGAAGAAGGTCGTAGAGGCAGAGAGAATTCCGGACGCTCTGGATAACGCATTTAAATGGGACAACATGGCCCTTGTGGAGGAATTTCTCACCGGGATGGAAGTGACCTGCGGCGTCCTGGGCCTGGATGAACCAGAGGCCCTGACCCCATCGGAGACGATACCCACCGACGACGTCCTCTCTCTTGAGGACAAATTCCTCTACGGCCAGGGGGAAAACAAGACCCCGGCGCGCCTTCCTGCCGACAAGATAGAGAAGATCCGGGAGACGGCGGTAAGAACATTCCGCGTCCTCAACCTGAAGGGGTATGCCCGGATCGATATGTTTGTCAGAGAGGATGGGCGGGTGGCGGTCCTGGAGCCCAACACGCTCCCCGGAATGACGCCCTCCACCGTCCTGTTCCACCAGGCGGCGGCCTCCGGGATCACCCAGGCGGACCTGATCGACCGGATCATCCGGTCCGCCCTGGAGGTTCACGCCTATAAACGAGGACCACTGTAAATGAACCGTGTCTCCGGCGCCCTGGACCGCCTCGGCAGGGCCGTTCTGGAAAATGTCGAGGAGATGGGGAAGATCCTACTCCTGTTCATCTCGGTCCTCGCCTGGATGTTCAGGCCCCCCCTCAAGCTCCGGAACATCTTCAAGCAGATGGAGTTTGTCGGGGTCAAATCGATCTTCGTCGTCGTCCTCACGGGGACCTTCACCGGCATGGTCATGGCCCTCCAGGGCTACCACGGCTTCCGGATGTTCAGCGCCGAGAGCCTTGTCGGCGGCACAGTCGCCCTCGGGATGACGCGGGAGCTGGGACCGGTCCTCACGTCGTTGATGGTCACGGCCCGGGCGGGTTCCGCGATGGCGGCGGAGCTGGGAACGATGCGGGTAACCGAACAGATCGACGCCCTCTACGTCATGGCGGCCAATCCAGTAAAGCACCTGATCGTCCCCCGGGTGATCGCCGGGGTCCTCATGGCGCCTATGCTCACCGTGGTTTCCGATTTCGTAGGCATCTTGGGCGGATACTTCGTCGGGGTTCACATCCTGGGCATCAACTCGGGGATCTTCATCAAGAACATCACGCGGCTCGTGGAACTGAACGACATCTACAACGGGCTCGTCAAGGCCGCCTGTTTCGGCCTGATCCTGTCCCTGATCGGGTGCTACAAGGGGTTCAACACGCGTGGCGGGGCCGAGGGGGTCGGCCGGGCGACGACGGAGGCGGTGGTCCTGGCTTCGATCACGATCCTGATCAGCGACTATTTCCTGACGGCGATCATGTTTTGAGTTTTGGGTGCAAGGTGTCGGGTTTCAGGCGAAAGCGATGATCCATGATTAAGCTGATCGATCTCCATAAATCATTCGGCAAGCAGAAGGTTCTGGTCGGCATCGACCTCCAGATCGAGGAGGCGAAGACCACCGTGATCATCGGGCGGAGCGGCGGCGGGAAGAGCGTCCTGCTCAAGCACATCATCGGCCTCCTCAGGCCGGACCGCGGCCAGGTTCTGGTCGACGGCACGGACATCGCGAAGTTAGGGGACCGGGATCTCAACGAGATCCGAAAGAAATTCGGAATGCTCTTCCAGGAGGCGGCCCTCTTCGATTCGATGACGGTGGGCGAAAATGTCGCCTTTCCCCTCCGGGAGCACACGCGGATGAAGGAGAAGGAGATCCGGGAAACCGTCGCCGATCGGCTCCGCTCCGTAGGCCTGACCGGGGTGGAGGAAAAGATGCCTTCCGAGCTGAGCGGCGGGATGCGCAAACGGGTGGGTCTGGCGCGGGCGATCGCCATGCGCCCGCAGATCGTCCTGTTCGACGAACCGACAACAGGCCTCGATCCCGTCATGACGGAGGCGATCAACCGGCTGATCATAGACACCCAGAAGAAATTCAACTTCACCTGCGTCGTGATCAGCCACGACATCCAGTCGATCTTCGAGATCGGCGACCGGATCGCCATGCTCTACGAGGGGAAGATCATCGAATACGGCACGCCGGAGGAGCTGCGGGCGTCGCGGAACCCCGTCACGGTCCAGTTCCTGTCGGGAAGCATCGACGGACCGATCCGGATCATGTAATGAAAAAGAAAGAATTGGGGAGGCAGTAATGTTTTCACTGAGTTCGGAGGCAAAGGTCGGGTTGTTCGTCCTCGCGGGACTGATCATCCTGGGCTACATGTCCTTCCAGGTCGGGAAACAGACCCTCGGCCTGAAGCGAGGCTATACGCTGGACGTCGTCTTCGAAAACGCGGCCGGCCTTGATAAGGACGCCTCGGTCCAGATCGCCGGCGTGGAGGTAGGGCGGGTCGAATCGATCAGCCTGAAGGAAGGCAAGGCCCTCGTTCGGCTCCGCATCACCCCCGGCGTGAAACTCGAGCATGACGCGATCGCCGCCGTCAAGACCCATGGGATCCTGGGCGAAAAGTACGTCGAACTCCACCCCGGCACCCGCGGGGCGGCGTTCCTCGGACCGGGCGAACAGATCTCCCGAACGGAGCGCCAGACGGACATCGACCGGATGCTCAATCAGTTGAGCCTGATCGCAGAGGACGTCCGCGGGGTGACCAGTTCCCTCAACCGGGTCCTGGCCGGAAAGGATGGCGAGGAGGCGATCAGCAGCATCCTCACAAATACCAGGGATCTCACGCGCAACCTCAACAACGTGATCGTGAGCAACGAAGCCGCCCTTCGCGCCGCCCTGGAAAACACCCGCGAGCTCACCGGGAATTTGAACCGGGTCGTCACCCAGAACGACGAGAAGGTCGGCCAGGTCATGGACAGCCTGAAGGCCGCATCGAGCGCAATGGAAAAGACCTTCGCAACACTCAACGAGATCACCGGCGGCGTCAACCGGGGCGAAGGGACCCTGGGAAAGCTCGTCAAAGACAGCGCCACAGCAGATAAACTCAATAAGACTTTGGCCTCGCTTCAGGAGGTGACGGAAAAGATCAACGAGGGGCGGGGGAGCATCGGCAAGCTCATCAACGACGATGAGACGGTGCGAAACCTCAACGAGGGGCTGACCGGTCTTAACCGTTACGTGAACAAGGCGGAACAGTTCCGGACCTTCCTCAGCTACCGGGGCGAATACCTCTTCGACAAGAGCGATGCGAAGAGTTTTCTTGAACTGCGGATCCAGCCCAAGGAGGACAAGTTCTACATCCTCGGCGTCGTCAGCGACCCGAGGGGAAGATGGACCACCAAGGACATTACAACCGGCGGCGTAACAACACGGACGGAGGAATGGGACCGCGACGGCCTCCTCTTCAACGCCCAGATCGCCAAGCGTTACCGGGATGTGGTCCTCCGGGGCGGTCTGCTGGAGTCTACCGGCGGTGTCGGTGTCGACTACCTCGCCTTGAACGACAAGCTCAAGCTCTCCTTCGAGGCCTTCGGCTTCGGCAACGACAGACGCGCGCATCTGAAGGCCGGCGCGGAATACCAAATCTTCAAGCACATCTACCTCTCCGCCGGGTGGGACGATTTTGTCAGCGACCAGGACAACCGGTCGATTTACGGGGGCTTCTCCATTCGCTTCGAGGACGACGACCTCAAATACCTCTTGACCACAACGCCCATTCCCAGGTAACGCCGGCGCCCCTGCCCGATACCGGATAATCCACCCTTCCCCGCCGGGGAGGGGGAAAGGGCGGGAAAGCCCTCTTGGAATCCGCCCTGCGTCATCGCGAAAGGCGCCATCTCACCATCCGCCGTCGAGAAGAGTGATTGCTGCGGCGGTGCGCCTTCCTTATCATCTGCAGGACAGACAGACCCCTTCAGGAAAGGAGGCAAATCATGGTTATTTCTTTTTTTCTTCGTCGGCATGCACCCTTCGTTTTTATCGCGATACTGTTCACCTCTTTGATCTTCGTCCCTGCTGCGGCGGCGCCCCCTGCCCCACCGCCGCCGGATGCGGAGAACCGTTCCCTGATCATCGGCGTCGATGCCGGGGCGGTCACGGCCGCAAAACCCGGCGGGAAGGAAACCCGCGCCGCGGCCCTGGGCCGGGGCCAGAAATCCGCCCTGGAAAAGGCCCGGGATCACCTCGGCGAGTTGGGGAAGGCCGGCCTTGATTTCGATCTCGTCCGGACGCCTTCTAAAGGCTTCGTGATGATCGTGGGGCAAAAGGAGGTCAAAACCGGGAAAGATGCGCGCCCGCACCTCTGGCTTGAAACAGAGGCGGGGTTTGTCCTGAAGAACAGAAAAACCGGAAACCGCCCGGATGCCGCCCTTCTCGACCGGGCTGACCTCCTCGACGTCCGGATCTGGACCGACCGGAAGGAGTACCGGGAAGGGGAGACAATCACCCTCAACCTCCTGGGGAACCGGGACTTTTACGGCAAGGTCGTTCAGATTGATGTCAAGGGCAAAATTCGCCAGCTCCTCCCCAACAACTACCGGCAGATGTCCGTCTTCGAAAAGGATAAGCGCTATCTGCTCCCCGATGAAGGCGACCGTTACCAGTTGGCCGTCCGGCCCCCTTTTGGTGTGATCCGCTTCATCGTCTATGCCACGCGACTGCCGATGAGCCATGTAAACCTGAAGACGATCAGCGGCGGGATCTACGAATACCCCTCCTCCCGGAAGGCCTTCAGCCGGAGCGTCCGACACGTTATCCCGGCAGGCGAGGAGAAGATGACGGAATTCTGCGAGGCGGTCTGGGACATCAAGACCTTGCCCCGCAAATAATCCCTCAGGGGGACAGCTCCCGATTTTTCCCGGCAAAATCGGGAGCTGTCCCCTCTTTCCCTAATAGGAGTTGACATACGCCGGTACATGCATATATTAATAACCATAAGGAAGGATCAACGGATGGTGCGCGATGGAGCGGTACTTCAATGGAACGCAGATATCGCTTGCGGGTAAGACCTTTTCGCAGGCCGAGACGATGGCGGGACAGTATTTCCGTCTCAGCCCCTCGGAGTGGAAAGGTCACCGGTATGACGTAAAGACGCTCGCCTTCCTCGAAAAGCACGAGGTCCGCGAGGGGGCATTTGCCCACCTCTGCCGGTACCAGTTCAGTAAGGAACACGAGGGGGCGGAGGAGGGTTTTTACTTCTACCGGATCTGCCTCCAGGACGACAGGATCTTAGACGCCGTGGAGAGGGCCCATTCCTTCATCCGGCTCTCGTCCCTGCTCCTTTACATCGCGGCGCACGAGCTTGTGCACGTGATCCGCTTCGAGCAGGGCGAAGGGAATTTCGACGCCCCGGAGGAGGAGAAATTGGACGAGGAGCAGACGGTCCACCGGATCACCCGGAACTTGCTCAAACCGGGCACGGATCCCGATTTGAATCTGGTCCTGGATTGCTTCAGCAACCGCTACCAGATCGGTGACCTGATGCAGTGAGAGTATGCTATTGGAGGTTTTTCGATGCCGATATATGAGTATAAATGCAGAAAATGTGGCAAGGAATTCGAGTCATTCCAGGGGATTGCAGACCCCGCGGTTACGTCCTGCAGATCCTGCAGCGGTTCCGTCCAGAAACTGATGTCGCTCTCCTCTTTTCACCTGAAGGGGAGCGGCTGGTATGCCACCGATTACAGTGGAAAGAAGGCCCCGGCAGGAGAAAAGAAGAAAGAGGACAAGGCCCCCGAAACGGAAAAAAGTCAACCTCCGTCCAAGACCAAATCCGAAGAATAATCGATCATTCCTTTCCGTTCGCCCCGGTATTAGGATACCTCTTCCGCCGTAGGCGCTGAACGAGGAACCTGTCTACCGCCTCCTGGGAGAGGTCGTTGTCGAGGGCCGTCTTGAGCGTCTCGATGGGGATCTCAACCCGTGCCGCGCTCCGGTGGCCACCCGCGTTTCCGATGTTACCGAATGATTTCCTGGCTATGGCGCCGCAGTCCCGGCGGTAGCCGTCCCCCCGAAAGACGATGATAATCCGGTCCTTCACGATGCCGGCAACAACCACGTAGAAGACGTTGATGACCCGGAGGAAAAAATCGGCCACCTGGACACAGACATCCGCACTATCGACGGCGCCCAGAAAACAGATCACCCGATCGCGGTAGCGGCGTTTGTGGTGGTAGGCGTAATCGAAGTATTTGAGGAACCGGTCCGGGATCTGGTTCAGTTCGATGCGCCGGACGAGCTGCCGGTTGGCGCGCATGAAATTCAGATAATAGGCGCCGATGTCTTCGAGGCTGGCGTCCCGCTCGAAATTGGTCGTGTCGCTCCGGATCCCGTAAAGGAGGGCCGTGTATAGCTTTTTGGGGATCTTCACCCGCGCGGCGAGGAGATACTCTGTCATGATCGTGGAGAGCGCCCCGTAGTTCGGCCGGACGTCGGCGAGCGACGCATGCCAGATCGTCTTGCAGGGATGATGGTCGAGGACGATCTGAGGCTTGATCCCGTCAAGAGCCTCGCCGAAGAAGGTCGGCTGGGCGTCCACGAGGGCGATCAGGCGGAACTCTTTGAGATCGGTCTTGTCGAGCATCTGTATTTCGACCTTCATCTCCCGGATGAACTCGGCGTTCTGATACCGGACTACGGGTTCCGTGGCAACGAAGACGCACTTCGCCAGGGGCTTCGTCTGGTTCAAGATCTCCCGCAGCGCCATCGCGGAGGCGACGGCGTCCGGATCGGGGCTGCCGTAAATGAGGACCGCAAGCGAATCATTCTCCCGGACCATCGATTTGAGCTTGAAGACGTTGAGGACCGTTTCCTCTTTTCGGGCCAGAAGCCATTCGATGCGTTTCATGGATATCTCTCCAGTTTTCTCCCCGGGCCGCGGGGCCCTCATTGCATATGTGCGGGTATTCTCGCTTCAGAATATTCATTTTGCAAGCAGAAATTACCATCGGCGAATCCCGTTGTGGCATCCGGGCAGCAATTGTGTCATAATTATTTGCGATAAGGGGGTTTTTAGGCATGAGAACCGGGTGTGATTACCGCAAAACGTGATTTTTATTGATTTTGCATTCATTTTGCCGTCCATGAAGCTGACTCAGAAGGAATTCGACAGGGCCGTCCGGCGCGCGTACGACCGCATCCCGGCGGAGATCCGGGATCGGATGGAAAATGTCCTCCTCACCGTGAGGAAGCTCCCGACTCGGGAAATGCTGGAGGAGATGAGGCATCCCCGGGACGAGCCGCTCCTCGGCCTCTACTGGGGGGTCTCTCTTCCGGAGCAGTCTTTTTTCT
>MICJ01000019.1:25241-29651 GCA_001830835.1 Syntrophobacterales bacterium GWC2_56_13 | reverse complement strand
TTTGGCTTCCTCCGAAGGCATCAGGGTAATTTCCACTTTGCCCGAAGGATCATCCACAGGCGCCTGGCTGATCGATTTAGGAGGCAACGGAACTCTGTCGCCCGGCCCTGTGAGCCTTACGGCGGGCGGTAAGGGATATGGTCCCTATTACCCCGGCGACACTGTAACTATAAATGATATAACGCCTTCCAACGGCTACTGGCTGTCGCACATCACGGCAGACGCAACAGTTGACGCCATTTCCGGCACATCAAATCTTACCTATCTGTCCTCAACGACGCTAGGCAGCGGCATAGGCCAGGTCACCGGCATCCACGGCGGCGGTCTATGGCAGGCACAGGACTTGGGCTTCGACACATACACCGAGACGTCCCTCGCCTTTGGCGGGGCCCTCACTGGCGCCTTCTTCTACCATGATTTTAATTCAGGTTTAATTTCCGAAAATGACATTACCGGCCTCATGGGCGGCACGGCGGATTTATGGACGGGCTCTCCGTCATTTACTGCGATGGGTGTATACAGCAATCCCAATAACAGGACTCTGTGGGGAATAGACGCAATGGGCGCCGGCAGCGGGGCAGGATTTAGCGGCATTATAGGAGGAACTGCCCTGAACAACACCCTCGAAGGCGCGTTCATTGCCATCTATATCAAACCTGATGGCGAAACGGGATATTTAACATCGAATAATATCGCCGGCCTATCCTATCCCGGCATCGGCATGTGGGAGGTGGGAGGAACAATTACCTCGGTCCCCATGGGCTCAACCAGCGTGCTGCCATCCGAACTTGCTGTTTTGCCGTCTTTCCCCTATGGCGGCGGCCCATATCGCTATGGTGAAAATCATAGCCTCATCGCCGGGGATATAATTGGTTCTTATGCTTCTGACGTCGGAAATTTCTCGGCCACATCCCTTCTTGACCAGAACTGGGGTATATTGCGATGGAGCGGTGGCGGCGCCTACTCTCCCACTTCCCCGCCTCCATCAAACTGGAACGCAGTCATCGGATTTACGCCGGGAGATAATGTATATGATCCCCTTCTTAACTATGACTTTGCAAACGCCTACGGGATATTAAACATTGCAGGATCGAGTTGGTCAGGAAACGAATTAGCAGGCGCCTTAGATATAACGAACAGCAAGATACTTACTCCAACGAGTTTGACTACTTTTCTTACGGGCGTCATACTCGGCACTTACAATACCGCTGACAGCACTTGGCAGGCGATTTCTCTTGGCACGTGGGAAGAAACGCCGCTCGCCTATAACGGCGACCTTATTGCCGATCTAAATTATAATTCCTTCGGTAATATGATCCCGGCAAGCGTAATTCAGGGCTTCACGGGCGGCACCACAACCGCACTCTGGGACAGCACGTCCAATTTAACCGCTATAGGTGCGTTCAGTTATGGCGACGATCCTGGAGAGGGCACTCCCCATCTCTGGTATTCCTATGTTACTGCAAACGATCTTATCTCAAGCGGCACTACCGGTTATGCCGATTTTACAACGACGGGACTTTGGTCAAATACTGTTATGACAGGTTCCGTAGCGGGCATTTACATCACGCCCCCCAATGGCGGCACGGTGACGGCAGGCGTCCTGGAAGGCAATATCTCCGGAAACTATTATCCTGCGATCGGCATGTGGTTCGTGGATAACAATCCCATCGCAACAACTGCTATAAAGACGGAAGGTATCTCCCCTTCGGAAATCTATGACGTTGATGGTTTACCAAACATTGGAACTGGACTCCTCAACGCCGCCTGGAAAGGCGCGTTTAATGGTATAGAAGGTCCGGTGGGTTCTATTATAGGCGGATATGTAACCTTCCCTCCGAACCCCGTTGCCCCCTCCTACAATGCCGGTACGACTAATTACCTCATCAAGAACTTTGGTCTCGCCAACGCAGAAAGCCTCCCCTGGGGTATCTACGAATTGTTGCTGCAAAATACATCACTCCCAACCCCAACTTCAGACAACATATTCTCCGGCAAGCCGCCGGACGGCGTCTCACCCTCTACCTGGTCGGCCGTCATCGGCGGGGAGGGCGTCTTCGGTTCCGACAATGTACAGGATTACGGCTACTGGCTGGCCACCATGAATGGTACTTCTTGGACGGATAACGGCGAGATAACCGGAACCTTGGGTGGAAATTACCTTACCTTAAGGCACAAAGGCACCATAGGCGGGCCGATTTACGGCGTAAGCGATCAACCGACGGAAGGCTCAGGCACCTGGATCGCAGAAAGCGTCGGCACTTATGAAGGCGCGCCCTTAACCTTCGGCGGAAAGATAGATTATGACTCCAACGGCAATGGACTTTACAACGATGGCGACGGCATCTTGGGTGTGGGCGACACGATCGACGGTCTCGTCGGCGGGATCCAGTCCCCCTGGTCGGGTGCGAACTCTTTAAGTCTGATGGGACCGTATAGTGCGTCGCCGCTCGACGCTCCGTATCTCTGGAACGCTCCCATCTACAGCTATGACGGAAATAATGCCACCTATCCCTTTACCACTTATGACGGCGGGGCGTTCTGGGGACTTACCGGTGGGGTATGGAAAGACGGGACAATCGATGCAAAGGTTTACAGCCTTTTCATAGACCCGTCAGGCAACGCAGGGATATTGAAGGGAAGCCTCGCCGGCGCATATTATCCTGAGCTCGGTATGTTTGAGGCCGATGGGACCTGGACGCCGACCGTACTGGAAACCGGTCTCGCCCCGTCATTGCTGGGTTCTGGTTCTCTTACCTCTTCCAATGATTTATACTTTAACAGCTTAACATCCGGTTCCGGTGCGTTCAGCGCAGGAGATACCATAATCGGATGGTCCGGCCTGGGATGGAAATACTCCATTCCCACCCCCGCCAGGGACTGGGGCATATGGCAGACCTTGGCAGAAGGAATTTATACTGACACGGGTTCGACATCGGGTAACTGGAGCCTCGCGCTGGATTATGCTGCTTATGATCCAAATCCTCCTTATTCAGTGATCGGGATAAGCGGTACCTATACCCAGGGAACCCAGTGGTCGAACGAGAGGCTTGCCGGCACGACCTTAGGCTACGGGGCTGATATTACAGCAAGCGTCCCGATGACATGGATCAGCGTGGGCGAAACCATCGGATCTTTCAATCCAACCAATCCGACCAATCTAACTTGGCAGGCGGTTCAGACCGGGGCGTGGATAGAGACAAACAAGTTCCTGACCATGGCGGCTGATACGTCTCCCGGAGGTGGACAGGTAAAGCTGACGGAGCTTAACATCCCAGCCTACAACGTAGGCCAGGCCGATCTCACGGGAAGCCGCATTACCACCGCAGGCAACTCTCTCAGCGTCAACATGACGGATGTGACATTCTTCGCCCCTTCTACGGGGGGTGTCCCCAAAATCTGGGCAACTGGCACTGTGAGCGGGACTTATGACGTGGGAGCGCTACCCGGTCCGCTGCCTGCAGCAGTCGATCTCACGGGGAGCAACTACACTAACGCCAGCGGACTTAGCGCAACGTTCACTCCAAATGCATGGGATACAACTAACAATAAATGGGGGGCGACGGTAAGCGGAAACGGTATGGTGAACAGTGCGACTATCGACTTTAAAGGCGCCGCCGCCGGAACTTTGTCAGGGGGATCATTGGGCACGATCACCGGCGGCACGGCGGCGGGGATCGTCAAATAGCGGTTGTGATAGAATCGGGCCGCGGCAGGAAAATGATCACAAGAGAGGCGATCGCAAGGGTCGCCTCTATATTTCATGAGGGAAATCGGCCGTGGGCGTTACGGGGAGAGTGAGGATGATTTCCAGAGGGGTGATGACTTGACGGCTTATAGAATTCTGAAAGGTTTCAAGGTGGTCGTTCTTGCCGCCATTTTGCTCGGTCCTCTTTGCGGGTGCGGCGGCGGGGGAGGAAGCGCGGTGAACATCAATTCCCCTTCCAGCATAACCGCCGATGCCGGCGTGCAGAGGGTCATCCTCAACTGGTCGCCGATAGCAAACGTAAACGTATACAATATATATTATTCCACCTCACCAGGTGTGACAAAGGCAAAGGGGATTAAGGTGCCAGACGAGCATGGCCCTTATACGGCAAGAGATTTGCAAAACGGCGCCACGTACTATTTCGCAATCACAGCCGTGAACGAAAAGGGTGAAAGCGCTCTTTCCCGAGAAGTGTCTGCTACACCATCAGCGAAGCCTCCGCCATATGCCCCAACGTACATCAAGGCAGCGGCCGAGGATGGGAAGGTACGGGTCTCGTGGGCTAATTCAAGGGAAGCCACATCCTACCAAGTTTACTATAGCAGGACTCCAGGCGTTAACAAAACAACCGGCGCCAAGGTTGCGGGGGCAATTAGTCCCCAGGTAATACCGTTTTCAAACGATGTACCCTACTATTTTGT
>MICJ01000019.1:0-25235 GCA_001830835.1 Syntrophobacterales bacterium GWC2_56_13 | reverse complement strand
CGCCTCAAATGCGAACGGCGAGAGTGCAACCTCTTTTGAGGTCAGCGCCACACCCCGAAAAAGTCCACCACTCCCTCCCTCCACCTGGCTCAACGCAGTTGAGGGAAACCAGCAGGTCGCCATAACATGGCCGGAGGTGCAAGGAGCAACAGCATACAATATATACTATGCGACGGATATATTCGTGACGAATAAAACGGGTATAAAAATCGCGGAGGTAAAAAGTCCACATATTATTACCGGGTTAAAAAATAAGACGGGGTATTTTTTTGTACTGACCGCGGTCAGAGGCGGCGAGGAAAGTGCAGATTCCCCTGCGGCATCCGCGACGCCCCTCGTGGTGAAACCACTTCCCGCCATGGTCCTCATCCCGGGTGGAACTTTTCAGATGGGTGACAACCTCGATGGAACAACCTATGCCATGCCCGTTCACAAGGTCAATATTGATGGTTTCTACATCGACAAGTATGAGACGAAATATGAGCTCTGGAAGTCAGTTTACGACTGGGCGGTACAGCATGGCTACAATTTTGATAATCCCGGTAGGAACGGTTCCATCTCCATAGGGACGAACATGCCCGTCACCACGGTGAGTTGGTATGATGTTGTGAAGTGGCTCAACGCCCGCTCCGAGAAAGAGCGAAGAACCCCCGTATACTACACAGACGCCGCGCAAACTAAGATATACCGGGCCGGGAAAGTGGATGTAATGAACTCGCATGTAAAGTGGGATGCCGATGGTTACAGGCTTCCGACAGAGGCGGAGTTTGAAAAAGCTGAGCGTGGGGGAGTTCTTGGAAGGCGTTACCCCTGGGGAAGCGACCTCGGAACGGGCAATGGCAATTATAATATGGGGAAAACAACGTCGGTGGGCGTGTATCCTGCTAATGGTTATGGCCTCTATGATATGGCAGGCAACGTGTGGGAATGGACATGGGATTGGAGCTCTGAGGACTACAAATGGGCATCCGATGGGACATCTAACCCTCGCGGCCCCGATGTGGCTCCGAAAGACAAAACCAGGGTAAGACGCGGAGGGGGATGGTCGTATGGCTACAAATATCTTCGATGTTTCGAACGCATGTTCCGTATTCCGACATACACGGGTCCCTATTTCGGATTTCGCTCCGCGTCAAACAAGCCTTGAGGAAAGGGCTTTGACCGGGTTCGATAAACTTTTCACGTACGGACGTAAAAACGGATGATGAGCGGTTAAGAGGAGTCAAGATCAAGAAGAAATAAGCTTTCTCGCCAGGAGAAGGCTAAGATGATAAATGGGGGAACGATATCGTAAGTAATCACATAAACAGGGAGGCAAGAGCAATGAAAAAATTAATTTTAAAAGGCGTGATTATCTGTTCGGCGGTGGCAGTAATAGGATTGTTACTCTTTTTTAACCATTTTAACAAGACGGCCGTTTCTGCCATTGGTCTAACTCCCGTCACTGACCAGCAGGTAGCCGACGCCGTCGCCGGCGGACAGACGTATCTTTTTAATAACTTTACAGATCAGGGAGCGGGACTCGGAGGCTATTGGAATGACAGCTCGTCTCCATTGGCGGCAACGGCATCGGCGGTAGCCGCTCTCATCGAAACGGGAATGTATAAAGCCCCGGTAAATCCGGGCGATCTGGATTACAGACCCTTGATCGACAAGGGAATCATCTACATAAAAAGTTTTTATAAAGACCCTGCCACCGGCGGCGATGGCGGGATATACAATTACAGTTGGACCTATGAAAATGGCCTGTCCCTCGTCGCGCTGTGCCTTTACGATGGGGCTCACACCCAGGGCGCGGCTTATAGTCAGATGATCCAGAACGCTGTCAACTCACTGATTGCAGGCCAGGCCGCCAACGGGGCAGCCGGCGGCTGTGATTCATATGACGGCGGATGGACTTATTCCGCACAAACCCCGGGAAGTTGTGGCGGCGCCGATTTGTCCAATACGCAATTCGCCACTATGGGCCTGTATTATGGTTCGAGATATCTGGGACAGGATATCAAGGGCTCGGCATGGGCAACGGCCCTGCTGGGTTTCCTCACACGCGATCAGAGCCAGTTTGATGGGGACGCCGCCAATGTAGGAGCATTTTCCTACTATCCCGGCACCACGAGCTTCCTGGCCGGCACCATGACTGGCGGCGGACTTTGGAGCCTGGCCATGATCGGGGAAGATCAGAACCCCATGGTTGCCAAGGCCGTCACCTGGTTCAATAACCACTATATGTGGAATGGGGTGCCCGGGGACAGCGGTGCTTACTATTACTTTGTCTTTGCCATGTCCAAGGGCCTCACCGGAACCATCGGCTCGGGAGCTACCGTGGGAACCAATGCCTGGGTGCAGGATTTAAAAGACACGCTCGTCACAAATAAAACCGATGTGACCCCGGCCACTATCCCTGCGAGCAATTACTGGTACAGCGGCGCTGGGCTGGACCCTCAGCAATTCACCACGACGGCCTGGATGCTCATGTCTCTTGCCTTTGCCGATATCAATATCGAGGGCACGCAGAAGTTCCTTGCTGAAGACCCCGCATCCGATACGCCAGACCTTAATAAGGGTCTCGTGACACTTGAGTCCACTGCGCCAGTTACGATCAATGCTGCCATGCGGGGGAATATCGCTCGAGCCGCAAAGGCAAAAGAGATAACCCTTCCCGTGGGCTCCTTTGATTTCACGCTGAACAATGTGAAGAAACCGGACGGCAGCAACGGCGGGACGACCGTCCTTTCCATCAAGGTTCCCGACGGCGCCTTTGATAAAAACAACCCCGATGGTTTTTTGGATAATAACGGCGTACTGAAGAAGGGTCTCAAGTGGTTCAAAATTGAGGGCGGCTCATGGAATGGCCAGGCCAACATCCTCATTGAAGCCGACATACCGACAAAGACCATCAAGGTTACCCTGACGGACGGCGGTCCAGAGGATCGACTTCCTGACGGATCTCAAGGTCCGGTGGACGGAAAAGTCGTGGACCCCGGCGCGCCGGGATTTGACAGTGGAGAGGCCGCAGCCACCTCAACCACCTCAACAACCTCAGCCGACAATAAGAATGCTTTCCCTCAAGCCAGTTGCTTCATCGCCACGGCCGCTTTCGGAAGCGCCATGGCCCCCGACGTGGTCCTGCTGCAGCAATTCAGGGACCATTGGTTGCTGACGAATGCGCCGGGGCGGGCCTTTGTGAATTTCTATTACCGCGTCTCGCCGCCTATGGCAGCGTACATTGCCGGGCATGAGGGATTGAGAACGGCAACCAGGGTTGCGCTGACGCCCATGATCTTTGGCATCAAGCATCCGCTGGCGACAGTGGTCATGATGTTCTTCCTTATTCTGGCCGCCGCGGCAGTTTATAGAAGAAGAAAAGCATAACCATACTTCGGGGACATGATGCGATCCCTGTGGGCTTCCGCATCATGTCCCCGATCCCCTGCTCTCTCCCCTTTTCAATTCAATCGCCTTTAACGAATCTTTGGCCGTAATGGGTAAGAAGGGCGCCGGCGCATCCGGCAAGAATCCATGCCGGCGAAACAAAAAGGGCCATCAAAATCCCGTCCAACAAAGAGATGCCGGCGATCATCACCGGAATAACGGGAAAGTCAAAGGGCTTCCCCATGCTGTTTTCATACCTTGCAGCAACGCTGACAATCATAATATAAACAAAATGAAACATTCCTGCGATCATGGCGGCAGGAACCAGCAAGCCGGCGAGGGCCAGGGAACAAACCGCGAAGATCATGAATCGGCAGCCGGCGATCAGCAATACGGCAAGGGGATGGGCCTTATGAAAGATGTCATATGCGGCGATGATGGCAAGGAGCAGCCAGCCGGCGAGGACCGCCTTTTTATAAGGCATGAGGAACAGCAAACCCAGTGCTGCGGCAAACAAAATAGTGGTGAATAGTGCTGCCTTTCGCAGTGAAATCCTTCCCGAAGGGATAGGTCGAAAGGGTTTTTTAATGCCGTCGACGGTGCGGTCAAGTATATCGTTCAGGCACATGCCGCCGGAATAAAAAAGAGACATGGACAGGGAAAGAAGCAAAAAGTCAGACCAGGAAAAGCCCTTGCCCGACAGCACGACGGCCGTCAGCACATTCGTCCATACCGTAGGCAGATTGCTGATCCGGCAGAGATCCAAATAGTTCTTTACTGAATCATTCACAGAATACATGATCAAGCATCAATCCAAAGACGTCCTTTGCCTCTATGGTCTCCGACGGCAATAAAGAAGGCGCCGTCGTCATCAGTAAGGGGCCTTCATCATCGTTATCAGTCACTCTCCCGTGAGAACCCCGTACGAGACCTGCATCGAGGGGGATGACTTCCATCAGGCAGCGGAAGCCGAGGGCCTTCTTCAGCAGCGTCCCGGCAATTTTTAATTTCGGCAAAACTATTCCGGGATCCAAGAACAGTTCGCAGGGATCGTAACCGGGCTTGGCATGGATATTGACCGTCCTTGCATAATCCGGCGCCCTGCCGTCGTCATTCCAGAAATAGTAAGTGAACCATCGATCCTTCTCCGATATGAGAACAAGTTCTCCCGACCGTTCGTGGTCTATCCGGCAGGCCCTTTTTCCTTCGTCATCCAGAATCAGCTCCACGCCCGCCGTATTCTCGAAGAGCCTTTTCACCGGGAGAATATCACCTTTGTCACGGATGTAGATATGGGCGATCTGATGATCTGCAACGGCAAAGGCGCGCGACTGGCCCGGATCGAGATACTCCCTGCCGAGATCGGTTTTCAGTGCGAGATAGCCCGCTTCCCGCAAGATCCTGTTCGGATGCAGGGCCCCCGATACCTGAGTGATTCCATATTCCGACAGAACGATGATACGGCAGCCTCTTTCGCGAAAAAAATCAGTCAGCCTGCCGCAGAGTCCGTCGATTTCGGAGAGGTCATGGCCGATATCTCCTTCCGGCCCGACTTTCTGGAGGATGTAGTCGAGATGGGGCAGGTAGACAAGCTGGAGAGTGGGTTGGAACATCTCTTCTATGGCCATCGCCGCCTTCCCGATCCATTCGCTCGTCCGGATGGACGTGGCCGGCCCCCAGAACTGAAAAAGTGGGAACTTCCCGAACTCCCTGTTGAATTTGTCCCTCAGTTCCGGCGGGATGCTGTAACAGTCCGGAAGTTTTCTCCCGTCGGCGCAGTAAACCGGCCGCGGCGTCACGGCCCAGTCAACCTCCGTAACCATGTTATACCACCAGAACGAATTCGCGCAGGTAAAGGAGGGGTCGCGCCTTTTTGCCACATGCCAAATCTTCTCGGAATGCACCAGCCGGTTTGACTGCCTCCAGAACAAAACCTCGCCGAGATCGCGGAAATACCAGCCGTTTCCGACGATGCCGTGCTCCGCAGGCGTCTGTCCCGTCAGATAGGTTGACTGAACAGAGCAGGTGACGGCCGGGGTCATCGCCTTTATGTTCGCGCTGTTCTTTAAGAGTGCGCGCAATTGGGGAGTCCGCTCTCCTGTCAGTTTGCGGGTGAGTCCCACTACATTAAGAACGACGGTGCGGTTCATGTCCTTGCCTTTAGCCACTCAATCTCTCTTATTATCGATTCGTCGACCGTGCCGGCCTGCAATCCCGCCGGCAGGATCCGCCATGTGTACGTTTCTATCTCCAGAAGGACGTCCCGGCTGAATAACGGAAGGGCTTCCTCTATAAAGAAATTGGTCGTGCCGCAGGCTTGGGTGCGCTCCGCATAAATGGGAACATGGAAATGAACCCGCCACTCTTCGCCGGCTCGTGCAGAATGAAGTCTTACCGCTTCCGGTATGTCATTGTACCTCGTCAAGACTCCGTCGCCGTCCCTGATGACAACCTGATGAAGATAGCGGGGTTCGACAAAATCACCCAGGCTGTCTATCTCGGAGTGGAGAAAACGCAGCCCCGAAGACACCTGTACCTTTCCAATCCTTATCTCCGCCTGAGAAAGCATCTCCAGCGACCCTGAAGGCGCTTCAAATTCCACCGCCAGGTGGCATAAGTCCAGGCAGATGCCGGCGCCGGTGCGCAACCCTTCGGGAAAATCCATTCTTTCCAAGAAGGAGACGGCGTCGGCCGTTGTCTCAATCACGCATCCCGGTTCAGGCTCCAGGGAAAGAACGATGTCACGCCCCTTTTTCTGCCTGAGCCGGTCAATATGCTCCAGGACGTCAAGAAGATTTCTTCTGACGGCAGGGTAGTCTTCCCTGCCGATCCGGGTTCTGAAGCCGACCGGCACCGTGGAAATGGAACCCCTCATGCCTTCCGGCAGCCAGGAAGCAAGCAGATCAGTTAGAAGCATCGTGTAAACCGCCCTCTCCTCAGAGCGCCAGTCGGGCAGATAAACGCCCTCCTTCAAGCCGGGACGGTGAAACGAGGCATAGGGAAAGCCGTTGATCGTCGGAATATAGCAACCCTTTTCTTCAAGCCAGTCCTGAAAACGTTGGGAGACGTCGTTATTCATCTCACGCGCCGCCCTGTTGGAAAGCCTGAGTCCGACGGGAAAGGGCTCATTGGGGGAAACCGCGTTTCTCACGGCAATGACGTGCGTCTTTATATTTGAAAAAATCTCACCCCAGCTTTCGCCGGGGTGAATGTTGGTGCAATAGGTGATCATGCTATGTGAAACTTGGGACACTGGCCGAGAAAGCTCTTGGGGTTTTCATAGAATATCCGGTTGATCAATTCTTCCGGATGCCCGCGTCTCCTCATTTCGTTGGCGGTCTTCAATGTCGCCAGAGGATCGCTTACGCTCCAATCGGCGGAGGAGTTGATGCAGACCCTGTCGGGACCGTAGATCTCAACGGCGTCGACGGCCCTTTCCGGACTGCCCTTGGAATGGGGATAAAGCGTGAGCCCGTACCAGAATCCCTTTTCCCTGATCTCGCCGATGGTATGCTCCTCGGCGTGATCGATCAGAACCCGCTCCGGCTTGATACGCGGCTCACTGAGGATCATGTCCATAATGATGCGCGTACCCTTCAGCTTATCCTCAAGATGGGGGGTATGGATCAGAACAAGGTCGTTCCTCTCGGCGGCCAGGGCAAGCTGTCTTTCAAGCGCCCTGATTTCGTTGCGGCTGTTTTTGTTCAAACCTATCTCTCCCAGACCGAGGACCGTCTCCCTGTCAAGATACTCCGGGATAAGGGCCAGCACCTCCTCCGAAAGCTCGATGTCTTCAGCCTCTTTGGAATTCAAGCCGATCCAGCAGTAGTGCCTGATGCCGAATCTGGCGGCCCGAGCGGGTTCCGCAACCGTAAGCTGATGGAAATAATCGCGGAAACTTCCGGCCGAACACCTGTCATAACCCGCCCAGAAAGCCGGCTCCGTCACTACGTGAATCCCGCTTACAGCCAACTTAAGGTAATCATCGGTGGTTCGCGAAATCATGTGGATATGGGGGTCAATTGCCTTCATGGAATGCACCCTCCCATGCCCCTGTCGTCTTAAGTCCGGTCGCGCTGTCAACGGGTTCGATGCTAAGGTCGCTGAAAAGCATTTGCAATGCCTTCGTCCTGTCGTCTTCCCTCTCCGAAAGAAGTTTCAGCGCCTGGGTGAGTGCCTTGTAACGGAAATCCGCCTTCGCCTCTCCGGCCCCGTCATATCTGTCAATACGGTCGAGGAAAGATGCGATGTCAAGCATCCTCGCACGGTTTTCGATAAAATAGGCATCAAGTATCTCGCAGGCGGACTTGTTTCTGCACGGCAGCGTCATATCCCCTCTCCTTGTCTTTCTTTCTCCCCAATAAAGTTTCTATGCAACCTCTCATTAACTGCATGTCCACGTTGTGGATGTCCGCCTTCCTGCCGACGCCGTCAGGCAGGGTTATCGTCAGCTCGCCTCCCAGATGCTCCTTGAATGCTTCCAGCGCCTTTCCGACATCCAGCCACCCCAGGGTCCAGTGATAAAGATCAAACCCGACATCTTCAAGAGTTATGAAAATCTTTTTCAGCTCCAGCTCGCTTACCATGCCGATCCGAGAGGCATAAAGCGAATCGAGCGCTATGCCGATTGCCACTGCCTCGCCGTGCTTGACGCCTCCTGCCGAGAGTTCCTCTATACTGTGAGCGGACCAGTGTCCGAAATCAAGGGGCCGGGACGCGCCCCGTTCAAATGGGTCGCCTCCCTGGCTGATATGTTCCAGATGAAGCTCGGCGCAGCGCATGATCATTCTTTCCATGACTTCCGGCTCCAGTGCGGCAAGTCTGCCCCTTTCTCTATACAGCCAGTCAAAGAATGCCCTGTCCCTGATCAACGCGACCTTGACGGCCTCGGCTATCCCCGCCCTCATATGCCTTGCCGGCAGTGTGGCGAGGAAATCGAAATCATTAATGACGGCATAGGGCGGAGCAAATGTCCCGAGATAGTTTTTTTTCCCGAAAGCGTTCACGCCATTCTTCACGCCGACGCCCGCGTCGTTCTGTGCAAGCGGCGTCGTGGGCATACGGATGAGGCGAATCCCCCTGTGGGCCGTCGCAGCGGCATAGCCTGCAGCGTCGAGGACAGCGCCCCCTCCGATTGCAAGGATGAAAGAATGGCGGCAGATATGGTGTCTGTCGGTCAAAGCCCTGATCTTCTCAACTTCGAGGGGCTCATTCTTGCACGCCTCTCCTCCGCGAATGATAAAGGGAGTGTCGGCAAACTCCAGCAGCTCACGGTGGCGTTGTCCGTATCTCTCTATCTTTTCGAGGAGTTCGGGGGTTGTATTGATCACATTTGAATCGATGGCTATGAGAATGCGGTTGCGTTTCTGTCCTGAAGTCATCAACACATCCGATAATGCATTGTTGTGCACGCCGAATGCATCTCGCGTAAAGATGACCGGGAAGCTGTATGTTACGCTGAATTTCTGCTGCATCAATTTCATGGCGTCAAAGGCGTCTCGCCGGGCGAAGTCGTTAAAGGTCCGAAGATGGAAGGATATATAACTTTCAATTGAAAATCAAGAATAAGTGGGATAAATATCTTCTCAAAAAAAATAGCAGGAGAATGCCGATGTTGAAACCTGATCGCATTATTGGAATGGCAAGCGCGTTTTATGAATCATGCGTCCTTTTTACCGCCTCCGATCTCGGTATCTTTGCCAGGCTTTCCGAGGCCGGTCCCGCTGATGCCCAGTCTCTGGCATTAACGCTGAAGCTTGACGAGCGCGGAGTCCGTTTGCTGCTTGATGCGTGCGTTGCCATGGAACTCCTGCAAAAAGAAGGATCGCACTATGCCAATACGCTCGAAAGCAAGGCCTTTCTGACGCCGGGCTCGCCCGGAGACCTGTCCGGCGCCATACGTTACAATCGCGATGTGTACACGGCCTGGGGAAAACTGAAAGATTTCGTCAAGAGCGGCAGGCCCGTGGAAAGTCCGGAATCCCATCTTGGTCAGGATCCGGAACGTACGCGAACATTTGTCATGGCCATGCACTATCGCGCCCTCGGCATGGGACGGGCCGTTATCGGAGAACTGGATCTCTCGGGAAGCAAAACCGTACTTGATGTCGGAGGCGGACCGGGCACATATTCAATGTTGATCGCACAGGCGAATCCCGATGCAACCTGCACGGTGCTCGATCTGCCTGAAGTTGTTGCCGTTGCCGATGAGCTCATCCGGCAACAAGCCTTGCAGGGACGAGTGAAAACCCTTTCCGGCGATTACCGGCGCATCTCTTTCCCCGAAGGTTATGACATGGTCAATTTTTTTGGCGTTCTGCACCAGGAATCGCCGCAAAGCATCCTTTTACTGTTGCAAAAGGCCTATCGGGCGCTTCGCCCTGGCGGCGCGGTGAACGTCATGGACATGATGACGGACAGTACCCACACCAAGCCCAAGTTCAGCGCCCTTTTCGGCGTCAACATGGCTTTGACCAGCGAAAACGGCTGGGTTTTTTCCGATCTGGAATTGAAAGAATGGCTGAAGGAAGCGGGCTTTGCCGACTGCATGGTGAAACCGCTGCCGCCGCCGATGCCTCACAGCTTCGCCGCTGCCCGCAGGCGGTAGACGTCCGGGGAACCCGGCGCCATACTGCAGAAGCCTTTCCGCCCCGCCGACCATGACGGTTACTTTGTTAACTTACGGAGCCGTCAGGTAAGGAGAAGGTCATGATCAGAAGAGCGGTCCTCATCGGTTTCATCCTGACAGTATTCCCGGCCTTAGTCGGCGCGGCGTCGGCGTTGACGCTGGAGGAAGCCCTGGCGCAGGCCCGGGAGAAACTCCCCTCCTACCAGGCGGCGAAAAAGAAGGTCGAATCGGCGGACGCCCTTTACGGGGCGACGCTCGGCCCCTATCTCCCCAGCCTCGACGCCTCTGCGGCGCGGGACCGCCATGACGGGGACCGTACCGATTACACCGCGACCGGCTATGACATCACCCTCTCCTACCGCCTCTTCGACGGCAAGCGCGGCGCGTCGCGGGACATCGCCGGGTTTAACCTCGAAACGGAGCGGGAAGAGCTCCGGAAGAACCTCCTCGAACTGGACTACCGGGTGAAGGTCGCCTTCTACACCGCCCTCGCCGGCCGGGAGGTCCTGGAGCAGCGGAAGGTACAGTTGGAGGACGCCCGGAAGGACCACGAGGTCGCCGAAGGGAAACGTTCCCTCGGCGCGGCGCGGCTCTCCGAGGTCCTCCAGGCTTCGGTCCGTCTCGAACAGGCCCGTTTCAACGTCATCCAGGCCGAAGGAAATCTCCGGAAGGCCCTGGCCGAGCTCTTCTCCCTGATCGGCAGGCCGGAAGAAACCGCAGAGAATACCGAGGGGCGACTCGATGCGGGCGGCGCCGCTCCTGATCTCAAGGCCCTCTCCGACGCTGTCCTCGGGCGGCCGGAGATCCGCCAGGCCGAGATCGCCTTGAAGAAGGCTGAAAGCAGCCGGTCCCTCGCCTTGGGCGACTTCTATCCGACGCTCTCCGCAAACATCTCCTACAGCCGGAGCGATGCGGCGACCCTCAGCGGGAGCGCCCTCGAGGACAGGAGCGCTGGCGTCGCCGCCTCCTGGAACATCTTCGAGCTGGGGAAGTTCTACCGGGCGAAGTCCGCCCGGATCGAGATGGCCGTCTCCGAGGAGAACATCCGGGAGCTCAAGCGCCAGCTCCTCCTGGACTGCCGGAATGGGTACGAGGATTACATCACCGCCGTCCGGAACGAGGCCGTCGCTGCCGAGCAGCTCCGGCGGGCGGAGCAGAACTACGAACAGGCCTTCGGGGAGTACAAGGTTGGCAAGGGGGACATCCTGTCCCTCGTCCAGGCGGAGAGCCTGCTGGCCGCTGCGCGGGAGCAGCTCTCCTCCGCGCGGTTGAACGCCGTTCTTGCAAAGGCGCTCCTGGAACGCGTCGCCGGAGTCGAGCAACTGGGAAAGTAGGAGTATCAACAAGAATAACGAAACCTTCAGGGGAAAACACGTGAAGAAGAAAATAATCCTGATCGCACTCCTCATCGTTGCCCTTATCGTGGGCGGAACGTTCGTCTACAAGAAGTTCTTCAAGAAACCGGAGATCCGTGTCCTGGAAACGGGGCGGGTTGAGCGGGGGGACATCCGGAGCGTCCTCGTCGAGACCGGCATCATCAAATCCCAGGTCGGGGCAGTCGTGAAGATCGGCGCCCGGGCGACGGGAAGGGTCGATAAAATGCACGTCAAAGTCGGCGACCGCGTGCAGGCCGGACAGCTCATCGCCCGGATCGACGACCGGGAGACGGTGAAGAACATCGACCAGCAGAAGGCCGCCCTCCAGGTCGCGGAGAACACGCTCGCACAGATCAAACTGACCTACCCCGAGAAGATCCGGGAGGCGGAGGCGAACTTCACCTACGCCCGCCTCGCCTTTGCGCGGGAAAAGGCTCTGATTCAGAAGGAGTACACGACGAAGGACGCGCTCGAAAAGGCGGAAAGCCAGTTCCAGGCGGCGGAGGCGATCCTGAAGCGCCTGAAGGACGAGTTTGCGACGCAGGAGAAGATCACCGCCGCGACCATCCGGGAAACCCGGGCGCAGTTGGAGCAGCAGGAGATCCGCCTCACCTACACCCGGATCTACTCGCCCATCCCCGGCATCATCTCCGACGTGACCGCGCAGGAGGGCGAGACGATCGTCGCCGGTCTCCAGGTGGCTAACCTCGTCACGGTCCTCGACCCGACGCGCCTGGAGATGTGGATCTACATCGACGAGACGGACATCGGCCGGGCGAAAACGGACCAGAAGGTCGAATACACGGTGGACACCTACCCCGAGCGGACCTTCTCCGGCACGATCGCGAAGATCAACCCCCAGCCGGTCGTCAAGGAGAACATCGTCTACTACCTCTCCACCGTGGAGGTCTCCCCGGATGAAGCCCGCTTCCTCCGGCCGGAGATGACGACCCACGTGAAGATCGTCACGACGGAAAAGACCGGCGTCCTGACCGTCCCGAACGCGGCGATCAAATTCGAGAAGGGCCGCCAGATCGCCTACCGGGTGGTGAAGGGACCGGAAAAGGTGGAGAAAGCGGAGCTGAAACTCGGAATCCGCGGCGAGGACCGGACGGAGATCCTCTCCGGCGTCCCGGAGGGGACGGAGCTCGCCACGAAGCTGGTCCTGCCCACCGCCCCGGAGGTCGAGGCGAAAAAGAGCGCGAACGGGAAACGGCCATGACCCCCCTGTGCCTGATGGAAGATGTCCGGAAGACCTTCCGGATGGGAGACGACGCCGTGGAGGTCCTCAAGGGGATCGACCTTGCCGTCGCCCCGGGTGAGTTCGCCGCAATCATGGGGACCTCCGGTTCCGGAAAATCGACGCTCATGAACCTGATCGGCTGCCTCGACGTCCCCACCTCGGGACGCTATCTCCTCGCCGGCCGGGAGGTCCTGGGGCTTCAGGACGACGATCTCTCGGAGCTCCGGAACGCGCACATCGGCTTCGTCTTCCAGAGCTTCTACCTTCTCCCCTACGCCACGGTCCTGGAAAACGTCCTTTTACCCACGCTCTACCGGGAAAGCGCAAAGGACCACGCCGAAGACCATGCCATCGAACTCCTTCGTCTCGTCGGCTTGGAGGCGCGGATGCGCTTCCGGCCGAACCGACTTTCCGGGGGCGAGCAGCAGCGGGCCGCCATCTGCCGGGCGTTGATGAACGATCCGGAACTCCTCCTCGCCGACGAACCGACCGGCCAGTTGGACAGCCGGACGGCTGCGGAGATCATGAATCTCCTCGCAAAAATGAATGAACGGGGCAAGACCGTGATCGTGGTCACGCACGACCCGGCGATCGCCGCCTACGCAAAGCGGATCATCCGGATCAGAGACGGGGTCATCGTCGATGAACAGGCTGATTAACATCTTTTCCCAGTCCCTCCGGGCGGTCCTTGCGCTGAAGCTCCGGAGCTTCTTCTGCATCCTCAGCATCGCGATCGGGATCTCGGCAATCACGATCATCGTCGCCGCCACGGAAGGCGCCTATCAGAAGGCCTTCGACATCGTGGCCGCCTTCGGCCCCGACTCCGTTCTCATCGTCGGCGGCGCCGAGGAGTCGCGGGGGATCGCACGGCGGGAGAAAACCCTTACGCTCACGGACGCCGAGGCGATCCGCTCCGCCTTCGGGACGGCCTACATGGTCGTCCCGATGAGCAACGTCCGGGACGTGATCATCTCCTACCGGGGAAACCGCTACCAGGCCCCGGTGATCGGCTCGTCGAGCGACTACAGCCTCGCCTGGACCTGGCCCGTGGTGGAGGGATCCGATTTCACGGAGGTGGACCTCAAACGGTCGGCAAATGTCGCCCTGATCGGCAACGAGACGATGCGCGAGCTCTTCGGCGAGGAGAACCCCGTGGGGAAATTCATCCAGGTCCGGCAGATCCCCGTACAGGTCGTGGGGGTGCTCCTGGAGCGGGGCGCTTCAGTGGGCGGCGGGAATGTCGATAACCGGGTGGTCATGCCCATCACGACCGTCATGAAGAAGCTGCAGAACGAGGCGAAATACGTGGCGGTCCTGCGGGTCCGCTTCGAGGACCAGGAGAACCTGGACCGCCGCGTCGAGGAGCTCAAGACCTTCCTCCGGGCGCAGCACCGGATCCCCGACGGGGAATCGAACGACTTTCAGATCTTCTCCTCAAAGGACATCATCAGGTTTCTGGTCGCCCTGACGGGGTCGCTTGTCGTCTTCGTGGGAATCGTGGGAATCATTTCGCTCATCGTCGCGGGCTTCGTCCTGGCGAATCTCTTCCACCTCTCCGTCCGGGAGCGGACGGGGGAGATCGGCATCCGGCGCTCCGTCGGGGCGAAACGGCGGGACATCCTCTTCCAGTTCCTGGGCGAGGCGCTTCTCCTGACGACAGCCGGCGGCCTCTGCGGATTCCTCCTGGGGGTCGCCGCGTCCGGGCTCCTGCAATACGTCGAGGCCTTCCCGATCCATTTCTCCTGGAGGGCCTTCGCCATCGGGCTTTTCCTCTCCTGGCTCGTGGGGATCGTCTTCGGCCTCCAGCCGGCCTCCCGCGCGGCCAACCTTGAACCCATCGAGGCGATCCGGAGCTGACATGAAACGGACCCTTCTGAACCTGAAGATTGCGTTGGGCTCCCTCGGGAACTTCAAGCTCCGGACCGCTCTGGCCGTCCTCGGCGTCTTCTTCGGGACTTTATCGCTCGTCGTCGTCGGGAATCTTTCCGATTCCCTCGCGCTGAAGACGGAGCAGGAGATCGCAAACCTCGGCAACAACCTCATCATCGTCGTGAGCGGCCAGATCCATCGCTACGGCCCGAACACCCCCCTGATCAGCCGGGCGACGAACCTGACGCTGGGCGACGCCGAGGCCATCGCGATCTCCCTTCCCGCCGCCGCGCGGGTCTCCCCGTCCGGGTTCAAGGCCTTTCCGGTCCGGCGGGGGAACACGGTCCTCAAGGCAATCGCGGTGAATGGCGTCACACCCGATTTCAGCGAGGTCCGGAATTTCGAGATCGCGGAGGGCAGCCCCATCACGGAGGAGGACGACCGTCTCCAGCGAAAGGTGGCCCTCATCGGCCGCACGACGGCGGAAAAACTCTTCGGCGAGGAGAACCCCGTCGGGAAGACGATCCTCATCTGGCGGGTCCCCTGCCAGATCATCGGGGTCATGGCGGAGAAGGGGGCGGACATCGCGGGCAACGACCAGGACAACCAGCTCTTCATCCCCCTGAAGACCTTCCTCCGGAACTTCGTTAACCTGGAGAATGTGAACATCATTTACGTCCAGGCGGCAAGCGTCGAGGCGATCGACCCGCTCCGGGGGGAGATTGAGGCGCTGCTCCGGGTTCGACACGGGATCCGCAAGGACATGAAAGACGACTTCAGCGTCGTCGATCTCAAGGAGGTCACCGCCCTCAAGAGCCAGGCAATGGACCTGATCTCGGTCTTAGGCAGGATTGCGGCGGCCGCCTCCTTCCTGATCGGAGCGCTGGGGATACTGTCGATCATGATCCTCATCGTGAACGAGCGGCGGGTGGAGATCGGCATCCGGCGCGCCGTCGGCTCCCGGAAGCGGGACATCATCCTCCAGTTCCTGATGGAGTCCTCCTTCATCTCGGTCAGCGGCGGGGCGATCGGCATGGCGGCAGGACTCTTGATGAGCCTTGCCATCGCGCGGGTTTTGGGTTATCCTTCCAGCATCTCAGTCCGCGGGCTCCTGACGGCCTTTGCCGCGTCAGTCGCTTCCGGCATCCTGGCAGGGATCTACCCTTCCCTGAAGGCGACCACGATTCACCCCGTGGACATCATCCGGTCGAAAGGCTGAGTGGACCAAATAGCGAGGAGGTTTCATGGGCAAGCACAAACGGATCGAACGGACAAAGGAACTGGACCGCAAGCGGAGAAGGCGAGAGAAGAGCCTGAAGCTCCGGGCAAAGGCCCAGAAGGCCCCAGCCAAAGGGAAAGCCAAATAGGATAGAATTGCGGAGGCCGAGAATGCCTCCCAAAGATGAGCACACTGGATTTTTCATTTTCACCTGAGACCACTTTTTGTATGGAGCATGCAGATGCGTTGAAGTGTGGGGTTCTTCCTGAAAAGCAACAAAACGTCAACCTCGATGAAAATGCATGACTTCAGACGGCAATCAATGATGTTCTTTTCCTCCAGAAGTGTGATATGGAGGACGAACATGTTGACGGTTGGATGAGAGGGGGCTTGCGGAAACACGGGTCCCGGTGGAATTAGGAACCCACTGTACATACCGGACGAGTGCATGCATTGGTAACTCTCCACTTAAAACTGCGCGTGCCGTATTTCTATCCCGACCTCGACTCGGAAAAAATCAAACGCACCATTGCTCCATTTAGTTCCTGGATTACTCGTGGGGGGAGAATGAAGCGGACCTGTCTGATCATCTTTCTGTTATCAATTTTCTTCACGTATGGTTTGGGGACCGGCGGCGCCGGAGAAAAAACGGGCCGGGCCGGTGAAATCAGGAAAGGCATCCAGGCCGAAGGCGCCTGCGCCATCGTGGGCATGAGCGCGGAGCAGTCATCCCTGACGGCCCTGCAGCGGGCCCGGGCGGCGGCCATCGAACAGGCGGCAGGCGTAGCCGTGACTTCGGGCACCCTGGTGACCAACTTTACCGTCGCCGCCGACTTCATCAAGACCTATGCCCGGGGCTTCATCGTCGGCGAGCAGGTTATGTGGCTGCCCCTCGGCCAGTACCAGAAAGACTCCTCCACGCCCCCCATCCCGGAGTACCGGGTCCGCATCATTGCCGATGTGTATGTCCCCCGGAAAAAGGCGCCGGCCCTCGGCCTCCGGGCGAAGATCAACAGGACGGTTTTCCGAAACGGCGAGCAGGCCGGAATCACCGTCGCGGTGAACAAGGATGCCGGGCTTGCCCTCTTCAACATCATGGCCGACGATCGGGTCGCCCTGATCTTTCCCAATATCCACGAGCCCAATAACGTCATTGCCGCCGGCAAAGACTTTCTCTTCCCCGCCAAGGATGCCAAGATCGTGCTGGAGATGCAGACCCTGCCGGGCCATCAAAAAGACGCGGAGGCGTTTCTGGTCTTGGCCTGGGACCGATCGCGGAAGATCCGGATCGGGGATTTGTTTGCGGGGACGGACCCCCTGGGCTTCAACGAGTTTTTCCGGAAGCTGGCGGAGGTGGCCGATCATGTTGAGGAGGCCATCCTTCCGTACGAAGTGGTGGCAGGACAGTAACCAGCGGTTTATTATGCGGTGCGTTACGGCGTGCCGCCCAACGCACCCTACGCAGATACGACAAATGCATATCATGTAGGGTGTGTTAGCGAAGCGTAACGCACCGAAAACGCGCGAACCCTGTCTATGAGGTGAACGATGAGAAATGGTTGCATCTGTCTGCTCGCGCTGTTTCTATTTCTTGCGCATGCCGCCCCGCTCCCGGCCGCGGAGGTGAAGAATGTCCAATCCACCCAGGTGGGGAACCGGGTGCAATTTACCTACGACCTGACGGGTGAGGAAAGGGAGGCGGAGGTGACCGTCAGCCTGACCGTTCCGGGCGGAGATCGCAAGACCGCCGATCTGCACCTCGAAGGCGACGTCGGCAAGGTGAAACCCGGCCGGGGCAAGGTGGTCTGGTGGAACGTCCTCCAGGACTTTCCGCGCGGTCTGAACTCGGAAATCGCCTGGGAGATCACGGCGGGCGGTCAGTCCTTCACCGATGCGGCCACGGGTATGGAATTCGTATTCGTGAAGGGCGGCTGTTACGAGATGGGGGATACCTTCGGGGATGGTAGAGCTGATGAAAAGCCGGTTCATAACGTCTGCGTCGGTGATTATTACCTTGGCAAATATGAGGTGATGGTGGGGCAGTTTAAGCGGTTTGTCACGGAGACCGGATACCGGACGGAGGCGGAAAAGGGGGATGGTTGTTACCTATGGAATGGTTGCAAATGGGACAAGGATGGGAGCAAATCATGGCGGTCGCCCGGTTTCAGCCAGGACGACAACCAGCCCGCCGTCTGTGTTTCCTGGAACGATACCCAGGCATTTAATGACTGGCTTTCCCGGAAGGGCGGAAAGAGTTATCGTCTGCCCACGGAGGCGGAGTGGGAATATGCGGCGCGAAGCGACGGGAAGCGGGAGAAGTATGCCGGCGGCGATGATTTGGATAGGGTTGCCTGGTATTCTTCCAACTCAGGATCAAAAACCCATTCTGTAGGTACGAAAGCACCGAATGGTCTGGGATTGTTTGACATGAGCGGGAATGTTTGGGAATGGTGCCAGGACTGGTACGGAGAGAAGTATTACAGTGAAAGCCCAAGGGACAATCCCCGTGGGCCGTCCAGCGGCCAGTATCGTGTGCTGCGCGGCGGGGCCTGGAGCACCACACCACAGGACGTCCGCGCGGCGATCCGGTACAGGGGCGTACCGGCGTACCGGAGCGACTCCAACTACGGGTTTCGTCTGTCCCTGTCCGCCCCATGATTATTTTCTGAGTTCTTATTTTCTATTTTCTGACGGTGGGGTACAGGGGCTTCAGCCCCTGTCGGCGTCAATTTTTAGGAGGGACTATTCAGGAATCGCCGATCTTCATCAAGACCTATGACTTTACGAAATGGCTGCTTGAGCATACGATCCGCTTTCTGAAGAGCCAGCGTTTTGTCATGGGCAAAAGGATCGAGGAGGCCGCGCTCGACTTCTACGATTGTCTGCTGCTGGCGGTGAAGATCGAGAAGGATCGCAAAGAGACGTTGCAGCGGGCAAGCTTCGAACTGGAGCGACTGAAGCACTATTTGCGGTTAAGCAAGGATCTGGAACTCTTCAGTTTGAGGCAGTATGAATACTCATCGACAGCAGTGGTCGAAATCGGCCGGTTGCTCCTGACGGACTCGTTAAAATATTGCCAGGACAACAAGGGTTTACAAATTTATCATTTTGTATTCATGTTGAACCATATGCACCTCATTGCCGGTAGCAGGGAGATGATCGGCTTCATCAGAGATTTTAAGACCTTCACCTCAAAAGAAATAAAAAAGAACATTCGAGAGACAGAACCTCAGATCCTCAAATTGTTTCAGGATGACGAGGAGTATCACTTCTGGCAAAAGACAAATATGCCGGAGGTTATCAGGAGCGAGGATTTTTATCTTGAGAAAGCGCAATACGTAGAATAAAACCCGGTGCGGAAACGATATGTTAACAGGGCAGAGGATTGGGTTTATTCATCGGCCAATAAAGAAAGCGCTCTGCTGAAATTGGAAAGTATCAACTGATGGGAAATATTCTACTGGAATGGTTCAATCTGCAAGATTGAACCAGCCATGAGCGGACAAAAGTTTTTGCCGGGATTTGCTTCGCAAAACAATAGTACATAACATCTTGATATTTGCGGAGCTATGGTTTACATTGAAGATGATCAAGGACTTGCGGCGATGGATGAAAAGATCCGCTACTGGGTGGACATTGCGGAATATGACCTGGCAACGGCAGAGGCGATGCTGAAGGCGGAAAGGTATCTCTATGTCGGCTTCATGTGCCATCAGGCGATTGAAAAGATACTGAAGGCCCATTATCAGTTGATGAAAGGAAAAATGCCGCCGAAGACGCACAATATCCTTTTTTTACTCAAGGAGACGGCGCTGTTTGATTCTTTATCGGGCCAGCAGAAAGCATTCATGGAGATGCTGCTGCCGATGAATATTGAAACCAGGTATCCCGAATACAGGGATAGGCTGTTCAAATCGCTGGATCGTGAGAAATGCAGCAAAATATTGCATGAGACACGGGAGATGCACGCATGGATCAAAGAGAAGCTGAAAGAAAAGCAAGACGTTATGCAAGCGCAGCCAAAGATGTCGTGAAATTCGACAAGGCGGTATTATTCGGTTCATATGTGGCTGGCCGGCCGGAGGAATACAGCGATATCGATATCGGTCTTTTTATGGACAGATTAGATGACAACGTGGATTACCTGAAGCTGATGTCCAGTCTTTACCATGTGGCGATGGAGATCGACGTACTGATCGAGCCCCACCTTTTCATCCGTGAGGAGGATAAATCCGGCTTTGGCGAAGAGATCGAGAAAAAAGGGGTCGTTATCGAAGAGAATCGATAAATGATGCCTTGAGCGGTGCGTTACGCTTCGCTCACGCACCCTACGTTTTGATTATCAATCCGAGGAGTGGACTGTGAAAACAGAGAGTGCGTTCATTGCGGCAGCCATCATGCTGCTGGCAACAACCGCCTTGGCTGAGCGGGGCCGGCTGCAGGTCACCGTTTCTCCCGTGCCGCCGAATCTGACGGCGGCGGTGCAATTTGTCGAGCCTTCGGGGAACAACATCCTCGATGCCGGGGAGACGGGGAAACTCATCATCACGGTCCAGAACCGGGGCAAAGGGGATGCCTTCGATTGCCGGGCGGAACTGAATATCCAGCCCAGGATAAACGGCCTCGCCTTCGAACGGAACATCCTCATTGGGACGGTGCCTGCCGGCGGTACGGTGAAAAAGGAAATCCCCCTTACGGCCACGGAGGATTTGCCGACGACCGGAGTTAGCCTGGCGGTGGACATCAGGGAGGCCAACGGCTTCGATCCCAACCCGCTGAAGGTCTCTTTCCAGACGAAGGCCTTCGCACCGCCCGAACTTGTCGTGGCCGATATTGGGGTGAACGACCAGAACGGCAACGGCCGAGTGGAGCCGATGGAGATCGTGGAGCTGACGGTGCGGGTGCAGAACATCGGTCAGGGTGATGCACGGGATGTCTTTGCCGATGTGAAGCTGGGGCAGAATGTCTTTGTCGCCGGCGACAGCCTGACGCATTTTGAACTGGGCGGACTTCCTTCGGGGAAGTTCAAGGACTTCAAATTCATGTTCTACACGAACAACCGCATCGGAGGCGGTGAAAAAATCCCGGTGACCGTTAGCCTCGGCGAGGCGCGTCCCCGGTTCAAGACCGAAAAAGCGCTGGCCCTGGTCATGAATGCCCCACAGAAAACGATCGAAGAGGTCATTGTCAAGGGCGATGATGCGCCGAAGCAGGGAGATATTCAACTGGCCGGCGGCTTGAGCGTCGATGTGGACATGAATATCCCCATTGGACAGAAGGCAGGCAAGTTTGACATGGCCGTGATCATCGGGAACCGCAACTATGCCGCCTCCGGTTCACCGAACGTGGACTTTGCCAACCGGGACGCACAGGTTATGAAGGAATACCTGATCCGGACCCTGGGCTACGATCCGGCAAACATCCTCTATGCTGAGGATGCTACCTTGAGCAAGTTCAATGAGTTCTTCGGCGGTGAACGGGACTACCGGGGAAAGTTGTTCCGCTTTGTGAAGGAGAACACATCCAGCGTTTTTATCTATTACGTGGGGCACGGGGCGCCCGACCTGGAGACAAACGAGGCCTACTTTGTGCCCGTGGATGCTAATCCTCGTGATCTGAAATCAAACGGCTATCGTCTCCAGACCTTTTACGACAACCTGGCAAAAATCCCGGCCAAGAGGATGACCGTGGTGCTCGATGCCTGTTTCTCGGGGAATTCCGAAAAAGGACTCCTGTTTAAAGACATCAGCCCGGCCTTGGTAAAGGTGAAAAAGGAATTTCAAGGGCCGGCCAATGCCGTGCTGATCACCAGCGCCGCCGTCGATCAGGTTTCCACCTGGTACCGCGAGAAGAGGCACTCCCTCTTCACCTATTATTTTCTGAAAGGTCTGCAGGGGGAAGCCGATGCGGACCGGGACGGCAGAATCACGGTCCGTGAGATGGATGGCTACCTGAAAGAACAGGTGCCCTACATGGCCCGTCGGCTCACCGGCACGGAGCAGCAGCCTGTCGTCACCGGCAACCCGGCGGATATTATCGCGGTATTGAAGAGATAGGATCATCATTCTCATTCGGGAATTCGGTTGAAACCATCCCCAATTATGGGCAAATACCTTGCCCTATCCAAGACCGATTAAGCAATGCTTATAAATGGTAATCCTCACTCCAATGCCAAACTCAAAGGTGTGTAGTAGTGAACGAGAGAGAAGTACGCATGAACCGGATCAACCTTAATTATTGTTACCACCAGGCGTCCGTGTCATAGACGGCTTTGAAGAGCTTGGAGACGTTCGGCAGATAATGGAATTCGTCGATGAACACCACATCCAGATCGTCGGTCAACATCCGGAAGAGATCGCGGTCGTCTTTATTGAACGCCAGAAGGTCGTGGGGCAGTTCGAGATTGTAATACCGCGTGCGCAATCCGCGGGCATTCGCACCGCTTTCGAGTTTCTTCAGCAGAAAGGTCTTGCCTACCTGACGCGGACCGAGAATGATCGAGACCTCAGGGCGATTGAGGTCGTCTGCCAACTGTTTATAGATACTGCGCTTTATCTTCATGTTGACCATTCTATACTATTGGTATCAAATAGTCAAATGAAAAGCCATCCGCCGACAATCCGCCGATGAGCCTTGCCATCGCACGGGTTTCACGTTATCCTGCCGGTATCTCAGTCCGCGGGCTCCTGACGGCCTTTGCCGCGTCGGTCGCTTCCGGCATCCTGGCAGGGATCTACCCTTCCCTGAAGGCGACCGCGATTCACCCCGTGGACATCATCCGGTCGAAAGGTTGAGTGGACCGAATAACGAGGAGGTTTTATGGGCAAGCACAAGCGGATCGAACGGACAAAGGAACTGGACCGCAAGCGGAGAAGGCGAGAGAAGAGCCTGAAGCTCCGGGCAAAGGGGCAGAAGGCCCCAGCCAAAGGGAAGAAATAGAAAAAGGGGGGACGTCTCCCCATTCGGAGCATGGAACGGCTTTCCTGTTCTTTTTCCACTACCGCGCTTGGCCGCCAGGAGACGGGCGATCTCTTTTGCGACCGGCGGTTCTATAGCCAGTTTATCCACCAGGATGTTGAAATCCGTGGGTACGACACCCCAAACCCGCTCAATCCAGTTCATCGCCAGGATGGGGCGCAGGACGTAGAAGTATTTTTTGATCCATACCACGTCGCCTTTGAGATATTCCCGGTAGTTTCCCCGCGCCATGTGGAGGTAATGATAGGAGTAGAGAGAGAATTTATGATTTCATGACGACAGCTACTGAGCATGGCGTTTATCTTCTCGCATTCCTACGCCTTCGGCAATGAAGGTAAGCACCAGGGTATTGAGGCTGACACCCTCCTGCTTGGCGAGCACAGCAAGTTTGGCGTGAAGGCTTTTCGGCACGCGCTGTACAAATTTGCCGGACATAGGTGGTTCAGTTTCCGGCACGCGGTACGCTGGTCTGGGGATTTCTCTTCCCATATCCGCTTGCGCGGAAATCCAGGCAAGAAAAGCGTCCCTGCCGTTATGGATCGCATCTTCGATAGTCTCCCCATCGGACATGCATCCGGGAAGATCGGGAAAGGAGATAAGAAAACCACCGCCGTCATCAGAGGGAAGAGGACTAATGACATGGGTGTATGCCTCGAAGGGAAGAGGAGGCGTGATGGCCTCGATTTCTTTGATATTCATTTTTCCAGCTCCTTTACTGCGTCTATGAGTATCTTTGCAATCAGCTTATCGGCGTTGCTCATAGGTTACATGATACTAAATATAATATCATTGTCAAGATCAAATTTGACTTCCTAAAAATGGAAGTGCAAAAGACATATCATCTGAACGAACGTCCCGCATGTCCGTTCGGGTCCAAGCGATTGTCCGCCATTCCTATGCGTTGTTCCCGGAAAACGCGTTTGGCCAATCGCCGTGCTGTCTGATGACATCGTCTATCTCTTTCATGTCACGGATGGTCTCATTCAGGGCCACAACGATTCTTTGGTAGTAGCGGGTGTCTTCGTAGGTCAGTTTTCTGCCCTTGCGGTCCTTCAGCCATTTCTCGCAGACCTGATAGCCGCCGATGTAGAAGTTCCAGATCTCAGCCGGCACGCCTCCGAAGTACTGCGTCGGGTTAATCCAGACGCGCCCGTCCTTGTCGTTGTACTGAACCTTCTCAACGGCATCCGTTCCCTTCACCGGAAACTCGGTGATCAGGTCATTCAGTTTCGGCGATTCCATGAGGTGAAGGGCGACAAGCTCCCCGCCCAGGGCGGCCAGACAGAAGAACAAATCCTGGTTATCCGTGAGCGGCAAGCGCGGAAAGTCAATTTTCAGGAACTCGGCATAGCGGGTGCGATAGGTCGGCGAGTGAAAAACGGCGTAGGCGTAGTGGAAGATGTCTTCGGGCGTTACGCCCTGCGGCAATCCGTGCGGTCCAGCATGCGAAAGTCCCATCTTTTCCGCCAGCGCCTTCAGGAACTCAGGGTTGATGTTCGGGCGGCGGGCAACCAATGCATCCAGCTCGTCGGTAGCGGGATAGAAGTAGAGAGGGAAGATGGTGTTTATATCATAGGCGGCAACAGACTTGTGACCTGCTAACAAGCAGGTGCACAGAACCCCAAACTCCTCCTCGGTCTTGCGCGTCGTGACGATCGACCGGTTGCCGCCAGCCAACATGTGCCTCATTATATCGTAGGCTGGCCGGCTGGTCAGATCCGGCGAATAGTATAGCCAGCGCGTGTCAAAGGGGCGATAAAAGAAGGCTTGGACATTGGCGTCCTCAAACCGAGTGCGTTGCCGGCGCGCGAGCAGGTCATAACTCGACGAGTTCTCAACGCGGTAGGTCGCTCGGAACTGCTCGGAAAGCCCGTCATTCGAGTAAAATCTCCGCATTCGCTCCGAAAGTTCGTTGCGGTCGAAGTCGATAAAAAGATCGTCCCGGTCGGTCTTGACTCCATTCTGGAAGCGAGAGAACACATCCCCCAGTTTCCACCCAGTTTCATACTCACTGCCCGCATCAAAATCCTTTGGCACAAAGAAAAAGTGCGGTTCAGCCGGCGCGAGATCGGTCCAAGGGGTCTGGCTGGCGTCGTTCTGCCAGAACCAGTCGTACTTGCCTTTTCGTTCGCCCCATAATTCGGCATGGAAGACGCGGACGGGCGCCCGTCCGCCTAAAAGCGGCACTGTCTCCGCGAGCCTCACGGCAAGCAGGATGGACACGCCCACCGTGATGTCGAAAACGTTCTCGTCTTTGCCGCCGTCAGGCGCTCTTTCCTTCTTCTTGGAACTGCCGTGCAGGTCGAGGATGTAAATCTCGTCGAAAGCCTGCATCAAGGATTCACGCATGCGGCGGTGGGTGATGCCGTCGAGGTAGGTGTTGCTGGTGATAAAGCCGACAATGCCGTGACCGGTCTTCTCGATACGCCACTGGGCGAACCGGATGAACTTGATGAAGTCGTCGTCGAGGTTCAGCTTCTTCTCTTTCAGGCCGCGCTTGTAGTCGTTCAGCAGGCTTTGAATCCACGGGTTGCGGTTCATGCGTCCGAA
>MICJ01000018.1:28206-29507 GCA_001830835.1 Syntrophobacterales bacterium GWC2_56_13 | reverse complement strand
CCAGAAGTGTCTTAGTTGCCGCACCGCATGGGAATGGAAGGTGCGCGCCATGACGCTCGGGTGGCCCAGGGCGGCCATCCGCTCGACCATCTCGTGGGCGGCCTTGTCTGTGAACGTCACGAGCAGGACCTTTGCGGCCGGGACCACGCCGGTCTCGATCGCGTAAGCCGCGCGCCGGCTGATGACGCGCGTCTTGCCGGTTCCGGCGCCGGCCAGGATCACCAGCGGCCCACTGGTGGCCTCGGCAGCGGCACGTTGAGCCGCGTTCAGGTCGTCGAGCAACCGCTCAGCTGGAGGAACGTGCGATCCCGTCAAAGTGCCCTACGTAGGACGCCGTCGGGTCGAGACGACCGGCCGCGGCTCGACGTAGGCCTCGAGCAAGTCGCGGACGACTTCACTGACGCTCCTACCTTCCGCAGCTGCCTGAGACATCACTCGCCGGTGCAGTGACGCCGGCACTCGAACCGCTATGCGAGGGGACGGCTCGTCGAGACCCGCCTCGAGCGGTGGTCGGCCGCGGCGATGGACCCACGTGGACAGGTCGTACCCGCGCTCTGCCTCATCAGCGAGGCGCTCAACATCAGCTTCGGTGAGCGTTCGACCGCTCTTGGTTATGACCGTTCGTGCCACGACATCACCGGGGCCAAGGAAAAGGATGCGGTCTGGCTCGCCCGGTGTCGAAGGCCCGGGGTAGATCGGGTCTGCGCAGTTGTGGATGACGTGCGTGGCGCGCGCCACGTCGATGCCATGGCGCCACGCCGATGGAGCGAAACGGATCGCCAATTCACGGGTTCATTCTGTTGGACACAACAGGGCTCGTCAACCGCTGAAGAGGAACACCAGTAGAGCCTACCGACGATCGCTTACTCCGGACTTATCCGGCTCGTTTCGCATCCTCGCTCCGCCACGGCGCGGCTCACTCGCCCGCCGCCTCGAGGGCCCAAGCGCGGAGCTCATCGGTGGTTCGAAAGCCGATGGCCTCGAGCTGGGCCAGAGTCTTGGTGAGGCTACCGATAGCGCCTAGCTGCCTGAGCCTGACCAGTATTGCCACTGTGCCGGTGAGTGGTAACCCGCGCTGGCGAGCAACCCGTCGGGCATCCCGATCATCCAGCACGGCGACGCCACCTACGGAAGCGGCGAGTTCGATGGTGGCAACCTCGCCCGAACCGAGAGCTCGGCTCGGCTGCGCTCGCTCCCCAGTCGGCGCGTCGACGATCTGGAGGATGTCGTGGTCGGCCGCCAGTTGGATCGCGTCCGCCCCGGCGCGCGGCTCCCCCGTTGCCTCGTCGAAGACCGCCCGC
>MICJ01000018.1:21065-27942 GCA_001830835.1 Syntrophobacterales bacterium GWC2_56_13 | reverse complement strand
CGCTCATTGCGATGACCCGGCAGCCGAATATATCGATCGCCCGGAGGATCTCCTTGCGGTTCTCCTCCGTGAGGCGGAGGCTGATGAGCATCATCTCCCTCTGAACGGAGGGGGCGCCCGTGAAATCCGTCACGGAGACGACGTCGACGAGCTTGTCCAACTGCTTCTTGATCTTCTCCGTAAAGTCGCCCTCCGCTTTGCTGGTCAGGGTGATCCGGGAGATCTCCGGGTTCGCCGTCTCGGCGACGCAGAGGCTCCTGATGTTGTAGCCCCGGCTGCTGAAGACGCCGGCGATACGGGAGAGGACCCCGGGCTGGTTGTTCACGAGCAGCGAAATGGTATGTTCTTCAACGGCCATATTCCTTATCCTTTCTATCTTTTTACCTTTTCATCCAAAAATCCCCTACTTTCCGCAGATCATCTCCACATTGGAACGGCCCGGGGGGATGATCGGGTACACGTATTGGTTCTGATCGACCATGGCCTCTAACATGTAAGGGCCGGCGGCGGCGCTCATCCGGGCGATTGCCTCCGCCGGGTCCTCGTCCACGGCGACCCGTTCCGCCGGGACGCCGAACCCCTTGGCCACCGCCGTCAGATCGACCCGGTCGCCAAGGTCGCTTGTCGTGAAGCGGGCGTCGTAGAAGAGATCCTGGATCTGCCGGATCATTCCCAGGTGGCCGTTGTTGATGACGACGACCTTGATCGGCAGCCCGTAGGAACTGATCGTAGCCAGCTCCTGGATGTTCATGTAGAACCCCCCGTCGCCGCAGATGACAACCACCTCCCGGTCGGGGGCGCCTACCCTGGCGCCGATCGCAGCCGGGAGGGAGAATCCCATCGTTCCCATCCCTCCGCTCGTGAGCAGGCTGCGGGGGGAGTGGGTCTGCCAGGTGCGGACGGTCCAGATCTGGTTCAGCCCCACGTCGGGGACGACGATCGTCTCTCGGGGCATTGCGGCCTGGATTTTCCGGATGAGGGTTCCCGCCTGGCCGCAGCCGCCGTCGGTGAGCTTTTCTTCCAGGGTTTGTCGGTCCGTTCGTATCCGTTCGAGCCATGCGTCCCGCTCCTTAGGAACGATCAGGGGGATGAGCGCCGCAAGGGCCTCCTGGATATCCCCCACAAAAGGGATGTCCACCTTGACGTTCTTCCCGATGGAGGTGGGGTCAATGTCGATCTGGGCGACAGTGGCCAAGGGGGCGAACTCGTCGATGACGGAGGTGCTCCGCTCCGTGAAGCGGGCGCCAAGGGCGAGGATAAAGTCAGACTGGTGGATCATGCGGTTGGCCAGCTCGTTGCCGTGCGTGCCGATGAAGCCGAGGTTGAAGCCGTTGGCGGAAGCGACCGAGCCGATCCCCATCATCGTCGTGACAAAGGGAACCTGCGCCTTCTGGACGAATTCGCTCATCTGGGTGCAGGCATCGCCAAGCTTGACCCCGCCGCCGATAAGGATAACCGGGCGTTCGCTTCGGTTCAGGGCCTGGGCGATCCTCTCCATCTGCTCCCGGTTCTCGATCCGCTTCTGCAGCGCCTTTGGCGCCTTTTTGGGCTGCTCGCTGCAGCGGGCGCTCAGAATGTCCTTCGGGATGTCCACGAGGACCGGCCCGGTCCGGCCGGTGCTGGCGAGCTGAAAGGCCTGGCGAAGCGAAGAGGCGATCTGGTTGGCGTCGCGGATCATGAAGCTGTGCTTTGTGATGGGCATCGTGATCCCGATGATATCCGTCTCCTGGAAGGCGTCCCGGCCCCAGAGATCGCTGTTGACCTGGGCCGTGATGGCGACCATAGGCGTCGAATCCATGTAGGCGGTGGCGATCCCGGTGACGAGGTTCGTGGCGCCGGGACCCGATGTCGCGAGGCAGACCCCCACCTTCCCCGTCGCCCGTGCATAGCCGTCGGCGGCATGGGCCGCCGCCTGCTCGTGCCGCATGAGGTAGTGCCGGATGGGGCTGTCGGCCATCCGGTCGTTGAGCGGGAGGGTGTTGGCCCCGGGGTAGCCGAAGATCACATCCACCCCTTCCTCCAGGAGGGTTTTCAGAACGATGTCCGCACCGATGGTATCCATAGACCTTTGCTTGCTCCTTTCGCAGAAAAAAAGCCGCCGATTCTCCCAAACCGCGGCTTTTTGCGAAAACAAAAAAGCCGCGACCTTGCTGGGCCCGCGGCTCGCATCCTTTTTTGGTAAACCCATCAAAGACGCCGAGCAGCAGCCCCAGTGCGTACGAGTACTACGACGCCAAGTACGAGAAGCAGGCTGTTCGACAGCGAATGATGGATCATGACAACTTCCTTCCAAATTAATGTTGGAACTACTCCTATAATAAAATAAAACCGTTGTCAAGGTGATTTTTTAAGAAATTGTCAGAAGTTGGGGTCCATGTCGAACTTGAGGACCCCTCCGGGGAGGCTTGAGGGATCGACTATCTGGGCGTTATCGGGCGTCGTCCCTTCGAGGAAACATTCGAAGATCGCCCCGCGGTTCGACGGTTTGGCCGGAGCGCCGGTTTTCGGGTCCACCTTGATGAAGACGATCCCTTCCGGGATGGGGAAGACCTCGATCGGCGTTCCCTGCAGGGCCTTTTCTGCAAAATAGAGCCAGATCGGGGCCGCGGCACGGCCGCCCACCTCCTGCCTGCCAAGGGGTCGCTCCTGATCGAAGCCCACCCAGACGCCGGCGACCAGAGACGGCGTGAAGCCCAGGAACCAGGCGTCGCGCATGTCGTCCGTCGTCCCGGTTTTGCCGGCGACCGGCCGACCCAATTTCTTTACCCTCTGCCCTGTCCCGCTCTCGACGACATCCTGCATGACGTAGCTCGTCATGAAGGCGATCCGCGGATCGATGACCTGCTCGATCTTCGGCTGCGTCTCCTCGAAGACATGCCCGGTCCGGTCGACGATCTTTCGGATGAAGAACGGCTGAACCCGCTTTCCCCCGTCGGCGAGAACGCCGTAAGCCCGGACCAGCTCCTGGAGGGTAACCACCGAGGTGCCGAGGGCTATCGAGAGATTCCGCTCGATGGGGGAGGCGATTCCCAGGTTGGCTGCATAGGACGCGGCGTAATCCACGCCGATCTCCTCGAGGACCTTGATCGTGATGATATTCCGGGAGTGGATCAGGGCGTTGTGCAGCGTGGTCGGCCCATTGAATTTCTCGTCGAAATTCTTCGGTTTCCAGACCCCGTCGGGTTGCGAGGGATCGGGGTAGACGATGGGGGCGTCCACCAGGACCGTCGCAGGGGTCATTCCCTTGTCGAAGGCCGCTGTATAGATGATCGGTTTGAAGGCCGAGCCGGGTTGTCGCCGGGACTGGGTTGCCCGGTTGAATTCGCTCCGGTTGAAGTCGCGCCCCCCGACCATCGCCTGGATGGCGCCGGTCTTGGCGTCCATGGCAAAGAGCGCCCCCTGCACCTTCCCTTTTTCATACCCCTCTCGCTCTTCCATCTCCTTGAGCCCCTGTTCAACTGCGTCGCGGGCCGCCTTCTGCATCTGGATGTTCAGGGTCGTGTGCACCTCGAGACCTTCCTTGTAGAGGACGTCGCTGCCGTATTTCTCCTGGATGTAACGGCGGACGTTTTCGATGAAGTAGGGGGCGATCTTGTCCTTCGGCTTGATGGAGCGGAAACGGAGATGCATGGCGAGCGCCCGGTCCTTTTCCGCCTTCGTGATGTAGCCGTCCTCCAGCATCTGCGAGAGGACGTAGGCCTGCCGCTGGTAGGCGCGCTCCGGGTGGAGGTAGGGGGAGTAGTTGCTGGGCGCCTTGGGGAGGCCGGCCAGCATAGCCGCTTCCGCAAGCGTCAGGCCGTGCGCACTCTTGCCGAAATACCCCTGGGAAGCGGCCTCGATCCCGTAGGTCCCGTGGCCGAGATAGATGTGGTTCAGGTAGAGGGTGATGATCTCTTCCTTGGTCAGATACTTGTCGATCTTGTAGGCCAGGAGCGCCTCCTTGATCTTTCTCATGTAGCGCTTTTCCGAGGAGAGGTAGAGGGTCTTGGCGACCTGCTGGGTGATGGTGCTTCCCCCCTGGACGATCCGTCCCGCCTCGAGATTCTTGAAGAAGGCCCGAAACATGCTCTGCATGTCGAATCCACTGTGCTGGAAAAAACGGGCGTCCTCGGCGGCGATGAAGGCCTGGATGGCGATCTTCGGGATGTCTTCGTATTTGATCACCTTCCGGTCCTCGAGGAAGAACTCGTCGATCAGCTCGTTGTTGTCCGCATAGACCCGCGTCGTGATGCTGGGGCGGTAATCCTTCAGGGCGGCGATGCTCGGGAGCTCCTTCAGGAGAAGATAATAGAAAAGACTGCTTCCCGCCAGGGCGGTCGTGACAAACAGGAGTAAAATCACGACCATGATGACCCCCAGAAGGGAGCGTCGCGAGGACTTCCTGCTCCTCCGGTATGAACGCTTAACTGTGGTCATGGGGTTTTTTCTTCTTTCTCTGCCTCTGCTTCTTTAGATTCGGGCTTTTTCCTTCCGGCGAATTTTGCTACAAAAATGCTCACCTCGTAAAGAAACATGAGCGGGATCGCCATCAGGATCTGGCTGAGGATATCGGGAGAGGGGGTCAGGATCGCGGCGACGATGAAGATGACCAGGATCGCATAGCGCCTCTGTTTCGACAGCATCTTCGCATTGACAATCCCGAGCTTGGCCAGGAAGAAGACGAAGACCGGCATCTCAAAGCTGAGGCCGAAGGCGAGGAGGAACTTCAGGGTCAGGTCGAGATACTCCCGGAAGGAGATCATCGGCTTGAGGAAATCCGTGGAAAAACTCACAAAAAAACTGAACGCCGGGGGAAGGGCGATGAAATAGCCGAACAGAACGCCGCCGGCGAACAGGATCGTGGAGAAGAAGACGAAGGGGAGGACGTATTTTTTCTCCTTACTGTAAAGCCCCGGGGAGACGAATCCCCAGATCTCGAAGAGGATGTAGGGGGCGGTCAGCAGCAGCGAGGCGAAGAAGGCGATCTTCATGTGGATGAAGAAGGCCTCCGGCAGCCCTGTAAAGATCAGCGAACCCTGGGCCGGCAGGGCGTCGACGAGGGGTTTTGTGATCACCCGGAACGACCAGTCCTTGAACAGGTAGCAAACGCCGAACCCGATGCCGACGACGATGAGTATGCGCATCAGCCTCGTCCTGAGCTCTTCGAGGTGCGACGTCAGGGGCATTCTTTCTTCTTCGGGCTTGTCGTTTTCCATGGGATGTCTTGCCGGGGCTCCTGTGAGGAATCAGGCCTGGGGTTTGGGGTCGGCCGTCTTCGGGGCGTTATGATCCGCGGGGGAGGGTGCGGCGGGCGGGACCGGGGCTTCCTTTTCTTCACTTTTGCCGTAGAGCAGCGAATCCTTGAGATCGTTCACATCCTTCTTCATCTCATCCGTCCTGAGAGTCTCCTTGATCGTATCGGTAGCGCTTTCGGTCACCTTGCGGAATTCGGAGAGCCCCTTTCCCAGAGCCTTTGCGATCTCGGGCAGTTTCTTTGGGCCCACCACGAGCAGGGCAATCACTGCGATAACCAGCAGTTCGGGCATTCCGATACCAAACATGATTTTACCGCTTCCTTTCCCTTCTGCCTATGAAAGCCCCGCAAAATAAAAAGGATTTTCTTATCGAAGCTTTCCTCGGAACGCACTTATACCCGCAGACGGAAATGTTTGTCAACGATTTTTCCGAAGGCCGCCGGCACGCAAAATCTTTTGCCATTTAAGGGCGTTTGTGTTAAAAGCGAACACCTGTGCCGAGTCGGTAGTACCCCAGGGAAAGGAGGCCGATGTCTAAGAACACAGGGATTGTGAAGGACATGCGGTATTTAAGGCATGGTCCTGAATTTGCCCATCCCGAGTCACCACAACGGCTGATATCGATCTACGAGATGTTAGACAATCCCGACATGTCGTGGAAGTTTGCCTGGATCGATGCGCGGTACGCCACGCGCGAAGATCTGGAGCGGGTTCACCGGCCTTCTTATCTCGACACTATCGCCGCCACGGCCGGGAAGACGGTGATGCTCGATCCCGACACGGTGGCCACCGCCGAGACGTATGATGTGGCGAGGCTTGCGGCGGGCGGCGTCATGAACGCCATCGACAGCGTGGCTTCCGGGGAGACAGACAATGCCTTTGCTCTGGTCCGGCCGCCGGGCCACCACGCCCAGGCGGCGGTGGCGGCGGGATTCTGCATTTTCAACAACATCGCCATCGGCGCGCGGCATGCCCTTGCCCGGCACGGGATGAAACGGATTCTGATCGTGGACTGGGATCTCCACCACGGCAACGGCACCCAGGAGATTTTTTTCGAGGATCGGCAGGTCCTCTACTTTTCGACACACCAGTCTCCCGCCTATCCGGGGACGGGCGGCCTCACGGAGATGGGAAAGGGCGAGGGGATCGGCTACACGCTCAATGTTCCCTTGAGCCCCGGTGCGGACGATGCCTTCTACGTCCGCGTGTTCCGCGACATCCTGTCGCCGATCGTCCTGGCATTTAAGCCGGAGATCATCCTGGTATCGGCGGGATTCGATCCCTATGTCGGCGACCCCCTGGGGGCGATGGAGGTGACGCCGGAAGGTTTTGCCTGCATGACCCGGATCCTCCTGGATCTGGCCGATGAATGTTGCGGCGGCCAAATGGTTCTGGTCCTCGAAGGGGGATACCAAATCCAGGGACTGACCAAATCCGTCCGGGCGGTCCTCCTCGAGCTTCTGGGGGAAACCCGGGTGACGGAGGAGACGCTGCTCCGGATAGCCGCCAGGCCGGACGAGAAGGCGGACCGCCAGATCGGACGGGTGCGGGAACAGTTCGAACCCTACTGGCCGGTCCTGTGAAAAAGCGATGACGCCTGTGTAATAAGTTGTAAAAGCCTTGAATTGGGGTGATTCATTGGA
>MICJ01000018.1:0-21015 GCA_001830835.1 Syntrophobacterales bacterium GWC2_56_13 | reverse complement strand
GGCTTTCGTTCAGCGAAGGAGAAACGGAGAAGTTTACCTCGCAGTTGAACGACATCCTTCTGTACATGGACAAGCTCAACGAGGTGGACACGACCGGCGTCGAGCCGGTGACCCATGCCATCGCCAGGGAAAACGCCTTCCGCGAAGACAAGGTCCTGGCATCCCTCCCCGCGGAGGCCTCCCTGGCCAATGCCCCGGAGGCGCGGGGGAGCTGCTTCCAGGTTCCGAAGGTGATCGAATAAAGAGAAAAGATATGGAATTATATGAGTTAAGCATTCACGAACTGCAAGATAAGCTGCGGGAGGGAGAGACCACATCCGCCGAGATCACCGCCTCCGTCTTTGGGCGGATCGACGCGGTGGAGAAGGATGTCCGCGCTTATATCACCCTGATGCGGGAGACCGCCCTCGCTGAGGCGGAGCGCGCCGATCTGGCGATCAGAAAGGGCGAAATGGGGGCACTGACGGGGATTCCCGTCGCTCTTAAGGACATTTTCTGCACGAAGGGGGTCCGGACGACCTGCGGCTCCCGGATCCTCAACAACTTCATTCCCCCCTATGACGCGACTGTCGTTTCGAAGCTCCGGGCGGCCGGGGCGGTCTGCACCGGAAAGACGAACATGGACGAGTTTGCCATGGGGTCCTCGACGGAGACCTCTTTCTTCGGCGTGACCCGCAACCCCTGGGATCTCGAGAGGATCCCCGGCGGGTCGAGCGGCGGTTCCGCGGCAGCGGTGGCCGCCGGAGAGTGCATCGCCGCTTTCGGCTCCGACACCGGCGGCTCCATCCGCCAGCCGGCGGCCCTCTGCGGCGTCGTCGGGATGAAACCGACCTACGGGCGGGTCTCCCGCTTCGGGCTGATCGCTTTTGCCTCGTCGCTGGACCAGATCGGCCCCTTCACGAAGGATGTGGAGGACTGCGCCATCCTGATGAATGTGATCGCCGGCTACGACCCCAGGGAGTCGACCTCGGTCCCGGAGGCGGTCCCCGATTACCGCCGGTTCCTTGGCCGGGGGATCGAGGGTTGGAGAGTGGGGATCCCGAAGGAGTACTTCGTCGCCGGGATCGACCCCGAGGTCGAAGCGGCGGTCCGCCAGGCCATCCGGGCCGTCGAGGGGGCGGGGGCGAAGTGTATGGAAGTTTCTCTGCCCCATACGGATTACTGCGTGGCCGTCTACTACGTCGTTGCCCCGGCGGAGGCGAGCTCGAACCTGGCTCGCTACGACGGCGTCAAGTACGGTTTCCGGTCGGAAGGCAACCGCGATCTGCTGGAGATGTACAAGAAGACCCGCTCCGCGGGCTTCGGCGCCGAGGTTAAAAGAAGGATCATGATCGGCACCTACGCCCTCTCGTCGGGATACTACGATGCCTACTACCGGAAGGCCTCCCAGGTCAGGGGGCTGATCAAGCGGGACTTCGACGAGGCGTTTATGACCTGCGACGTCATCCTCACCCCGACCTCGCCCACGGCGGCCTTCAGGATCGGAGAGAAGACCGACGATCCCCTGCAGATGTACCTGTCCGACATCTTCACGATCTCGGCCAACCTGGCTGGGATACCGGGGATCTCCGTACCCTGCGGCTACACTGAAAGCGGGCTCCCGATCGGGGTCCAGTTCCTGGCGGGCCATTTCCAGGAGGGGCGTCTGATCCAGTTCGCTTCGGCCTTCGAGACCCATGCAAAAATAGAGAGAAGGAGACCCAGGCTGTAATGGAATACGAACCGGTTATTGGGCTGGAGGTCCATGCCCAGCTCCTCACGGATGCAAAAATCTTCTGCGGCTGCTCCACGAAATTCGGGGCGGCGCCCAACACCCACACCTGTCCAGTCTGCCTCGGGATGCCGGGAGTGCTCCCCGTCCTCAATAAAAAGGTCGTCGAATTCATGATGAAGATGGCCCTGGCGACGAACTGCCGGATCAACCGGGAGTGCAACTTCGCCCGGAAGAACTACTTCTACCCCGATCTCCCCAAGGGGTATCAGATCTCCCAGTACGCCTCCCCGCCTGCCGAGCACGGCTGGATCGAGGTGGAGCTGAACGGTTGGAAAAAAAGGATAGGGATCACACGGATCCACATGGAGGAGGATGCGGGAAAGCTGCTCCACGACGAGATCAACCCCGCGAGTTATGTCGACCTGAACCGGACGGGCGTACCGCTCATCGAGATAGTGAGCGAGCCGGACATCCGGAGCGCTGAAGAGGCGACGGCCTATCTAAGGCGCCTTCACGAGATCCTCGTCTATCTCGAGATCTGCGACGGGAACATGGAGGAGGGGAGCTTCCGCTGCGATGCGAACATCTCGCTGCGTCCTGCGGGGACCGAGGCCTTCGGGACGCGGACGGAGCTCAAGAACATGAACTCATTCCGGAACGTCCAGCGCGCCCTCGAATACGAGATCAAACGCCAGCAGTACGTCCTCGAGGGGGGCGGCCAGGTTATCCAGGAGACCCGCCTCTGGGACGACACGGCGGGCGTGACCCACTCGATGCGGAGCAAGGAGGATGCGCACGACTACCGCTACTTCCCCGATCCCGACCTCGTCCCGGTGGTGATCGTTGCCGCCTGGATCGATGCGGTCCAAAAGACCCTGCCGGAGCTCCCCCTGGAGAAGCGGGAGCGGTTCGTCCGTGCATACCAAATCCCCGTCTACGATGCGGGCGTCCTCACCGCAAGTCGGGCGCTCGCCGACTACTACGAGGAGGTCGTCCGTCTCTCCGGCCAGCCGAAGATCGCCAGCAACTGGGTCATGGGAGACGTCCTGAGATTCCTCAACGAGGATAAACGGGACATCCGGGAATGCCCCATCGCACCGGCCTCGCTTGCGGAGATGATTCGCCTCATCCGGGAGGGGACGATCAGCGGGAAGATGGCCAAGGAGGTCAGCGAGGAGATGTACCGGACCGGCAAGACCCCGGAGGCGATCATCAAGGAGAAGGGACTCGTCCAGATCACGGACGAGGGCGCCCTGACGAAGACGATCGCGGAGGTCATCGGGAAGAACTCTGAACAGTTGGCCCAGTACCGCGGCGGAAAAGAGAAGGTCTTTGGCTTCTTCGTCGGCCAGGTGATGAAGGCGACCCGGGGGAAGGCGAACCCCCAACTGATCAACGACCTCCTGAAGAAGATGCTGGCGGGCGACAAGTAGTGGAAAAAGCAATCCGCACTATTTTCTGGAAAGACGATTCCGTGGTGATGATCGACCAGCGGGCTCTGCCGCTTGCCGAGCGATACATCACTTGCACCGACTACCGTCAGGTCATCGCCGCGATCAACGACCTGACCATCCGCGGCGCCCCGGCCATCGGCGTCGCCGCGGCGATGGGGATCGCCCTCGGCGCCCTCCATATCGAATCCTCCACCCTTGCGGCCCTCAGTGACGCCTTTCATGAAATCTGCGCGCAATTCGCGGCCACCCGCCCGACGGCCAGGAACCTCTTCTGGGCGATCGAGCGGATGAAACAGCGCTGCGAGGAATGCCTCGAAGCCCCCGGGGGAGAGGATGCTCGGGGGCAACAGCGGATCGCCGCCGTGAAGAAGGCCCTCGTCGCCGAGGCAATCCGGATCGCCGAGGAGGACATCGCCGTAAACCGCCGGATCGGCGAAAACGGCAGGGGACTGATCCCTGACGGCGCCCGGATCCTCACCCACTGCAACGCCGGGGCGCTCGCCACCGCCGGTTACGGGACGGCCCTTGGGGTCATCCGTGCGGCCCGCGGAGAGGGCAAGAATCTTCATGTCTATGTGGACGAAACCCGGCCCGTCCTCCAGGGGGCGAGACTGACCGCCTGGGAGCTCAGGCGGGAGAGGATCCCCTGTACGCTGATTGCAGACAGCATGGCGGGTTTCCTCATGCAGCAGGGAAAAATCGAGCTGGTCATCGTCGGAGCGGACCGGATCGCCGCCAACGGCGACGCGGCGAACAAGATCGGGACCTACACCCTGGCCGTCCTCGCGAAGGCGCACGGGATCCCGTTCTACATTGCCGCCCCCCTCTCCACAATCGACCCGGCGCTTCCCGATGGCGGGGGGATTGCCATCGAGGAGAGGAACCCGGAGGAGGTGACCCATATCGGCTCTGTCCGGATTGCCCCGGAGGGGATCCCCGTCTGGAATCCCGCCTTCGACGTGACGCCGCACGCTCTCATCGCGGCCATCATCACCGAGGCGGGCGTGATCCGGCCGCCCTTCGCGGAAGGGATCCATGCGCTGGGCGGAGAGCGCCGTTCCGAAATTTAGATACTTGCACATTTCCGGTTTCTAAGTTATGGAAGCCGGCAGCATGGGCTCAACGGGACAAAAAGGAAAAATTACAGGAAAGGAATGTCAACAATGGAAAAAATCGATTCCAACCAGGAAAAATTGCTCTGCACCCGAAAAAAAAGCGTGGATGTTTTTCTGCTTTCATCCGGCAGGCAGTTCCGGGCCATCGCTGAGATGGCAGACGGAGTCCACCACATGCGCATTAATCTTCTGGTCAATCAGCCGTCTCTGAAAATCAAGGAAATTTCTTGCGAGATGCTTTCGGTTCCGGATTCCGAGTGTCGCGAGGCGAAAAACTGCCTTGAACCTCTGCTGGGAAAAAAGGTTGCCCCGGGCCTTACCCGGGAGCTTAACAACGGAACCCCAACCGGATGCACCCACATGATCAACCTGTTCCATGAGGCCTGCTACAATCTAACCCTGGCCCAGGGCATCCATGGAAAGACCGATCTGGAAAAATCCTTTCCGGGGATCACTGAAGAGCAGATTTACAAAATCTTTCTCTGGTTTCGCCCCGAATTGAAAAACAGTTGCGTCCGTTATGTCGATGCAAGTCCGTTCATGGAAAAGGTAGAAAATACCCAACTGCCCGAAAGCGCCGAAAAACTAAAGGCCATCGCCATGGCCCAGGTCCAGCAGCTGTGAAGCTGCATCGGCGGACGCCCATGCACCCGGTGCGGCTGAAATAAACCGGGATGCTCTGTCTTCAAGTAACCAATAGGGGAAACGATTTTTCTTGACAAACGCCTCCCTATGGCATAAGGAAGCCGCAGTTTTAGCAGGTTTCTGTCCCCGGAGCCCGAAGGCTGTCGGGGATTTTTTTAATGGGGTATTTTATGAATCTTCAATCAGTCAGGTCCGTGGCTCCCTCGCCGGTCGCACCCATGGTCTTCAAGGTGGACCGCCGGCAGCAGCAGGAGATCGAACAGCGCCGGACCTTCGGCATCATCAGCCATCCGGACGCGGGGAAGACGACGCTCACCGAGAAGCTCCTCCTCTTCGGGGGGGCGATCCAGCTCGCCGGCGCCGTCAAGGCCAGGAAGACCGGCAGGCACGCGATGAGCGACTGGATGGCGATCGAAAAGGAGCGGGGGATCTCCGTCACGACGTCGGTCATGAAGTTCCACTACGGGGCGTTCGAGATCAACCTCCTGGACACCCCCGGTCACCAGGACTTCTCCGAAGACACCTACCGAGTCCTCACCGCCGTGGACAGCGCGCTGATGGTCATCGACAGCGGCAAGGGGGTCGAACCCCAGACGGAAAAGCTCATGGAGGTCTGCCGGATGCGCAACACCCCGATCATGACCTTCATCAACAAGATGGACCGGGACGGGATGGCGCCGATGGAGATCCTCTCCAACATCGAGGAGAAGCTCCAGATCGAGTGCGTTCCTCTCTCCTGGCCGATCGGCGCGGGGAAGGAGTTCAAGGGGGTCTACAACCTCTATCGGAAATCGCTCCACCTCTTCACTCCGGGGCAGGACAGCCGGAAGGAGAAGGGAATCATAATCACCGATCTCAATGATCCTCAATTGGACGAGCTCCTGGGAAGCCAGGCGGCTCAGCTTAGGGAGGAGATCGCCCTCCTCGAGGGGGCGGCCAGCCCCTTCTCCCACGAGGAGTACCTCAAGGGCAACCAGACCCCGGTCTTCTTCGGAAGCGCGATCAACAACTTCGGCATCCGGGAGCTCCTGGACGCCTTCGTGGAGATGGCCCCCGCCCCCGGTCCGCGGCCGACCGTCACCCGGATGGTCTCCCCCCTGGAGGAGGCCTTCTCCGGCTTCGTTTTCAAGATCCAGGCAAACATGGACCTCGCCCACCGCGACCGGATTGCCTTTTTCCGGATCTGCTCGGGGAAGTTCACCCGGGGGATGAAGGTCATGCACCACCGGATCGGCCGGGAGATCGTCCTTTCCAGCGCGACGATCTTCATGGCCCAGGACCGCACGAACGTCGAGGAGGCGTACCCCGGCGACATCATCGGGATCCACAACCACGGGACGATCCAGATCGGCGACGCCTTCACCGAGGGAGAACCTCTGCAGTTCACCGGGATCCCCAACTTCGCCCCAGAGCATTTCCGGCGGGTCCGGATCAAAAATTCACTCAAAATCAAACAGATCCAGAAGGGGCTTGCCCAACTTTCGCAAGAGGGGGCGGTCCAAGTCTTCCGGCCGCTCGCGGGCAACGACTATATTTTGGGGGCGGTCGGCCTCCTCCAGTTCGACGTGACGGTGGCCCGCCTGAAGAACGAATACGGCGTGGACGCCTTCTACGAACCGATCGACTACGCCGCGGCCCGCTGGATCGTATGCGATGACAAGAAAAGACTCGGGGAATTCGAAAAGAAATGCCAGGCGAACATGGCCCGGGACACCGACGGACACCTAACCTATCTGGCCGCGAGCGAATGGCGCCTCGGTTTTGTCATGGAGGAGTGGCCCGACATCGCCTTCCGCAAGACACGTGAACACAACTGAGCAGGGGGATCTTTCAGAGCTTCCAGAGGTAGAAGCCGATGTCCGGCTCCATGCCGCCGGCTGTGGGTGCAAATTCACAGCCGATGTAACGGTCTTTGATGAAACGGACGGTGGCTTCCTTCCGGATCATGGTCTTCATAGCATCATCGAGGGTGAAGCTGATCCTGATGAAGTGTCCCTTTTCGAGCCCATGTTTCTCGGAGGCTTGAAAACCGCAGCCGCCGTAGGAGAGATTGACAATGGCCACCTTCTCGGACAAACCTGAGGGATCCAGGCGCGTCATCAGCCCTTCGAAGGCGAGCTCTTTCCGGAAAAATTTCCGGACTTCGATCTGGATTTCATAACTGGCGCCGCAGGAAACACAGTCCACCTTGAACGGCACATTGCTGGGAAACTTGGCCGCCGGCTCCCGCCGGCTCTTTTCGCAGATGGGACAATGCAGGACAACCATGCCGTCCCTATCTGTAAATATCACCGTGGCTGACATTCCCTGACCCCCTTGGCTGTTTAATGAAAACCTCTCTGCAATCTTCAAAATGCGTGAAAGATGCAAATAACCGCGCCTCCCGCCTTTATCCTGGATCTACTAAACCTTACAGCCTTTATTTGTCAAATAAAAAGTTTTCCGGCGATCCGGCCATTCCCCCAAATTCCTTTTTCAGAACACTATGCTGGATATGGATCACGCCCAGTTTTTTTTAAAACGGATAATGAACCGTTTTCTCATCCCGCTTGACAATAGCCGGGCGCTCTGCAATTCTACATAAAATTTGGACCTTGATGTGACGGCAGGGGAGGAAGCGGGGAAATTTACGCTTTAGGAGGTTTTTAACGAGAGCAGCATGAGATCGTTCCTGTCCTGGAAGCAGCGAGTGAAAGCCCTGAAGAGGGAAACCTACGCGATCTACCTCGCCTGCCGCCACCCCCGCGTCCCCTGGTACGCAAAGTTTCTGGCCATCGTAGTCGTCGGCTACGCCCTCTCCCCGATCGACCTCATCCCGGATTTTATCCCCGTTCTGGGATATCTGGACGACCTCATCCTCGTCCCGCTGGGGATCATGCTGGTCATCCGCCTGATCCCGGCGGACATCCTCGCGGAGTGCCGTCAGAAATCGGAGGCAAACGCGGAGCAGGCGACCCGGGCGGGGAAGGTCGCGGCCGCAGTGATCGTCTTGATCTGGATCCTGACGGCGGCGCTTATCGTCCGGCTGGTCATCCGAGCGGTGAGAAAGCCATGATCTCCGCAACACCTAATGACCTGATTGCCGCCCCGGCATTTCCCCGGATTACATCTCGGCCCATTCGGGCCGTCTCCACGCCTCAGAGGTTCGGCACGGCGCCGAATGCGCCGGCGTCGTATTTCGCGTAGAGGTTGTCGTCGCTGCGGACCCCCTTGAATTCGTCCAGGCGGACCACCCTGCTGTAACCGTATTCGTCCTTTTCGACGAGGAGGATCTGGTATTTGTCGAGCTGCTTCATGATGTCGATGGAATGGCAACTGAACAGGAGCTGGGCGTTTAACGGATTCGTCTTCCGGGAGACGAACAGATCCACCAGGGGAGGGATCATGTGGGGGTGCAGATCGACCTCGAATTCATCGAGAACGGCGATGCCCCCTTCCTCAAGAACGGGAAGAATTTCTTTCAGGAGGACAAAGAGATTCTGCGTGCCGCTCGATTCGTAGAAGAAAGGCAGTTTGTGGACGCTCTCGTCCTTTCCCACGTGGACCCCGAAGGGCAGGATGATCTTGTCCGGTTTGCCTTCCTTGTCGACGCCGATCTCCCGTTCCTCGATCTCAACGCCGGCGAGGCCCAGGTCGAAGCGGGTCAATAACTCCTGCGCCTGTTTCTTGTATTCCGGATGGTCGTGAAAATACGCCGCCGAATCCAAGAGCCGGACCATGATCTCGTCCGCGATCATTCGGCCTTCCCGCCCGTATTCCTGGACATTGGTATTCAGACGCGACCAGGCTTCGATGATCTGCCGGCTCTCCTCATGGTCGTGCTGCAGGGCGATGGAGAGGACCGAGGCGTTCTTGCGCATCCGGACGGATTCGCCGAATCCCTTCGTCCGGCCGAAGTTCTTCGTCGAAAAGTCGTGCTTCCCCGCGGCCTCGTTCCAGCGACGTTTGAACCGATATTTGAACCCCTTGCCTTCCCGGATCAGCAGGGTCTCGTCGAGGACATGCTCGATGGTCAGGCGGAGCCCATACCGGTAGATCTTCTCTCCGCATTCAAAATCGACGGAAAATTCCGCGGGTTCCGTCGCTCCCTTTTCGAAGCGGAATGTCTGGACGGGGATCTTTTCATCCGGCTTCAGATTGAAGGAATGGTTCATGAACCAGCGGAGAAAAGGTAAGGCCTTGATGAGGTTCGTCTTCCCGGAGGCGTTGGGCCCAAAGCTTGCCAGGATTTTTGTGATGCGTTCCCCATTTTGAGCGTCCACGTAGGCGTCCGTGCAGGGCGCCTTTTTGTGGACCAGGAAGCTGACCTTGTTTTCCTCTTTGAAGGAATAAAAATTCTTGATGCTGAATTCCCGGATCATCTCGACACCTATAAAACAGATATTTGTGATTTATTGGATGAACTAACACAAATAATTTTTGTGTCAAGAGATATTATACAGAAATATGTTTATTATATAATTCTGCATGTAATATGATCGATACGTAGAGTAACTGAAAAACGCCCTCTCTGGCGGCAGGTGTGTCATCATGGTCTGCTTCCGCCCCGCCGGGCTACACAAAAGAATTGTCAATCGCCCCGAAAAAGGGTAATTTGCCGCCATGGCGAAACTGACCTTGCAGGAGTGGCTGATGAGGGCCGAAGGCGACCGGCGGTTCATGGAGAACGTCCGGGCGATCCGGCGGATCCCCACCCGGCCGGGCGACTTTTCCGGGTATCCGGCGTGGGTCCATCCCTCATTAAAGAATGTCCTGGCGGCGCGGGGGATCAGTCAGCTTTACAGCCACCAGGCAAAGGCTGTGGATCTGGTCCGCAAGGGTCTAAGCGTCGTCCTCGTCACCCCGACGGCGAGCGGCAAGACCCTCTGCTACAACCTGCCGGTTCTGCAGAAGATCCTCGAAGAGCCGGAAACCCGCGCCCTCTACCTCTTCCCGACGAAGGCCCTCGCCCAGGACCAGATGCACGAGGTCCACGGCCTGATCGGCGAGCTCAAGGCCGATATCAAGACATACACCTACGACGGGGACACCCCCGACGACGCCCGGCAGGCGATCCGCCGGCAGGGCCACGTCGTTGTCACGAACCCCGACATGCTCCACGCCGGGATCCTCCCCCACCATACGAAGTGGCAGAAGCTCTTCGCGAACCTCCAATATGTGGTCATCGACGAACTCCACGTCTACCGGGGGGTCTTCGGCTCCCACGTGACGAACGTCCTGCGCCGTCTCGTCCGGATCTGCCGCTTCTACGGCCGGGACCCGGTCTTCGTCTGCTGTTCCGCCACGGTGGCGAACCCTCAGGAGCACGCGGAGCGGCTCCTGGAGCGTCCCGTGACGCTCATCGCCGAGAGCGGGGCGCCGACGGCGGCCAAGACCTTCATCCTCTACAACCCGCCCATCGTCAACCGGGAGCTCGGCATCCGCCAGTCCGCCCTGACGCCGGTTCGGAAGATGGCCGCGGAACTCATCGAGAACGACGTCCAGACGATCGTTTTCGCCACCAGCCGCCTGAACGTCGAGGTCCTGACGAAGTACCTGAAGGACAGGTTCGCAAAGGGGAAGTCCGTGGACACCCAATTCGTCACGGGCTACCGCGGGGGATACCTCCCCAACCTCCGCCGGCAGATCGAGGCAGGCCTGCGCCGCCGCGAGGTGATGGGGGTCGTGACGACGAACGCCCTGGAGCTGGGGATCGACATCGGCGACCTGGAGGCGGCGATCCTCTGCGGCTATCCCGGCTCCATCGCCAGCACCTGGCAGCAGGCCGGGCGGGCGGGGCGGCGCACGGGCCAGAGCCTGGCCCTCCTCATCGCCCGCAGCTCCCCCCTGGACCAGTTCATCGTGGAGAACCCCGATTACTTTTTTTCCCGCTCCCCCGAGTTCTGCCGGGTCAATCCGGACAACCTGCTGATCCTCCTGCACCACATCAAGAGCGCCGCCTTCGAGCTCCCCTTCGAGAAGGGGGAGCGCTTCGGCGGGGAAAACCTGGAGGAGCTGCTCGATTACCTTGAGGGGAAGGGGGTTCTCCACCGCGCCGGCGCCCGCTGGCACTGGTCGGCCGAGAGCTATCCCGCCGACGAGGTGAGCCTCCGGAGCGTCAATCCGGAGAATGTGGTTATCGTGGATACGACGGACGCCGGGAACCACCGGGTCATCGCCGAGGTGGACTGGGACAGCGCCTTCACCGCCGTCCACGACGACGCGATCTATATGGTCGAGTCCCAGCAGTACCATGTCAACAAGCTCGACCTGGAGCGGAAGACCGCCTACGTCCGAAAGGTCGAGGTGGATTACTTCACCGACGCCATGACCTTCACCAACGTCCGGGTCATCGACGCCTTCGCGAAGAGGCCGGGGCGGGAGATCATCGTCGAGCACGGCGAGGTCCAGGTGGTGAGCAAGGTCGTGGGCTTCAAGAAGATCAAATTCTACACCTCCGAAAACCTGGGCTACGGCGACGTGAACCTGCCGGAAAAGGACATGCACACGACGAGCTACTGGTTCACGATCCCCCGGGACCGCCTCGCCGGGCTTTCCTATAACCAGGCGGAGATCATCGACGGACTGGCAGGACTGGCCTACAGCCTCCACCACCTGGCCGCCATGATCCTCATGGCGGACCTCCACGACATCGACCGCGCCATCGGGGACAAGAGCGGCGAATGGTTCGTCCGGAAGGACAGAAACTGGCGGACCATCACGACCTCGCCCTCCGGGAAGGGGGAGTCAACCCCGGCGACGGATGCCTTCGACCCGACGATCTTCTTGTTCGACGCCTACCCGGGAGGGATCGGCTTTTCCGATCTTCTCTTCGAGCGCCATGACGTCCTGCTGAACTCAGCCCGGCAGCTCATCCGCGGCTGCCCCTGCCAGTGCGGCTGCCCGTCGTGCGTCGGCCCGACGCTTGAGGTCGGACCCCGGGCGAAGGAGGCGGCCCTGGCGATCCTGAGTCTGCTTCAGGAATAGGGAGACAAATCCCCTATTTTTATGATCCATTGAAGGTGGCTGAACTTGTCCGGGATCAGGGTATCATAAGCATATGAGCGTCATTTCCCGTTTAAAGCGCCTGACCGGCGAAAAGAGCATTGACGGCGGCGCGACCCGTACTGGCGACGGGTCGCGGGCGGAGGAGATCCGTGCCTTGCGGGAGCGCATCGACGCCGTTCTCTCCCGGCGGCCGGAGGGGCGGAAAGTGGAGGCGCCGCCTTCCGCGCGGGGCCGAGGCGTCCCGCTGGGTGATCTGATCCCGGGCGAGGAGACGACCAACGAGGCGGGGGCCTTCTTCTGCGCGTACCGCGTGGCCGGGGGCTCTTCCCGGCACGGGGAGCGGTGCATCCGGGATCTCACGCCTCTCGACATGGGGCGGCTGGCCATCCTGGCGAACGACCCGGTCCTGCGGGGATTGGATTACCGCCAGGCCCTCTTCCTCGATACGGAAACGACGGGGCTGGCCGGTGGCACGGGGACGGTGGCCTTTCTCATCGGTCTCGGCTGGTTCGAAGGGGGCGGCTTCGTCACGCGGCAGCTCTTCGCCCGGGATTACGCCGAGGAGAAGGCGGCGCTTCTCGGCCTGCAGGGGCTGCTCCGGGGGAGACAGTTTCTCGTCAGTTTCAACGGCAAGGCCTTCGACGCCAATCTTCTCGCCGCGCGTTTCATTATGAACCGCCTGCCGGATCCCCTCATCGATCTTCCCCATCTCGATCTCCTCCATCCCGCCCGGCGCCTGCTGAGCCATCGCCTCGGCGACCGCCGCCTAGGCGCCCTGGAGGCGGCTGTCCTGGGTTTTGAGCGGGAGGGGGACATCCCCGGCAGCGAGATACCCCAGCGCTACTTCGACTGGCTTAGGCTCCGGGACGGCCGCCTGATGGCCGACGTCTTCGAACACAACCGCCTGGACATCCTGTCGCTCGCGGCCCTGGCCGCCCGGCTGGCCGAGCTGCTCGATCCCGACGGGGAGAATGCACGGTGTCAACCTGGCGACCGCCTCGCCGCGGCGAGGCTTTTTCTGGCCCGGGCGTGTCCCTACGATGCCGTCCGGCGCCTTGTCCCCCTGATCGGCGGTTCCTGCCCCGAAACGGCTCGGGAGGCCGGCCGGGAGCTGTCTCTTGTCTACAAACGGTCGGACCAGTGGCCGGCGGCGGTGGCGATCTGGGAGGAGATGGTGCGGCGGGACGGTGAGGACCTCTTCGCTCTCGTCGAGCTGGCCAAGTGGTGCGAGCACCGGCGGCGAGATATCGCGCAGGCCCTGGCGCTGACGATGCGCGCCTGCGCCTGTGCCGGCCGCCTGTCGCCGGATGACCGTGCCGATCTCTCTCGCCGCCGGGAGCGCCTGGAAAGGAAACTGGCGTCCCGGACGGCTGTAAAGTAAACTTGCATTCCCTCCCTGATTATCATAAAATCCAATAATCATATTTTACAGGAGGAAACCATGACCCAGACCATCACCGTCACCGACGCGGTCCGGAACTTCTCGGAACTGCTCAACAACATCCGTTACCGAGGGGAACGGTACACGATCCTGAAGGGAGGAAAGCCGGCGGCGACCATCGGGCCGGCGGCGGGCTCCATGAAGGAGCGAAAGCTGTCCGACCTCAAGGAGATCGTGCGCAACCTTCCCCGTCTCGAAGATGACGGAGACGCCTTTGCAAGAGATGTTGCGCAGGCCATCGCGGTTCAGCCGCCCGTCAGCGAGGGTATTCCATGGGCATAATCTTCGATACCTCGGCGATCATCGCCATCGAACGCGGCCATGAATCCCTCGACGCCCTCATTGCCGGGCGGGAGGAAGAGCCTTTCGGCATCAGCGTCGTCACGGCGGCAGAACTTCTGCACGGCGTCGAGCGGGCCGACACGGAAGAAAGGAAACTCAGGCGGCAGGCCTTTGTGGAGAAGGTGATCGAATCATTTCCGGTTTTTCCCTTCGATCTGACGGTCGGCCGGATCTACGCCCGCATCTGGGCCGCCATCGCCCAAAAGAGGTGGTCCGTGGGCGCCCACGATCTCATCATTGCCGCCACCGCCATTTCCCTGGATTACACCGTCGCCACGGTCAACATCCGGGATTTCGAGAAGATCCCGGGGCTGAAGATGGAAAAACTGCAATCGCAATGAAAAGAAAAACGAATTTCGAGCGGTACCTGGAAGATCAACTGAAGGACAAGGCCTTTGCGGATCGATTCCGGAAGGCCGGCCACCCATCCCTGCTGTGCTGTTTTGGCTCCGGCCGGGGTGGTGATAAAGGGTTGACATCCGCTGAGAGTTGGGTATCATAGCTATTAAAATCAACATAACAACAATGGTGATAGAGATGAGAACCGTGCAAATGACGCTGGATGAAGACCTGATTGACGCCGTGGATAGCGTGGCCAAGGAATTGCGCACGACACGATCGGCATTTACCCGAGCCGCACTCCAGCGGGCGATAGCCCGCATCAGAATGGAGAAACTGGAGGAAAAGCATCGCCATGGATATCTTAAAAAACCTGTTTCCGAGGGTGAGTTCAACGTGTGGGAAGAGGAACAGAAATGGGGTGATGAATGAGGAGGGGCGAGATTCGGTGGTACAAGTTTCAACCCCCCGACAAGAATCGACCGGTGCTGATTCTCAGCCGGGACCCTGTGATTGAGTACTTGGGAGAGGTCGCCATTGCACCGGTCACAACCACGATCCGCGACATCCCCAGCGAAGTTCTTTTGACCAAGGCGGATGGCTTGCCCCGGGAATGTGTTGTCAACTGTGATCACCTGCAGACCGTATCCAAGGGCAAGATCGGCCCGCTGATCGCAATGCTGTCCAGATCCAGGATGGCGGAAGTGGCTGAAGCCGTCTCGTTCGCCCTGGCCCTGACGGAATGAACCAGGCACTGCGTCCGCCTTTGACCGGGCCGGCGGTGCGAGAATATTATATTCATAACGTCATACGATAGTTCTCTTGATCGGAACGGGCAGGGGGATGATGAAGAATCAGGGCGGCGATCTGTTTATCGTTGATAACAGCGACAAGGATTGGAAGGTCCGGAACTACCTGGAACAATGGACCGACCTGTCCGTTTCGTTCGATATCGCCACAGGCTTCTTCGAGATCGGCGCCCTCCTGGCCCTGGACGGCCAATGGCAGAAGCTGGAAAAACTACGGATCCTCATGGGAGATGAGGTTTCGCGGCGTACCCGGCAGGCCCTCCTTGACGGCGTCAAATCGGCCGGAACAATCCTGGATATCAGCATCGAGCGGGAGAAGGATCGTAACGATTTCCTGACCGGTGTCCCCGCCATCGTCGATGCCCTCCGGAAGCGGCAAATCGAATGCCGCATCTATACCAAAGAAAAATTCCACGCCAAGGCCTATATCACCCATGCGAAGCACGCCGTCGTCGGTTCGGCGGCCCTTGTTGGTTCAAGCAATTTCACTCATCCGGGTTTGACCGACAACGTCGAACTTAACATCCAGATCCGACGGGAGGTGGAAATCCTCCAGGAGTGGTACGAACGGCACTGGAGCGAGGCGCACGAAATCACCGAAGAAATCCTCCGGGTCATCGAGCGCCATACGAAGGAATACAGCCCCTTCGAGGTCTATGCCAAGGCCCTCCAGGAATTCTTCCGCGCCCATGAGATGACGGCAGGAGAATGGGAGCGAAGTAAATCCCGCATGTATTCCGTCCTCGACCAGTATCAACGGGAAGGTTATCAGTCCCTGATGAAGATCGCCGGGCAGCACGGGGCGGCGTTCCTTTGCGACGGTGTCGGTCTGGGAAAGACCTTCATCGGCATGATGGTCATCGAGCGGCTCGTCCTCCATGAGCGCAAGCGCGTCGTTCTCCTCGTCCCCAAGGCGGCCCGCAAGCCTGTCTGGGAGAGCGCCTTCCAGCGCTACCTGCCCCACATCGGCGGCGGGGACTTCAGCAACCTGGCCATTTACAACCACACGGATCTGCTCCGCGGAGGGGATTTCCCGGTTCGTCTCGAACGCATCAAGGAGATGGCCGATGCCATCGTCATCGACGAGGCGCACCATTTCCGCAATCCGGGTGTCGCGGGGGAAAAATCGGGCCGGATCACCCGTTACCGCCGCCTGTACGATATCGCGGATGGCAAAAGCATTTTTCTGCTGACGGCCACGCCTGTCAACAACCGCCTCCTTGACCTTCAGCACATGATTGAGCTCTTCAGCCGTCGCAAACCCGATTTTTTCAAATCTACCCTGGGCATCCACTCCCTCGCCGGCCACTTCCGCAAGATGGAAAAAGACTTGGAACAGATCGTTCTCGGGCGAGTGGAAGAGAATGTCGGAATGGATACCAACGCCGTGGAAGCGGAGAGGGTCCTGCTGAACGACAATCTATTCCGCGCCCTCGTCGTGCAGCGCAGCCGGGCCTACGTGAAGGCCAGCCAGCTCCAGCAGGGCAGCCATGCGGCTCTTTTCCCCCGTCGGGGAGATCCCCAGGTTGCTCACTATTCCATCAAGAAGACCTACGGCAGGCTCTTGTCCATGCTGGAAGAGGCCTTCTCGAGGGCAAAGCCGCTCTTTTCCCTGGCCATGTACTACCCTCTGGCCTATTACAAAGGTCCCGACGCCTCGATTGATCCCCTTACGGCAGGGCGGCAAAAGGAGGTGGTTGGCCTGATCCGAACGCTGTTCCTCAAACGCTTTGAGAGTTCCGTCTATGCTTTCAATCTATCCTGCGACACCCTGCTGGTGAAGCTCCTGGCCTTTGCCACGAAGAACAGCAAAACCTCCTCGGAAATCGCCTACCTGGACCGCTGGAAGGCCATTCATAAAGATCCGATCCGTCATGTAAGCGAACAGAGGAACGAATTTTTCGAAGGGGATCGAGAGGATCTGGGCGACGACGATCTCATTACCGAGGAGATGCTGGAGGACGTGGAAGAACTCAACCGGGATGAATACCGGGCGGAAGAGATCCTGGCCGAAACTTTTCTCGACATGGATCAGATCACCGAATTTCTCAAAGAGCTCGATAAATTCAAGCCCTCCAACGATGATAAGCTCCGCGCCCTGATGCGCCTGCGTAAAAGCGATGCAACTCTCAAGAAAAACAAAGTCATCATCTTTACGGAGTATCTGACCACGGCGCGCTATCTGAAAAGACAACTCCTGGAAGCGGGAATAGAGGGTATTGACGAAGTGGACAGCGCCACGTCGCGCGATCGGGGAGAGATCATCCGCCAGTTCGCCCCCTATTACAATGATTCCTCATCTGCCGATCTGAGAGAGGAAGGTCTCGATGAATCCCGTGTCCTGATTGCCACGGATGTGCTTTCCGAAGGCTTGAATCTTCAGGATGCAACGCGCCTGATCAACTACGATATTCACTGGAACCCCGTCCGCCTCATGCAGCGCATAGGCCGTGTTGATCGGCGGCTGAATCCGGAGATCGAAGAGAAAATCCTGACCGACCACCCTGACCAGAAAATGATCCGGGGCGCTGTGGCGTACTGGAACTTCCTTCCGCCTGATGAACTGAATATCCTGCTGAGCCTGTACAGCAGGGTCACCCACAAGACATTGCGGATATCCAAGACCTTCGGCATCGAAGGCAAGAAGCTCCTGACCCCGGAAGACGATTACGATGCCCTGAGGGATTTCAATCACGCCTACGAAGGAACGACATCCATTCTGGAGGGTATGCACCTCGAATACCAGCAACTCCTGAAGGACTATCCCGACCTCGCGGAACGCCTGGCGCTCCTGCCCGGCCGGGTCTTCAGCGGCAAGGCCCACCCCCAAACCGAAGCCAGAGCGGTCTTTTTCTGCTGGGCGCTTCCCGCCCTGAGCAAGAAACCGGATGGATCGGAAGCCTGGAGCGAAGAAAACGGCACGACGGGCTGGTACCTCTACGATCTCATCGGAGAGCGTATCATTTCGGAACCGGCGGACATCATTGGCCTGATCCGCAGCACCCCCGCCACCCCGCGCCAAAGGGTCATACCGGAAAAGACCCTTTCGGAGATTCGGGCCGTTCTGGAGAAGCATATCAAGAATACCTACTTCAAGCGGATGCAGGCCCGAGTCGGCGTGAAGGCCGTTCTCAAGGCCTGGATGGAATTATCATGATAACTCTTTACACCAATATTAGTGTTGACAGATGATGCAATTTACTATAGAGTTTTACGAAACACCTTCAGGCCAATGCCCGGTGCGCGACTTTCTCGATAACCTGAAGGAGTCGGACCCGGATGATTTTGCCGCTGTCGTGGCGGGACTGGCAAAGCTGCAGAACCGCCAATATCACAGACCGCCGCTTTCAAAACCCATAGGCGACGATCTCTTTGAATTACGGCACGTCGGCAAGTTGAACACAAGAGTCCTTTACTTTTTTATGAAAGGCCGTCGTATTATCGCTGTTCATGGGATCCGCCATAAAGGGAGAGAGATACCGGCCAGGGATCGCAAAACCACCCTGGAGAGAAAAAATGATTGGCTGACAAGGCATAAATAATGAAAAGAAAAACGAATTTTGATCAATATCTTGAAGAACAACTAAAAGACAAAGACTTTGCCGCTCGTTTTAAAAAAGCAGGGGAGGCATGGGACGTCGCCCTGAAACTGGCCGCATTGAGGAAGGAATCCGGATTGTCTCAGAAGGAACTTGCTCAGCGTGTGGGTACCACCCAGCAGCAGATCAGTCGTCTGGAATCGCCGTCCTATGAGGGTCATTCTTTAAGCATGTTGCGGCGGGTTGCCGAAGTCCTGGGCGCCACGGTCCATATTGAATTATTACGTGAAAAACATCAAAGTCGCATGGGCGTCGCTGAGAAGCAATCCGGTTATCGGACAAAATGAAAGGGCATGGTAAACGCGGACGCGGTGCGGAAAATAAAATCCCGGTGTTTGCTTTGGTAGAAAGGAATGGGGATGTTCGGTCTGCACCCGTAGAGCGGGTAACGGGAGCAAACCTTAAAGCTATTATCCGCCAGCACACCGAAAAGACGGCTACGATCATGACTGACGATTTTTTGTCTTACCGGGGTTTGGGAAAAGAATTTGCTTCCCATCACGTAATCAATCATGGTAATAGAGAATACGTAAGGGGTAACGTCCATACCAACACGGTTGAAGGTTATTTTAGCATTTTAAAACGCGGAATAATTGGAGTTTATCACCATGTTGGCAAGCAACATCTTCATAGATACCTATCCGAATTTGATTTCCGATACAACGGCAGGAAAATTGACGATGCAGAACGTAGTGTTTTGGCACTATGCGGCATTGAAGGGAAAAGACTAATGTACCGGGACTCATCGGTAAGCGAAAAAACTGAGGGGTGACAATATGGCCCTTAATGCAAAAGATATCGTTACGGAGATCACTCTTGAGCTTGATCGAGAGGAAATCCCAATCAATGACTTTAAAAAGGCTGTTGACGAGTTCTTGGGATTAGTAAAGGAAGTTACAAAAGCATCTTTCCCCGCGAAAGACCCGTCTGCATGGCTGGTAAAAGTATATCCCGGCAGCGCAGGTATAGGTGTATTAAGGAAGCCAGGGGCTTTTACTAATGAAGAGGTATCTATTGTACACAATAATATGAACAATGGCCTTGTTTTATTGGAAAAAGGGGAGCGTCATAAGTTTTTTACCGATAAAGCAGTTGAACATAGTAGGAGATTGGGCAGTTTATTTATGGATAGTAAAGTACCCTCCAAGGTGAGGATTTGGGGGAAACGTGAATCGCCGCCATTAGACATGACAAGAACAATATCCGCTAAGGCTACGTTTCTTTTTATTAAGGTCCCCCATGCAGACGTCCTCGAATAGGCGTTCCTCCCATCTGGAAAGATTGGCATTGCTTTAGCGTCAAAACGTAAAACTCCACCTCTTCCGTGGTCGCATTCGGCGTTGACGGATGCAAGGTATGTATAAACAGAACTCCGCCGATTACCTTCCGGGTCTTCTCTCCTGATGATAGTAAAACCCCACTGTGTATCGGAAGGATGAGAGAATTTGCCCTTTAATATATCCGGATTGCGCCGGCTAAGAATCAGTTGAAGATTGTGCTTGCCACAGAATCTTAGGACACCTGTTCCGCCCATATTGAATTTACCTTGGACGAAAGGTATCCGCATTTTATTCGTCTTGGTTAGGGAAAGGAATGTGTTAGGCATTGCTTCGGGAGTCTGACCTTCACCACAGTCGGATATACTGAAGCAGAGGTTGCCATCTATTGCCGTTGCACCAGTCGCAGATAAGGTGATCCCTCGAGCAATTTCAGTACGCATAGAATCAGGCCATTCCCTTATAAGTCCCGTATGGTTGCTCTCGGATTTTTTAGCTGATTCAAAGAATAGGGCAACTGCTTCACGGATGCTTTGGGGTGCCGCTGGGCTTTCAGGCAGGATGCCTTGCATCAGACATTCATTCATAAGTCGTGCATCTACGCTGTTCACAAGTTTTTCAACCAACGCTGCATCGGGGCGGCTCTGTTGAGTCCCGATAGTGCTGTAGTTATTTTCGTAATCTCCATAGAATCGCCAGGCTTCCCGCTTGTCCCAGTATCCCGCCTTTTTTAAAAGATCAATAACGTCAGTTTCAGTATCTGCTTGAATCAGAGAAATACAGAGTTCTTTAAGTTGTTCACCACTCATTGTTTTCTCCTTTTTGCTTTACCGCTGACATTGATTCAGATACTACAATTTAAATTCAATTTCCTCTTCTTCGCCCTTTCTCTCGAATCTTGCTTTGACCTCATTTACGGCATTTTGCAGAGCTCGATTTATTTTCTTTGCGTCTTCATCAGTATAACTATAATTACTACGATTTGACAAATTTCCAATTAGCTTTATGTCTTTTAGTGCCCTTCTGACTCTCTTTTCTGCTAATTCTATAAATTTCTTTCCATCCTTTTCCCTATCCATAAAGAAACCTCCTTTAATTTGAATTGTACATATTATAAATCTACTAATCGTATATGTCAAGATAAGCTTTCAGTTATCTCATAAAATAATTGGAGGCGTATCTATTTATATTCAATCGTACAATGCGTTGCTACTGCAAGAATTTATTAAAAAATAAATAAATCGCCAATTTTGACGACCTCGTAAAAAGTCAGGTTAGTGTAACGCCTTAAAA
>MICJ01000017.1:804-7186 GCA_001830835.1 Syntrophobacterales bacterium GWC2_56_13 | reverse complement strand
CTTCTCTCGATGATCAGCCAGACTTCCTCATGAGCGGTTCCTTTCCGATAGCCTTGAGCGGGAAATACCCTTCTGGATACCGCCTCAATCACCAGGGGTTTATCCAGACAATCTCTCCGGATCTCCAGATGCTCCCAGTCTCCTTCAGCGACACATTTTCCCAGTTCAGAGACCTTGACCGGCAAGGGATTCGTCTCGATCAGCTTCGGGTATTTTCTTTTTCTGCCTCTTTTCTTCTCCTGGGGATCGGGTTGAACAAAAACCGGAGACTCCATAAAAACCTGCGTATCCGAGTAAGCGCCGACGACATAGCGCTCTTGCCGGTCATCGAGCCCCTGGCGAAAATCCGTTATGTCTCCATACCAACCGTCTTTTGTTTGATAAGGCATTGCTTTCGACGAAAGGAAGTATAGGGAGGCTGTTTTTGCTTGTCAAGGGGTATTTTACATCCGAATTGCATCAAATTAAATGTTACCCAAGGAGCGATTAAAATGGGATATAAAATCTCCTTGACAGACAAGGCATCCCATCGTATCCTTCACCATAGAAAAGCAAGTTCTTATCAATTCAATAAATTTTTTATCCACCCCGGCTGATGAATGGTTTAACGCTAATCAATAATAACTAAAAGGAGGGAGAAATTATGCAAATGCGACGAGTCGCCATTATTGAGGGGTATCGAACCCCATTTCAACGAATGTTTACGGACTTTAAGGACATGACGGCCGTTGATCTGGCCAAAATATGTCTGGCTGAACTGGTAAACCGGACCGATATCGATCCCAACGAGATCGACGAAATCGCCATGGGGCTCAGCATACCCAAGCCGAGCACGTCGAATCTGGCCCGTATTGCCGCACTAGGCATAGGTCTTCCCAAAACGATCCACGCATATCATATGCAGATGGCTTGTGCGACGAGCATTTTAACCACTGCACACGTTGCCATGAGTATCGCAACCGGAAATGCGGATGTCGGTATTGCCGGCGGCGCCGATTCGATGTCGGACGTTCCAATAACCGTTACAGAGGCCTTCCGGCGCGTCATTCTGGAAGCACAAACCAAAAAAACACCCGAAGAACAGATGATAACCATCGGACAGGTGAGACTTGCAGATATGATTCCGCCGCCGTTGGCCCTGGCCGAGGCGTATACCGGCTTAACCATGGGAGAACATACCGAGTTGATGGTAAAAGAATGGGGTATCACGCGTGAGGAACAGGATGACTATGCGACTCGAACCCATGAACTGGCTGGAAAGGCCGTCGCCGACGGACGTATTCCAGCCGAAATCATCCCGGTTGTTGCCCCGCCGGATTACCATGCGGCGATTGCCGACAATCAAATCCGGCCCCAACCGAATCGAGAGAAGATGGGCACTCTTCCTCCCGTATTCGACAAAGAATACGGCACCATTACGGCAGCCAATTCCAGCCCGCTTACAGACGGCGCCTCCGCTGTTCTGCTGATGGCGGAGGAAACGGCAAAAGCGCTGGGATACAAACCAAAAGCATATATCAAGTCCTTTGGTTTTTCAGGCCTTGATCTGGATATCGGCATGCTTTTCGGGCCTACTTTTTCTACGCCCAAAGCTCTCAAACAAGCTGGACTGAAACTCTCGGATATTGATCTCGTTGAAATGCACGAGGCGTTTGCCGGGCAGGTCTTGTGTAATCTCAGGGCGTGGACCAGTAAGGACTGGCTGAAGAAAAATGTGGGGCTCAGTGAACCCATTGGGAAAGTGAATATGGACCGATTCAACATGATGGGCGGTTCCCTCTCAATCGGCCATCCCTTTGGGGCGACAGGCACGCGAATGATAACCACTTGCGCAAATCAACTGCCGCGGGTGGACGGAACGTTTGGTCTGGTTACAGCTTGCGCTGCAAACGGCACGGGCGCCGCCATGATACTGGAACGCGCAAATTAAGGTCAAGCATTAGGAGGGATTCGAGATATGAGCGAAAAAATACTCACCTTGGAAAAAGACAAGCATGGCGTGGCGATTTTAACATATGATCTCCCGGGACGCCCGATGAACGTGCTGACCGATCAGGCGACGCAGGAATTGAATGAGATGGCCGATGTCATTGCCCGGGATAAGGAAATAAAGGCAGTGGTGCTGATGGGAAAACCGGGCAATTTTTTGGCTGGCGCCGACATCGGCATGCTCCAGCATGTTAAAACCGAAGAAGACGGGTATCAAATGTCGCGGGCCATGCATAAGGTTCTAAAAAAATATGAAGAGCTTTCCAAACCGGTCATTGCAGCAATTAACGGTCCCTGCCTCGGGGGCGGTCTGGAAGTGGCAATGGCCTGCCATTATCGTATTGCAACCACATCACCCAAAACGGTCCTGGGACTGCCTGAAGTCAAATTGGGCCTGCTGCCCGGCGGAGGGGGCACCCAGCGACTTCCGAGGCTCATTCCTCTGGAGCAGGCCATAGATGGAATCCTGACGGGGAAGAACTTCATGCCCGAACAGGCCAAGAAGTTGGGGCTCGTCGATGAGGCGGTTCCGCCTGAGAAGTTAAAGGAAATCGCCTATCAACGGGCACTGGCATTGGCCCAGGGAAAAATGGAAATCAAGCGGAAATTGCCGCCGTTGCCGTCGCCGAAAATGCTTGCAGGGTTGTATGAACAGGCAAAAGGCATGGTTCAAAAGCAGGCCAAAGGCCTCTATCCGGCTCCGCTGGAGATACTGGAATGCGTTTATAAGGGCCTTTCTGAAGGTCCGGAAGCCGGATATGAAGAAGAAGCAAGGCGTTTTGGAAAATTGGTTTTAACCAAGGAAGCCGCGGCATTGATCCATATTTTCTTTATGGATACCGCAGCCAAAGCGGATCGGGGAGTGGCCAAAAACGTCAAACCCCATCCCATTAAAAAGATTGGGGTCCTGGGTTCAGGACTCATGGGCGCCGGCATCGCAGCCACCAAGGCGGATAAGGGGTATGTCGTCCGCATGAAGGACGTCAACATGGATGCCGTCGGCAAGGGGTTGAAAGCTGCCGGCAAAGTGTTGGAAGGCATTTGGATGAAGCGCCCCCGTGGTGAATATGAATACCGCCGGCGCTATGATCTGATCAGTGTTACGGATACCTATACCGGTTTTAAAAATGCCGATATCGTTATCGAGGCGGTTTTCGAAGACCTGAATCTCAAACATAAGGTGATCCGGGAAGTTGAAGCGGTCATGTCGAAAAATGCCATTTTTGCCTCAAATACGTCCGCCATTCCGATTACCCGTCTGGCAAAAGCGTCCAAACGGCCCCAGCAGTTTATAGGTATGCATTATTTCTCGCCGGTGCATCGAATGCCGCTGATCGAAATCATCAATACGAAGGATACCTTGCCGGAAGTGACTGCGACTGCATGGGAAATTTGTAAAGCGTGCGGAAAGACGCCTATTATTGTCAATGACGGGGTGGGTTTTTTTACATCCCGGGTTATTTCCCGCTATATCAATGAGGGAATGCTGATGCTCAATGAAGGGGCGAGGATTGAAGATATCGATAATGCGGCCGTATCCGTCGGATTTCCGGTAGGACCCATTATCGTCAGCGACGAGGTGGGTCTGGATGTGTCCTACAAGGTCGGAGTCATTCTTTCCGAGGTCTTTGAAGGGCGGGTGGATTCCCACGATATAGTCAAAAAAATCGTAGGGGACGGGCGTTCCGGTCGTAAAAACGAAAAGGGATTCTATGAATACCGGAACGGCAAGAAACTCGGTCCCGATCCGAGCGCGTATGATTTTACGGCGCCCGGTCGCGAACGGATCGACATGTCCCGGAAGGAGATTGTCGAAAGGCTGGTATTGGCCTTTTGCAATGAGTCCGCGCTGTGCCTGGAGGAAAATATCCTGAGGAGCCCGCGAGACGGTGATGTCGGCGGTATCTATGGGATCGGTTTTCCAGCCAACCTGGGCGGGCCTTTCTTTTACATGCACTCCCGGGGAATCAAAGCCGTCGTCGGTGCATTGAGCAAGCTCGAAGAAAAATTCGGATCGCGGTTTTCCCCGCCCCAACTCCTCAAAGATATGGTGAAAGGGGGTAAAACATTTTTTTAATCGGAAAAGAAAATAGAGAGAAACAAACGATGGGTTAAGCTGTCTGCTTAACCCATCGTATTTATTGGTAGCGGGGAGAGGATTCGAACCTCTGACCTTTGGGTTATGAGCCCAACGAGCTACCGGACTGCTCCACCCCGCGTCACCTCTCATAAAGACCGTACGATAATAATTTTACTTAAACCAGGCGACGTGAATTGTCAAGGTGTATTTCCTGTTTTTTCCCCATGACACTGTAAACTTCCGGCGGCCTGGCAAAACCGCGAATCACGAGCGCCTCCACCCTTTCCAGACGCACGATGCCTTCTACGAAGCCGGCCGTCTCACCGCAGACGAGAATCTGATCTGCCTGGGCGATGTTCTCCAGTCGTGAGGCAAGATTGACGGGAGCACCCAATACCGTGTACTCCTTCTTTCGCGATGAACCGAAGATCCCGGCCATCACCTCGCCTGTTGCGATCCCGATGCCGACGGCGATCCTCCTGTCCGGCTGCGTGATGCTCCCGTTGACTCTGGCGATATCCTCACGAACTGCCAATGCAGCGAGAACAGCCCGCACAGCGTCGTCTCCGCCCGTGATCGGCGCCCCGAAGATCCCCATGATGCTGTCGCCGATGTGTTTGTCCAGTGTCCCATTGTGCTGGAAGATGATGTTGTCAAAGGGTGAGAAGAAATTGTGGTTGAGGAGTTCGGAGAGTTCGGCGGGGTTGAGTCGCTCGGAAAGACCTGAGAATCCGCGGATGTCAATGAAGAGGACCGACACCCGCATCCTCTTCGGGAGGATGGAATTCGCGCTCTTATGGAGCTCGACGAGGACCTGCTCCGACACAAACTGCTTCAGCCGCTTCTTGAGGTTATATTCCCGCACTTTGGCGCGCAGCTCATTGTTCTCGAAGGGTTTCGTTAGAAAACCGTCTATCCCGGCATTGACCGCCTCGATGGCGCTGGCCATAGTTGCATATCCGGTTAGCATTATTCTTGTGATCTCGGCGTTGCACCGGCCTATCTCGATGAGTGTCTCCAGGCCATCCATCCCGGGCATTCGGTAATCGGAGATGACTGTTTCGATATCCTGACCATTCTGCCGGATGAAAGTCAGCGCCTCCTCGCCGTTTTCGGCAAGAACGATCCGGTAACCGTCCTTCTCAAGGACCTTTTTCAGGGAGCGCCGGACCCCCTCTTCATCATCGACCACCATCAGACCGTTCACGGCTCCCTCCTTTCGCAGGGCAACTCGACGGTCACTGTCGTTCCCCTGCCTTCCTCACTGGCGACACGGATCTGGCCTCCGTGCCGTCGGATGATCTCATGGGATAAATAAAGACCGAGGCCGGTTCCCCGACCCACCGTTTTGGTCGTAAAAAAAGGCTTGAAGATGTCCTTCAGCAAGACAGCGGGTATTCCCCTGCCCGTGTCGCGGCATTCGATGAGGACAGTGTCTGTCGTCAAACAGCGGCGCGTCGTCAGGGTAATCCGCCCCCTCCCCTCCGGGAGCGACTGGAGGGCGTTCCGGATGATGTTGATCAGAACCTGTCCCAAATTTGCAAAGTTTCCCCTCACCGACGGGGAAGTATCGTCGTAGTCCTTCGCGATCTCCACAGGGAGATTTTTATACTGGTTGTAGAGGATCCGCAGGGCGTCATCCAAGGCGCGGTTGATGTCCACCGTCTCCATATAAGTCTGGGTCTGGCGCGAAAGATCAAGCAGGCTCCGGATGATCGCGCCGGCCCGCCTGAGCTCGCCAAGTGAAAATCGAAGGTCGTCGACGACTTCTTCCCTGTCTCCCTTTTGCACCTCCCATCCCCCCATGGTCTCGACACTGGTTTCGACGAGGCTCATCGCCCCGGCGATGGGATTGTTCAGCTCATGGGCTGTCCCCGCGACAAGCTGGCCGATGGCGGCAAGGCTCTCCGAGCGGATGAGCTGTTCCTGCGTCCGCTCCTTCTCCATTAGCGCCTCGCGGAGAGCGGCGGTCCTCATGGCCACCTTCTGTTCGAGATCGCGGTTGAGCGCCTCCAGCGCCTCATAACTTTGCGCGTTCTCGATCGCGATGGCCGCCTGGTTGGCGATCGTGGTCAGGAGCTCCAGGTCCTCGTCCACGAAGAGTTGTCCGGATCTCTTCTGACCGAGGGCGATCAGTCCGGCCAGCCCCTCCCGCGCGGGGAGCGGAATGACAAGGGCAGCACCCAGCCTGTTAAAAATCCTGGTAAGCGCCTCCGCACCTTCCTCATCCCCCCATCGCCTCTCCACTGCCGCCCGGCTTAAGGGGCGCTTCTCTCTCTCCAGGGTGCGGATCAGCAAAGCGATCTCCCCGGA
>MICJ01000017.1:0-796 GCA_001830835.1 Syntrophobacterales bacterium GWC2_56_13 | reverse complement strand
CCTCTGCCCCTGCCCCTGCCCCTGCCTCCGCCCCCGCCTCTGTCACCTCCCCCAACGTGCCCGTACCTCGCCGCTCATAGAGACGGAAACCACCTGCTTCGGCCATGACGAGGATCACCCTTTCCACCTGAAGCGCCTCCGTAATCGCGTCGCTGAGCAGTCCCCTGATCTGCGGAAGACTGAGGAGGGAGGCCATCCGCCCGCTTATCTCCCGAAGGAGCTGCCGGTAATCGTATCTTCCCCGGAAAAAAAGGCGTTCGATGAGGCCTTGCACCCACTCCCGAAGGGGGTTGAACAGAAGGACGATGATGAGCGCCAGGACCAGGGAAAGGGTGATGGAAGCTCCGCCGCCGCCGAGGAATAAGGATTGGAAAAGAAAGATGACGAGGATGTAAAGAGCGGTGAGGATGCCGGTCAGGAGGAAATAGACTGTCCCTCTGCGGATGAGAATGCCGATGTCCAGAAGGTCATACTTGAGGACCCCGAAAGCAAGAAAAATGGCGGGAATGAAACTGAAATTCCCCAGTGGGTAGACGGGAACACCGCTTATCGGGAGGATCGTTAAGGCGAGAAGCAGGGCGGTGCCCCCCAGCCCCCCGAAGATATATTTGATCCGGTTTTTCCGGATATTGTCGGTGGTCTGCCTCATGACGCGATAGAGAAGCGCGAGGCAGTAGATGACCGTAAAGGCGCCTGCCGCTGAAAAGAGGTGAAAGAGTGCACCGGCACTGGCAATCCGTCCGAAGGTATAGTGGTGCAAACCGTCGAAGTAGAGATCCGTCGGGATGACGGCCAG
>MICJ01000016.1:1454-7602 GCA_001830835.1 Syntrophobacterales bacterium GWC2_56_13 | reverse complement strand
ACATGGAATTCAATGTCTTGATCGCTGGAGAAGCGGGGCAGGGGGCTTTTTCCGTCGAGCTGGAGCTGACGGAAATCCTGGTGAAGCTCAATTATCATTTTTTTGCCACCAAGAACTACATGTCCAGGATCCGCGGCGGTCACAACTTTCACATGATCCGCATCGCCGATCATCCCGTCCATGCCCTGAGCGGGGGGACGTGGGATATGGTCGTCGCCCTGGACGGGGAAACGGAGAGGCGGCACAAGCCGAACCTCCGCGAGGGGGGCGTCTGGCTCTCCCGGGAGATGACGCAGGAAATCGAGGAGGAGGCCAGGAAATATTTCAAGAATGTAACGACCGGCAATACAATCCTGGTCGGCATCGTTCTTTCCGTTATCGGCGTGACTCCTGAGAAAATCGCGGAGGCTGCCGAAGCCGGGAGGGAGGAGGTTCTAAAGAAGGGTTTCGATCTTGCCCTTCGGTGGAACATCACCGGAAAATTTCCGGTTTCGGCAAAGGCGGCATGTCACTGCAAGTTTGACGGAAACCAGGCCCTGGCTCTCGGTGCGATCCTGGGCGGCTGCCAGTTCATGGCCGGCTACCCCATGTCGCCGGCCACGTCGATCATGCACTACTTCGCCACCGCCGCTCTGGAGTTGCCCGTGCATTTCGAGCAGGCCGAGGACGAGATCGCCGCCATCAACATGGCCCTGGGCGCGTCCTATGCCGGTTTGCGATCCATGGCGGCCACATCCGGCGGCGGCTTTGCGCTGATGCAGGAAGGGGTCTCCCTGGCGGGCATGACGGAAACGCCCATCGTCATCGCGGTCTCACAGCGACCCGGCCCGGCTACGGGCCTCCCCACCCGGACCGAGCAGGGGGATCTCAACTTTATCCTGCATGCCGGACATGGAGAATTCCCCCGTGTCATCTTCGCCCCCGGTTCCATCGAGGAAACCATTGCCCTGGCGCGGAAGAGCTTCCTTCTGGCCGACCGGTATCAGATCCCCGTTTTTCTGATGACGGACCAGTATTTCGCCGACTCCGTCCAGATCGTCGAGGAAGAGATCCCGATGGAGGCGCTCGCACGCGAATACCCGATCTTCGACAGGACCTACAAGCGGTACCGGCTGGCGGAAGACGGCATTTCTCCATTGACGTATCCAGGGCTTTCCGACGCTCTGGTCAAGCTCGATTCAGACGAGCACGACGAAGAGGGGAAGATTACGGAGGACCTGAACCTGAGGATCCGGATGGTGGACAAGCGGCTGAAGAAATTCACGCTCATGCGGAAGGAGGCCGTCCCGCCGACCTTTTATGGCGACCCGGGCGCGGCGGCGTTTATCCTCTGCTGGGGTTCCAACAAACTCATTGTGAAAGAGGCCGCGGAAAGGCTCGCCGGCGAAGGGCTTTCGACTGCCGCCCTCCATTTCGGGCAGGTCTATCCCCTGACGACGGAGATGATCGCCCCGTACCGCCTGGAAGGAAAGAAACGGATCTGCGTGGAAAACAACGCCGGAGGCCAGTTTGCGGAACTGCTGAAACGGGAACTCGGTCTCGCCATCGATCACCGGATTCTGAAATACAACGGCGAGTGTTTCACCGTGGAGGAGCTCTGTCGATCCCTGAAAGATCTATTGTCCTGAGGAGTAGAGATATGGAAACGAGAGTCGATATCGCCTGGTGCCCCGGCTGCGGCAATTTCGCCATCCGGGACGTCTTGGAGAAGGCCTTCCGGGAGCTCCCCATCCCTCAGAATCAGATCGTTCTCACATCGGGGATCGGGCAGGCCGCCAAAATGCCCCATTACCTGGAGGTGAATTATTTCGACGGCCTCCACGGCCGGTCCCTGCCGCTCGCCGTGGGGATCAAGCTGGCCCGTCCCGATCTCACCGTCATCGCCTATTCCGGCGACGGCTGCATGTACGGCGAGGGAGGGAACCATTTCATCCAGACCATCCGCAGGCGTCTGGACATCACCATCATGGTCTCCGACAACCAGGTCTATGCCCTGACCAAAGGGCAGAGCTCCCCCACGACAGATTTTGGCGTGAAAAACGCCCTGAGCCCCGAGGGAACCCGGAACATTCCCCTTAATCCTCTCGCTCTCGCGATCACGATGGGCGCCCCGTTTGTGGCCCGAGGTTTCGCCGGCGACAAGGAACACCTCAGTCATCTGATCCGGGAGGCGATCCTCTTCAAGGGGACGGCCCTGGTGGACATCCTCCAGCCCTGCGTCAGCTTCAACAAGATCAATACCTACGCCTGGTATCGGGAGCGGGTCTTCCGGCTGGAGAAACCTCTGACGGACCGGTACGAGGCCCTGAAAACGGCGGAACTCTGGGGGGAAAAGATCCCCATCGGCGTCATCTATCGGAATGACGGGGCCGTCTGCCGGGAGATCAAGCCGCTCTTCCGGGAGCCGGTGACCAGGGAGCATATCGCCGCCCAGCTCGGTATGAGCTGCGTGATGATGCGGTGAAATGTGCTTCTTCCCAGCTCCTGACTTTACCTGCATAAATTCTTTTCAACGGTCACATGGACTAATTCAGGAAACATATTCAATCGTTTTTTATACTCTTCAATGGTATAGGGTCCTCCTGTTACCAATGACACGATACAGGCATATTGATTTTGCGCCACCTTCCACAAATGTAAGTCACTTATTTTTGTATCATTATCAGATTCGATCTGTGCTATAATCGCATTGACAAGGGGATAAACCATATCACGTTCAAGAAGAATACTGGAAGTACTCCTGACTAAAGTGGCCGCCCAGCTGAGAATTAAGATTGCACCAACCATTCCCATAAATGGGTCTAACCAATTATAATTAAAATATTTTACACCAAGGAGCGCCACAATAACCAAGACGGACGTTAATGCGTCAGCCACAACATGCAAATATGCCGATTTAAAATTTAAATCATCATGTGTATTATGGGGGTGTGAGTGGTCGTGTTCATGATGATGAGGTTCATGAGCATGGTCTTTAATGTTGAGGATGAAGGCGCATGCCAGATTGACGATCAAGCCTATGATCGCCACTAATAAGGCTTGATTATAGTGGATGTCAAGCGGCTTGAGGAGTCTTTCCAAGGAAGAAAAAATCATAATGACTCCAACCATTCCCAGTACAATCGCACTGGTGTATGCTCCAAGTATTTCAATTTTCCATGTTCCGAACGTAAAGCTCTGATCAGTTGAATACTTTCTCGCTAAGACATATGCCAGCAGAGATATTCCCAACGCAAAGGCATGTGTGCCCATGTGCCATCCATCAGCCAGTAATGCCATTGAATTTGATACCCAGCCGATAAGGATCTCGGTAATCATCATGGCAAGTGTAATGATAACAACAATAAGTGTCCTTTTTTCTATCGCCTTTTTCTCGACGTTGAATGTATGTTGATGTTGCCACGATTTAATTTGTTGGTGATGCATTATCTTGTTTCTCCATTATTCTTTGATGAGAGTTTACTTCTGCGAGATATAGATATTCGATGGAGGCTTGTGAGTCAACGAAATAATGACCACAAGTATGGTGTGAATTGAAGATGATCCGGCTCAAACACCTTCTATTAGGATGTATACTTAATAATCAATAGGTTGACTTGGTCCGACCCATCAGCAACACGAGAGAAACGGTTTAGGGATGTGAGGCGAGGGTGGTTGATTCGGGTTCAGCACGCGGAGAGAGTAATCCAATTACGGCCTGATGCCGCATCAAAGCGCACATCTCCGGCCTTTCCCACAAGTTCGATACGTTCAAGCTTTCCGAGATCACCGATATCCGCTCTTACATCCGCCAGCGCCCGGCAACAATCCCGCATCCGACCGATAACTGTAGCGCGCTCCGGCTGCCCGTTTTGATCGTAGCGAATTATATACGCCTCTACCGTTAGCAGGCCGTGAGCCTGTTCAATGGGTTCCGGAAGAGCCTCTGCGTCAATGGCCTTCTGCACGGCGGAGTCGTCTCGATCCTCCCAGGGGTTGTCGGGAGGTTCCGCGCCGTAGATGCCGATGGCATGTTTCGAATTGTACCAGCCGTTGGCCGTTACCATGGCCTTGAGGCGGCAATCACGGCGAATCCGGTTCACTGTGGAAGCGATGGCGTGCATTGTATAGTTATTGCCGGGACCGCCGAAGCAGGCAAGCCCGCCAGTTACAGTCAGATCTCTTGGATCGTCTTCGGGAATACCGATGGCCTGACGGGAAATATCCACGGCTGACGGGAAACAGCTATAGAGATCGAAGATACCGATGTCGGAAAGGGAAAGTCCGGATTGCTTCAGGGCAAGCCTTGCCGCCTCCGTTATGGCAGGGGAATCGTAGAGTCTAGGCCGCTGAGACACATGCCAGATGTTATTTAGCTCTGCTCCTCCCATCGGATATACCCATTTGGAACGGTCAATGCCGAGGGCATCCGCATCCCGGTCGTTTATCATGATAAGCGCCGCCGACTGATCCACATTGATGTTGGCTATGGTGCGGATGGTATAGGGATAGACAATGTAGCGATTCTGCCGGGTAGCTGTTGTTAACTCCTCCGCGGAGTATGTCTTCCGGCTCCAGGCATAGGGATTCTGAGAGGCGACCCGGGAAAAGCATTCATACCGGCGACCCATATAATACTGGTGTTCCCCGACACCCCTTCCGGATACATAGCGAAGGGAGGTTTCGAAGAAGGGATACATGAACTGCGGCAGAAAAAGATCGTAAGCCTCTTCGACAGCATTGTTGGGCTCATCGTAGGTATCGCCTGATGCCTTGAGGATTTCCTTCTCGTGTTCACACCCCATACGAAGAAGGGTATCAAAATTGGCCGGCAGATTCTTTTTTCTGAGATGCTGAAACGTCACATTGTCCTGCCAACCCAGAACTGTCCTGCCCCTGGAGGCTCTGTACATTGAATAGATCGCCTCGGCGCCCGTAAGCAAGACGGCCCTTTTCCTGCCCGCGGCAATATCCCGTGCAAAGCGATTCACGAGCATCTGTGGTGAATTGCCCCCGATGAGCGAATAGATCGCATGCTCAGGGTTAATGCCCAATGTTTCACTGAGCGCACGCGGCAGATATTCATCGTCGCGGGAAAAGCTGTTGATCACGCAGACGGTATCAACGACAGATCGTAGAGTGTTACTCCCGGTGTCGATGAAGGCGCCAAGGCTTGCCTTTACCATGAGGCCAAGGGAGTCAAGGGCAGGGTTCGCGTCTTTCGGTTGGGTATACTGTGCGGCACCGATAAGAATCGGTACAGGTCTCGCTTTCATGGTATAACATATAAGAAAAAGACAGATCTTTGTCAACAAATAACAGGGATCATAGGCACGTTAGAAAAGCCATCTCATTCCCTTGCTTTAATTTTAATGCGAACCGATGTTGAACTGCCCCCCATACCTGCATTCACTTTTTTTTGGAGCATTTGTTTGATATTTAACAAGACATTAGCATGCATCACCAAAGGCGAGGGGTATCAACCATCCCGATGGAGACACTAATGCTTCCCCACTATTCCCAGTTGCTTCTGCACCTTTTGAAAATTCATTCCAGCAAGGTTTATTCCCAAGGAAGGAAACAGGCGGTCAATCCACCAAAATAGCTTCCACCACGACGGCACAATAATGATGGCTTTGTTTTTAGCAATGGAATTGATCGCCTTGTATGCAAAGATATCGGGGGGCATTGGCTTCAGTTTTTCCCACAACTGACGCATTTTTTCAGGAGGAATCTCTACAGACATTCTGCCGTATCTTCCACCTTCCAGGATGGGGGTGCGAATGACTCCGGGGCATAAAACACTGACGTATACCCCTGCTGAAACGGCTTCAGCCCGCAGTGATTTGGAGAGGCCGACTACCGCATGCTTGGTTGTTGCATAGGCTACCACCCCGGGAGAGGGAATAAGACCGGCCATTGAAGCCGTATTGACGATGTGTCCGAATCCCTGGTTAATCATTATCTGGTAGGCTGCCTGAACTCCATTGATCACCCCGCGAAGATTGACATCCACTATCTGATTCCAATCTTTAATGCTGTAATCTCTGACGTTGCCTCCAAATCCGATTCCCGCATTATTTACAATATAGTCCAAACGACCAGTTCGTGCAGTGGTTTCCAGCACGAGCTGTTCCACGGCGGAATAGTCGGTCACGTCAACCTCCCA
>MICJ01000016.1:0-1448 GCA_001830835.1 Syntrophobacterales bacterium GWC2_56_13 | reverse complement strand
TGCTTTGCCGCCTGAAGCGCGGATTTCCGAGGCGACCTCTTCTGCAAGCCGGATCTGCCGATCGGCCAATACCACTTCACAGCCGCGCTTTGCCAATTCCCGAGCGAGTGCCCGCCCGATTCCGGAAGCACCGCCCGTGACAATGGCAGTGGCCTCGTTAAAAATCCGAATCGTTTTATTTGATGACATAAGGAGGTCTTTCTGTAAAACGAGATTGGATATGGTTTCATTCGCCATTGGCAACATAATCATGTCCAGCTTACGATATATTCCATACCGCCTGATTTGATATGAGGATCGTTGACATTCCAATCTCCTTTTAACCCGAGCTCTCTTGCCATCAATTCAAAATGACACATGGCAATCCCTATATCAACGTTCTGGAGCTTGATATCTTTGACAATATTCTCATATCCCGGTGTTCTTTTAAGGTAAAAATGAAAGGCATTTTGATCTCTGTCCTTGATGATTCGCCACGGTTGTTTGTTTGAAGCTGAAGGAGCTATCCTGACACATTCAAGGGGCGTGTCAAAGCTGCCGGAATTTTCTTTATTAAGAAAAGTGTCAATGTCGTTAAGATAAAAAAGTTCATGCCAGGGTTTTCTCTTATCTGATGCGGCCACAAATCTAAACATCCTGTCTACTGCTGATCTCTTATCGCTGGAGTATCCAACAGGACTGATAACCGGCAATAATTCGCTTTCGCCGAGGTTGATTTTTCCGGCAAATCCGCTTCATCAATATGTTGATTACGTTGAGAGATATCTTGGAAAACCCAAATTAATTGCTACTTGGACCAGTATGAAATTTACCAGGACCTGGAAATATGCATTTCCAACATCAGGCTGAGATCCATTTATGGTTTATATTCATCGGCGGTGGCAATGTCGCATAATAATTAAGAATTGTCAACCTTCTATCGCGGTTGATTACAGAATACGAGGGCGCATACTGGTGAAAAATAAGCGGCGTTGTGGGCCACCAAGACGCTGTCCGCGATGAAGGCGCTGAAGCGCGGGAAGACCTCCTCCGGCGGATACTGTTTCAATCCACGCCCCCGCGCGGGAGGCGACTTGCGGCAACTGGTCTAATCGTAGCTGATACACGTTTCAATCCACGCCCCCGCGCGGGGGGCGACTCAGCACGTTGGTGCCGTCCACTCCGACGAGCGCGTTTCAATCCACGCCCCCGCGCGGGGGGCGACTTTGTTTCGCGCAACAGCCCTCATGTTAATATTCTGTTTCAATCCACGCCCCCGCGCGGGGGGCGACCACCACATCATAACCTCTCCTGAAGGGCCGCCGATGTTTCAATCCACGCCCCCGCGCGGGGGGCGACAGTGTGAGGCCAATTTCTGCCAATCTTGCTTCAGGTTTCAATCCACGCCCCCGCGCGGGGGGCGACATCTCCGATTGATGATGTTATTGATGTCATTAGGGTTTCAATCC
>MICJ01000015.1 GCA_001830835.1 Syntrophobacterales bacterium GWC2_56_13 | reverse complement strand
CGGCAAGCCGGCGGGCGAATTGATGAGCCGCCTGACGAACGACATTGACGCCGTCAACCAGGCCGTCTCGCAGAATGTCACCTCCCTGCTGGCGAGCGTCCTTTCCCTGGTCGGGATCCTGGCGGCCATGTTCGTTCTGGACGTGCGGCTGGCGCTGGCCTCCGTCATGGTCGTACCCATCATGTTCGGGTTCACCGAGTTCGTCGCCCGGTACACGCTGCTGGGATTCAGGGAACTGCAGAAGCATCTCGGCGAACTCAACGGGGTGATGGAAGAGGCCATCAGCGGGCAGAAGGTGGTCAAGGCGTTCCGCCGGAACGAGTCGGCGATCGAGGCCTTCCGCCGGAGCAATCAGGCGGTGTTTAGCGCCGCCGTCTGGGCCAACAGCTATGCCTTCCTGCTCATGCCGCTGACGAACGTCCTGGGGAACTTCTTCGTGATCGTCCTGGCCGGACTGGGCGGCTGGCTGGCCCTGCAGGGGCTGGTCAGCGTCGGGATCATCGCGACCTTCATCAACTACGGGCAGAACTTCATCAGCCCCCTGCGCCAGCTGGCGAACATGTACAACTCGATCCAGGCCGCCCTGGCCGGGGCCGAGCGGGTGTTTGAAATCATCGACACGCCGGCCGAGGCGGACGATGCCTCGGATGACGTGCCGCTGAAATCGATCCGGGGAGAAGTCCGGTTCGACCATGTCAGCTTCGGCTACCGGCCCGGAACGACCGTCATCAAGGATATGACCATCGAAGCCAAGGCCGGGGAGACGTTGGCGCTGGTAGGACCGACCGGCGCGGGAAAGACGACCCTCATTAACCTTTTGACCCGCTTCTACGAGATCGACGGCGGCCGCATCACCATCGACGGCGCGGACATCCGGTCCATCCGTAAGGCCGACCTGCGCCGCCGGCTGGGGATTGTGCTGCAGGACACGTTTCTGTTCTCCGGAACCGTGATGGAGAGCATCCGCTACGGACGACTGGAGGCCGCCGACGAGGAGTGCATCGAGGCGGCCAAAATGGCCGGCGCCGATCCCTTCATTCGGCAACTGGCGCACGGCTACCAGACCAATCTCTCGGAGAGGGCCGGGAACCTGAGCCAGGGACAGAGGCAGCTTTTGTCCATCGCCCGCGTGATTCTCGCCGATCCGGCCGTCCTGATCCTCGACGAGGCGACCAGCAGCGTCGATACCCGCACCGAGGCCCGCATCCACAAGGCGCTGCTCGGCCTCATGGCGGGGCGGACCAGCTTCGTGATCGCCCACCGCCTGAGCACCATCCGCGATGCAGGCCAGGTCCTGGTGATCGACAACGGCGAAATCGTCGAAAAGGGGACGCATCGGGAACTCCTCGACCGGCGCGGTTTCTACCATCATCTGTATGTCAGCCAGTTCAAGGGACATGCGATATAGAGGCGCCTCATGCATTCTTGCGTCGTGCGCCGAGAGGGGCTTGATCCCGGAATCCTTTTGAGCCGGCGGTGATTTTATAATCCGCCAATCGATGCAAGGTTTTATGATTCCGTTAGACGAAATTAAAATAATGCAAGTCCGATTCAAAAATGGTATCATGATTTCTATCCTTTGCACGGGGTTTCCTCGCAGTGGATGAGAATGGAAGGGAATGGCCGATATGAACAATATCAATTACGCCTTGTGTAAAGCGCTCTTCTTTTCTATCGTCTTCCTGCTGTCGGCCGTTGCAGCCTCGGCCGGCGATTTGACAGAAAACTTGCCATCGAATCTCATGGAACTGAGTATTGAACAACTGATGGATATTGAAGTGCCGACCATTTACGGCGCCTCTAAATATGAGCAGAAGGTGGTGGATGCCCCTTCTTCGGTCAGCATCATTACCGCCAGTGAAATAAAAAAATACGGTTACCGGACTCTGGCCGACATCCTGCGCAGCGTCCGGGGGCTCTATGTCACTTATGATCGCAATTACAATTTTTTGGGGATAAGGGGCTTCAACCGTCCCGGCGACTACAACAGCAGGATCCTGCTGCTGCTCGACGGCCACCGCCTGAACGACAACGTCTACGACCAGGCGGAGCTGGGCACCGGATTCCCCCTGGACATAGATCTTATCGACCGCATTGAGATCATCCGGGGGCCGAGTTCTTCCCTCTACGGCACCAGCGCTTTTTTCGGGGTCATCAACGTGATTTCGCGGGAGGGCAAAGATATGAAAGGCGTGGAGGCTGCGGCTTCCGGCGGGAGTCAGGATACTTACAGCGGCCGGTTGAGCTACGGCAACAAGCATCAAAGCGGCCTGGAAATGCTCGTCTCCGGTTCTCGTTACGCCAGCGAAGGGGCGCGGCAGCTCTATTACCCCGAGTTCGACGCGCCGGCGACCAACAACGGCATTGCCGCCCATGCCGACGATGATAAGTCTTACAGCATCTTTTCCAAATTTTCATTCAAGGATCTGACCCTTACCGGCGCATATGGTTCCAGAGAAAAAGGGATTCCTACCGGTTCCTTCGGCACGGACTTCAATGACCCCCGCAACCGCACTACTGACGCTCACGGCTACATCGACCTGAAATACGTCCGCAAGCTTGAAAATAAGACAGAGCTGACAGCCAGGATTTACTACGACAATTACAAATACCGCGGCGATTACATTTACAGCCGGACCAATCCGGGAGACCCGCCGGTGCTTAACAAGGATGATGGTTTCGGGGAATGGGTGGGAGGAGAGTTGCTGTTTAGCCGCCGGTTCCTGGAAAAGCATCTGTTTACAGCCGGCGTGGAAGGGCGTTACAACGTTCACCAGGACCAGCGCAATTACGACGAATCACCCTTTATAAACTATCTGGATGACACCAGAAACTCAAAAAATTATGCCCTCTACATGCAGGATGAATACCACATTATTCCCAGCCTGATTGCCAACATCGGCGCGCGCTACGATCAATATGAGTCATTCGGCGGGACAGTCAACCCGAGGTTAGCCCTTATCTATAAACTTTTTGAGAAGAGCATTTTCAAACTACTCTATGGCGAGGCATTCCGGGCTCCCAACGTATACGAGTCGTTCTATTCGGACGGCGGCAGCATGAGCAAGCCCAATCCGGACCTTAATCCTGAAAAAATCAGGACCTATGAGCTGGTTTATGAGCAGTACCTGGGAGAACACTTCCGCACGTCACTGTCCGGTTTCGTATACAGGATAAGCAACCTCATAACCCAGCAGATCGACCCGGCAGACGGACTGATTGTCTATAAAAATGTTGAAAATATAGAGGCTAAGGGTGGAGAAGTGGAAATTGAAGGGAAGTGGGCTAATGGCCTGCAGGGGCGCATTAGCTACGTCCTGCAGGAAGTTAAGGACCAGGATAGCGGGTCGCTTCTGACGAATTCCCCCCACCATCTGGCCAAGCTGAATTTGAGCTTCCCGGTAGTCATGAAAAAATTATTCGCCGGCGCTGAACTTCAGTACACCGGCAGCCGTAAGACCTTGGCGGGGCAAAGCGCCGGCGATTTCATAACCGCCAATCTGACGCTTTTCAGCCAGAACCTGATGAAAGGCATGGAAGTTTCCGCCAGCGTCTTCAACCTCTTTGACCGGAGTTACAGCGATCCGGGGGCCGAGGAGCATCTGCAGGATATTATCAAACAGGACGGCCGCACTTTTCGTATCAAGTTAATGTACAGATTTTAACGCATGGTCTGTGCCCTCCCGTGAGCTGAGTTTTGTCCGGGTAAGGATGATCTCCCTGAGCAGGCCTTTTAAAAACAGGCTTCTATGATTAGTAAGCGCTTAATCGTATTCTTGATTGTTCTCGCGCTGCTGGCTGCCGGCCCGCTGCAGCTTTCCGCGACAAACAGCGCCTCCCGGGAATATACCTTAAAAGCCGTATTCCTGTACAACATTGCCCTTTTTGTTGAATGGCCTGAGGGTGCTTTTACCAGTGAACAATCTCCCCTGACTATCTGCGTTCTTGGAAATAATCCTTTTGGTGAAGCACTCGATAGCCTCAGCAGGCAAACGGTTAAAAACCGGAAACTGGCGGTTCGGCAAATCAACAGGGTGGAGGAAGCCGCGGGATGCCAGATCCTGTTTGTCAGCGCCACGGAAAAAATGCGGCTGGACGATATCCTAACTGCGGTGAGAAACTGGAATGTGCTGACCATAAGCGATCTCGACAATTTTGCTTACGCCGGGGGAATTGTCCAATTAATTACCCTGGAAGACAAGATACGCTTTGAGATAAACCTGAAATCTGCCCAGCGCGCCAAGCTCAAAATCAGTTCCAAGCTTCTCAAACTGGCCCGCGACATCATTGAGTAAATCAGGAGATAACGAGTGATAACAGCATTTTTCAATAGTCCCATCAAGCGCAAGCTGATGATCATTATGCTGCTCACGAGTGGTGTTGTCATTTTTGTTACTGCGGCCGCATTCATTGTCAATGAAACATTGACATTCCGCAGGGAAATCAGGAATGAGATGCTGACTTTAGCGGCCATCGTAAGCAACAACACATCTGCCGCCATCATGTTCAACGACCAGAAAGCTGCCCTGGAAACCCTTTCCGGACTCAGCTCCGATCCCCGCATCCTTGCCGTTCATATCGTTAACAACGATGGCGCGGTGTTCGCGGAATACATTTATCGTGTCGCTGAAGGCGCCCGAGGACAATCCGGCGCGAGGGACTTTGGCAAGCCCTCCGTGCCTTATAAAATCGCGCTTGCAGAAGCAGACAGTGAAGCGGGTTCGTTCTGGAACTGGCCCATGAGGCTGACCGTAGCAGAGAAGATCATAGTGGACGGCAGGGAGATTGGAAAGGTCGTCATACAGGCAAACTTGGAGGGGCTGATTGAAAAATTGAAACGGTTCTTCTTTCTTGCCGCCTTTGTGATGCTGGTGGTGTCCTTGCTTGCCTACATGATGTCCACGAAGCTCCAGAGCCTTATCTCCGTGCCGATCATGAACCTTGCGCAGACGATGAAGGATGTCTCGCAGAAGAAAAATTACTCCATCCGCTCGGAAAAAACCAGCAACGACGAAATTGGCGTTCTTATCGACGGATTTAATGAAATGCTGCAGGAAATAGAGGAGCGCGACGAGACGCTCAAGCAGCGCCAGGATCACCTCCAGCGGTTGGCCCATTTCGACAGTCTCACCAGCCTGCCCAACCGCGCCCTTTACTGTGACAGGCTGTCCCAGACCCTTCTCAAGGCAGTCAGAGAAAAACAGCAAGTTGCCGTATTGTTTGTCGACCTGGATCATTTCAAGGATATCAACGACACCTTAGGCCATCGGACGGGGGACCTGTTGCTCAAGGATGTGGCGGTAAGGCTGCAGAAAATCATCCGGGCCTCCGATACGGTGGCCCGCATGGGCGGTGACGAGTTCACTATTTTTCAGCAGGACGTGAAGGATTCGAGAAATGCCGGCCTGGTGGCGAAGAAAATCGTGGAAAGTCTCTCCCAGCCATACTTGGTAGAAGGCAGGGAGATATTTATTACCGCCAGTGTGGGAATCACCATGTTCCCCGATGACGGCGCCACAGTTGATGAATTGCTGAGAAATGCCGATACTGCCATGTACCACGCCAAAGACAGTGGTAAAGACATGTTCAAGTTTTTCACGCAAGAGATGAATGTCTCTGTGCATAACCGGCTTACTTTGCAGAATAGCCTGCGTCGCGCGCTCGAGCGCGACGAGTTCATTCTGTACTACCAGCCGAAAATGGACATCGCCAGCAGACAAGTCACCAGCGTTGAAGCGCTGCTGCGATGGCTGCACCCTCAAGAGGGAATGATCCTCCCGGGCAGATTTATCCCTCAGGCGGAAGAGACCGGTCTGATAATACCGATCGGAGAATGGGTGCTTCGTACCGCCTGCCAGCAGATCAAAGAGTGGCAGGCAAAAGGTCATCCCTCCATACGCGTAGCGGTAAACGTTTCTGCTTCACAGTTTAAAAGACAGAACTTTGCCGAAACGGTAACCGGGATACTGGAGGAAACCGGTATCAGCCCCTTATTCCTGGAACTGGAACTTACCGAGAGCGCGATTATGCAGAATATTGATTCCTCTGTAGAGATCCTGAATTCTTTAAAGGCGATGGGAATCCAGATATCCATCGACGATTTTGGGACCGGCTATTCATCGCTGAGCTATTTGAGACGGTTTCCCATCGACTACATAAAAATTGACAGGTCCTTTATTGTTAACTTTACTTCCAACAGTGATGACCGGGCAATCGTAACGGCGATTATTGCCATGGCGCGCAGCTTGGGTTTGAAAATCATTGCCGAGGGGGTTGAAACGGAAGAGCAGTTGGCCATTCTTTCTGAGCTGGGTTGCCATGAAATGCAGGGGTACCTCTACAGCAAACCCCTCCCTCCCTCCCTTCTCTTTAAATTTCTTAGGGTAAATTCCCCGCCGGGCGGCTGAATTCAAACGTATGCGCCAAGCATGGTACAGAGCGACCGAGGCGAAAGTCCTCGCGCCCTCCATCCACAATTGGGGGGTCGCATTTAGAGTGAAAAAAATACCGTGAGGCGAGCTATGGGTATCATGGATTATTTCAGGCCTGTGCGGACCTGGCCGCCGCAGAAGGTTCGGGAGTTTCTGAAGAGCAACGATCCGGATGAATACAACCTCGTCGATGTCCGTCAACCGAAAGAGTACGAGAAGGCTCACCTGCCGGGCGCCAAGTTGATCCCTTTGGGCAAGCTCCCGGAACGGCTGGATGAGCTTGACCCCAAGAAGCCTACCATAGCCTATTGAGCGGCAGGCGGACGCAGTCGTGCTGCTGCATCGATTTTGTCTCGTGCCGGTTTCAAACAAGTCTACAGCATGGAAGGGGGAATCAACGCCTGGAATGGGGTAGTTGCTGCGGGGCTGCCCGAGGCAGGCCTGAGCTTCTTTGCATCTGCCCGCTCGCCCAAGGAGTACATCGCATTGGCCTGGCTCCTGGAAGAAGGGATGAAAATGTTTTATCGAAGCGTTGATGAAAGGCTCAATGAGCGGGGAGCGGTAGAGCTCTTTCAGGAGCTCTCCATTGCCGAAGAGCATCACCAAGCCGCCCTCAGTGATCTCCATTTCAGGCTTTCTGGAAAAAGGATCGATCCCGATTTTCTACGATCCGCAGCTCCCGACCTGCAGGCCGAAAGATACATCGAAGGAGGGCTCCGCCTGGAGGAGGCGATTCTATGGGCGGAGGGAAAGCAGATGGCCGATATACTGGATATGTCGATCACTCTCGAAGCGAATGCCTACGATCGCTACCTTTTCATGAAGCAGGAGATAAAGGACGCGCGAGCTAAAGAGGTGTTCAATGTTTTATCGAACGAGGAAAAACACCACTTGGAGAGACTCTCCGAGCTCTTTGACCGGCTGATTTAAGGTTATTTCGCCGCGAAGGACACGAATCCGCCCCACCTCGTCGCCAGGGTCAAGAGCATCCCCCGGCAGGAGCAAGGAAGGGTTGGCGGCTGCATATCTTATTCTCCTGTTTTGTACAGGTAGTTTTTGCCTACCCTTACCATGATCCACCACCAAAAAAATAAAGAACCTCGTTGATCCTGATAAATCAG
>MICJ01000014.1 GCA_001830835.1 Syntrophobacterales bacterium GWC2_56_13 | reverse complement strand
AGGGGTCGATTTTTAACCATTTGAAGCAATAAGCACATTTAATGCCACGGATTCAGGATAAAATAAGCCAAAATAATCGGGATAGGGGAAAGCCTCACGGCCTTCGCCCTCCCACACCACCGGGCATACGGGTCCGTACACGCGGTTCAAGTCGCCTTGCCTAATGCCTGATATTGATCAGAGAGGCTCCGAAACCCATGCTCGGTAAAGAAACGATTGGACATGGCGCTCAAAAAGAAAGCCCCGGAACCGGGGCGTCCTTCAGGTCTGCCGGGTCAGGAACCCCAGGCAGGCCGCTCACTTCGCCTTAAACACCACCGAGGGCCGAGCCTCCGGCGCGTACCGGAACCCCTCGACGGCGCGCACCGTCCCCCTCTTCGCCTCGAGCTCCGGGAGCGGCCCCGCGTCGAGCGCCCGCATAGGGCAGGCGTCGACGCAAATAGGCTTCTTGCCTGCCGAGAGCCTCTGCAGACACAGTTCGCATTTCTGCATCTTCGCGTCGGGTCCGTTTCGAAACCGCGGAGCGCCGTAGGGACACGCGTCGCGGCAAGGGGCGCCGCATACCCCGTTTCCCAGGCACATCTCGGTGTCCACGGTCACGATCCCGTCCCCGGGGCTCTTGGCGATGACCCCGGCCGGACAGGCGGCCGCGCACAGGGGCTCGGCGCAGTGGAGGCACGGCACGACCGTCCATTTCACGCTCACGTCGGGAAACCGGCCGCTCTCCCATTCGGTGACGGTGAGGAGGTCCACGGCGTCCTCGGCCTCCCCGTGCCACTGGCGGCACGCCAGACGGCAAGCTTCACAGCCGCTGCACCTCGTTTGATCGAAGAAGAACCCCATCTGCATGCTGGTCTCCCTTCAGGCTTTCTCGACCTGAACCAGGCAGGAGTTGCTCACAAAGGCCCCGCCCGGAGAGTACTGATCGTTCGTGAGGACGTTGGGGCAGCCGCCCTTGTCGACGCCATCTTCGTCCGGCGTATACCACGCCCCCTCCCCGAGCGCGACGACGCCGGGAAGTATCCTCTCCGTCACCTTTGCCGGCACGATGATCCTCCCCCGGTCGTTGAAGACCGAAACGGACTTCCCGTCCGCAATCCCCCGAGCGCGGGCATCCTCGGCGCTCAGCCAGAGGGCCTGAGGCTCCAGGTCCTTTAACCAGCTCACGTTTCCGAAGACCGAATGGGCGCGAGTCCGGGAGTGATAGGTGATGAGCTGCAGGGGATAGTTCCGAGCCAGCGCGGAGGATGGCCCTTCTTCCGGGTCGGCGTATTTGGGAATCGCGGGCACCTTCGGGTCGTCTAGCTCCGCAATCCGGAGCGCATAGATCTCGATCTTCCCGGAGGGGGTGCGAAATGGGTTTTTTTCCGGGTCGTCTACCTGCTGCTTCAGAGAGATGGTCGGCTGCTCCGTGCGAACCCGGTGCAGCCCTTCTTTCCTGAACTCCCCGTAGTCCCTGACGTGGTCCCGCATGTCCGGCTCTGTCTCCACTATGTGCCGCCGCCAGCCCTCGGCATCCTTGTCGCTGAAATCCTGGATCCCGAGCCGGGAGGCGAGTTCGACGGCGATGTCGAAGTCGGACTTTGTCTCCGGAAGCGATTCGATCGCCTTGTTAGCGCAGATGTAGTAGGAGCCGACGTACCAAGGCCTCAAGATGTCGTCCCTGGCCCAGTGACTGTTCACGGGGAGCACCAGATCGGCAAACTTCGCCGTAGGCGTCATAAACTGCTCGTGGACGATGATGGACTCGAGCTTGCGAAGCGCCTCGATGCCTTTGTTCACGTTTTGCACCTGGTTCAGCGGATTCGCACCGACGACGTACGCGAGCTTGATGTCGGAGGGGTAGCCTCCGGAGACCCCCTCCAGAATGCAGTCCCAAAGCTTCGCCCAATGCACGCGATGCCGATTCCTCCGGCCGATGTCCAAGCTCCCCTCCATCCGAGACGCCCCAGCTTCCAGCGGGTTCTTCCCCCAGGGAAGGTACGCAGGCTGGTGCATGGGCATTCCCGCCACCCTGTCGAACCCCCCCGTGGCGGTGCCGCTCCGGCCCACGTTTCCGGTCAGGGTCGCGAGTATGGCCGCGGCCCGGTGGAACTGCTCCCCTCGCTCGGTACGGCCAGGGGCGAAGCCCGTGATGAGCGCTGCCGGCTTCGTAACGGCGTACTCACGGGCCAGCTTTTCGATGACGGGAGCGGCAACCCCCGTGCGCGCAGCAGCCCATTCGGGCGTCTTCGGCACGCCGTCCTCTACCCCCATGACATAGGATTCGAACTGGTCGAACCCCACGGCGCAGCGCTCGACAAACCGCGCGTCGTGGAGGTCGTCCCGGATCATTACGAAAGCCATGGCGAGCATCATGGCCACGTCTGTCCCCGGCCGGATCGGGACCCACTGGTCGGCGAACACGGCCCCGGAATCCGTGAGCCGCGGATCGACGCAGATGAACCGGGCTCCTGCCTCCCTCGCCTTGATCAGCTGGTAGCTCGTGTTCGTGCCGAAGATCGTCTCGACCGGGTTCGAGCCCCACAGGATCACCATGCGGGCGTTTTCCAGGTCCTCGCGCGCGTTGCCCGTCTCGAGAGTCCCGTACGTGGCTCTCGAGGCGAAGACGTACGCTTCCGCCGAAGGCCCGCCCCACATCCGCACGGCGCCCCCGAACTGGTTGAAGAGCCTCTGGGTGGCCGCAAAGCAGTGAATGCCGCCCACACCCCCGCCCAGCGCGACGTGCAGGATGGCCCCGTTCCCCCAGCTCTCCTTGACGCGCTTTAGCTCGTGGGCTGCGGTGTCCAGCGCTTCGTCCCACGTGATCTCGGCGAACTTGCCCTCGCCCCGCCTGCCGATCCTCTTGAGCGGTCGGGTGAGCCAGTCCGAGGAATAAATCCTCTGGCGCATGGCGTAGCCCCTGACGCAAGCCCGCAGCTCGCCGTCCGGCTCCATCCTCACCACCCTTCCCTCCCTCACGTGCAGCTTATACGGGCACCTGCCGCCGCAGTCGTGACACCCTCCCGTGCGTACGACTTCCACTTTCGAGTCTTCCGGGTTCATGTCTCGAAGCTCCTCTCGAGTTACAGGAAAGTGATTTTGCTACTTTCCACTCTCCAAGGAAAGTCAGGAAGTAGACCACGGTGCTCCCGGGGAGGACGGCTTCAGCCGCCTGTCGGCGCGAACCTGTAGCCTACTCCGTAGACCGAATTTATTGAATTGATAATTGAATTGATAAGGCATTGCTTTTTCACGATGGTAGTATATGAAGAATGATCTTGTGTGTCAATTGATTTTTGACCACAAAATATGGGGTGCGGTGCTGATCATTGTGGCAAAGTGAGCACTACCAAGAGAAACCTTGAATAAATTACATCGCTTTTATTTCGTGGATAACAGAAAGTTATAGGTAAGCGCATAAGTCAAGTGAGTAGGCCAGGTTGCATGATCTCCTGGAGCCGCACCCGGTGGAGTTCAAAATCCTTGTCGCTCACCCCAGAGGTCAGATCCAGCATCTCACCAAAACGTAGGTTCACACTCGCAAAAGGCTTCGGCAGCATGAAGCGATCCCAGCTGTTAAAATACCAAGCCCGGTCCGACATTGCGTAGACTGGAACGACGACAGCCCCGGTGGCTCGGGCCAGGCTGACCACCCCCGCCTTGATGATCCCGGCAGGCCCCCTCGGCCCGTCCACGACGTGAGCGGCAAGACCTGAGCGTTTCAGGTGACCGACCATCTCTTTGAGGGCTCGGCCTCCATATCGTGAGGAGGATCCCCGTACTGCATGCCAGCCGGATTTCTCGGCAATACCGGCGATGATGTCACCGTCTTTGCTCTGGCTGACCATCAGGGCGGGGTGATAGGTAGCATAGGTCTTGAAGTGGCGGATGGCCGCGAAGAACTGCTGGTGCCAGCAGCACAGCAGAACCCGGCCGCCATTCTGCCGATACTCCAGCCAGGGCTTTTCGTTTTCGACGTGAAGGCGGAAGGTCCAGCTGTAGGCGCGGATGAGGTGATAAAAAGAGCCTTGAATCTTGCCAGTTATCAAATATCGATATTCTTTCAACGACGGGGCCTCCTCTCAGCGCAGATATAAAACGGCCGCCAGAACTCCAAAGAGCATAGCGGCCATCCCTCGCGCTTCAAAATGTCTGCGTTGATCATTGAACCGCCGACCAGACGGCGCTTTCTGTGGGACAGGCTATGGGGGTTGCGGTCCGAAGTCAAGACAAATCGGCTACGAAGGCAGCTTGAAGCTGATCATTCAAGAAGAGCTGCGCCTGTACAGGCGCGGAAGAGAGTTCTCAATCCGGGTGAATGGCTGTGAACTCATGAACAGTCGTCCCCATGGATCTGAGGAGGCCTTGGCCGAGCTCGCCGCCCGGATCCTGCAGGCGGAACAGCGGGCCCACGACGCCAGCAGGTGTACCAAACAATTTTGACGATCAGCGTGGCTATCATACCTCGCCGTCACTGATACGTTACCGATTTTTCAGGTACGCAGTGTTCTTCAAGACCACCATCAACTATAACTTCCCGAAAAGCCTTTTTTTGATTATACTAAAACAGTATACTATTTCTGGAGGAGGATTCCGCCACCATGAAAAGAAGCCTCTATGCCCTGTTATTTGGCCTCGGACTTGCGGCGGCTTTTCTTACGGCTGCCGGGCGCGTCCAGGCCACGCTCGGAGAATCGGAAGATTCTGTCGCATCGGATGAAACGGCCCTTGCAGCTGCCAGGCTTTCCACAACAGCCCACAACGGCTATAGGGTCCGCGAGCTCCAGACCGATTCGGTCGCAGTGCGGGAATACGTTACACCAGCCGGCGTTATATTTGCTATCGCCTGGAATGGACTGATCCACCCCGATCTGACGCCGCTACTGGGCTCTTATAACGACGAATACCAGACAGCCCTGCGGCACACCCCGCGCGAACCCGGCCGCAGGCGCCTTCACATACAGACGAACCAGGTCGTTGTAGAGAAATGGGGACATATGCGGAATCTGCAGGGTCGGGCCTATGCTCCCGCCTTGATCCCTCCGGGAGTGAGCGTCGATGAGATCAAGTAAAATACTGTTTTTTATTCTGATCCTTGCCCTGGCAACTGCCTGCGGCGGTGGAGGAGGGGGCGGCAGCGGCAATTCAACAGCAAAGACGCTTGTTTCCATCTCTCTGACACCGACCAATCCTTCTATTGCCAAGGGAACCGTACAGCAGTTTACTGCCACGGGAACCTTTTCGGACAACAGCACGCAGAACCTGACAACATCGGTAACCTGGACTTCGTCGGTTACAGCCGTCGCCACCATCAGCAATGCAGCGGGATCCAATGGAATTGCCACCGCGGCAACTGCCGGCTCAACAACGATCACGGCCGCATCGGGGGGCATCTCGAAAGCGACTACCCTGACAGTGACCGGCGGCGGCAGTGCCAACGTGATTCCCATCACCGTCAATGGCGCGCTTTGTTCAGACAACTCCTATCCCAACAAACCTTGCATCAGCGTGATGGTTTGCGATCCCGCTCCAGGAACCTCGTCCTGCCAAACGGTTACCGACATTTTACTGGATACAGGAAGTTATGGACTGCGGATCTTCAAAGAAGCCTTGACCGTTCTTCCGCCGGTGACCGGCAATCTCGCCGAGTGCATCCAGTTCGGCGACGGCACGTCGGTGTGGGGGCCAGTTCAGACGGCAAGCGTCATCCTCGGGGGCGAACCGGCCGTTCAGGTTCCCATCCAGGTGATCGATTCTACTTTTGGCGCCCTCCCCGCCGGTTGCCTCAATGCCGATCAAAGTCTCGCAGTCGCCCGATACACCGGCATCCTGGGGATCGGCCTCTTCACCCACGATTGCGGTACAACCTGCGTAAACAGTGCAAACAACGGAATCTATTACTCCTGCATCGGCGCGAGCTGCAGCGGAACTACCGTCTCCCTTTCCAAGCAAGTCCAGAACCCTGCGGCGCTTCTTCCCCAGGATAACAACGGCGCGTTAGTGCAGCTTCCCGGCGTACCTCCGGGCGGGACATCCTCAGTCAACGGCAACCTCATACTCGGGATCGGCACCCAGTCCAACAATATGCCTTCCTCCGCGACGGCCTATTCCGCCAGCTCAACGACAGGTGAATTCACGACACAGCTCAGCGGCAGTACTTACAGCAGTTTTATCGACAGTGGTTCAAACGGGTTTTTCTTCACTCCCCCTCCCGCAATCCAGCTTCCCGCTTGCCCGGCTCCCAATGCGGCCTGGTTTTGCCCCGCTTCCACAATGAGCCTTTCCGCCACGAATACCAGCGCCTCCGGCGCACCAAGCGGTCCGGTTCCATTTCAAATCGGCAACTTCATAAGCATCACCGCCAATGCTTCCAACAGCGTGTTTGCCGAAATTGGAGGTACTTATCGGGGGAGTTTCGACTGGGGCCTTCCCTTCTTCTTCGGACGTAATGTCTTTGTGGGTTACGAAGGCAGCACGTCCAGCTTAGGCAGCGGCCCTTACTGGGCATACTGACTGCGATTAGAAGAAAATTGATGAAGGTCCCACATCGGCGCAACACGCCCCCGGGGTATCTCTTTGCCAAAAATCTGGACAATCAGGGTCTGATGGATGTGTTCACGAACAATGTTGTTGCCGATGGCAACGAGTGTGCTCAAAAGCGAAATGCCGAGCATCAGAAGCGCAGTCCGGATGACGACCTGCTGATCATGCTGCCCGGTCCCCTGATCGATGATCCGCTGGACCAAACGGAGAATCGCGAGATCCATGAAGACCAGCGTGGTCGGCAGGAACAGGGCCAGGGTGGAGCGTTTCCAGTATTTCTCCGAAGGGATATTCGACGGCACCCCCCCCAAAAAAATCGGCCTGGTCGTTTGCCTCATGCCCCCGGAAGACGCCTGCCGAGGCATAGAGGATGTTATTGAGAAACTTCCCGTGGACAATGCCTCCCTGGTTGGAGCCGCCAAATTGGGAAAAGTCACCCGCCGCTCTTGTCTGTGTGAAGATGAGGGGTGATGTGGTCGGTTCATAGGCATTGCCTCTGAGCGTGTTGAAGATATCTCCTCTCCCCGGATCGGATTTCATCGCCACTATGCCGAGCGTCAATGCGCCGAACTTATAGTAACCGGAGCCCATGGCCAGTTCGAGATTGATTTTGTCCTCGGCGTTTTCCCAGGCAAATTCGACAAAAGCGCCGATATGAGAGGTAACGCGTCCGGCCAGGAAAAGGGGCGCCTTATCGGGGATTCTCGTTTCACTGTTCTGGTCGGTGACTTTCTCATATGGCACCATCAGAATCGCCAGGGAAACAGGGAGGTACTGCAGCTGATCAAGTCGGTCCTTCATCAATCTCGGGTAATCTTCCCGCTGCCGATATTCCGATTGATAAAAAAACTGATGAATCTGGTTTTCACCGGAAACGATGTCTGATACAATCCGACTCATAGCATCACCCCGTGCGTTGAGGGGCGTGTGTTGTTGAGTATCTAATCTGAAGTTTAAGATAATACTCGCGACAGGGCAATGGTCAGGAAAACGTGTTTTTTCATGGAGGCGACGATGAGATCAATCAGATATGCAGGGACGGTGCTGGCGATTCTTTTCCTGTTCAACATGAGCGCGGCGGCCGCTGAAAAAAAGGAATTCACGGCCAAGACGGATCCGGACGGCGTCCAGAGGGTGGAGATTCTCGCGGGGTCCTATTTCTTCGATCCCAATTACATCATCGTAAAGGTGAATGTGCCGGTGGAATTGAAGATCAGGAAGGAACCCGGCGTGATCCCCCACGACATCGTGCTGAAGGCCTGGAATTGAAGATCAGGAAGGAACCCGGCGTGATCCCCCACGACATCGTGCTGAAGGCC
>MICJ01000013.1 GCA_001830835.1 Syntrophobacterales bacterium GWC2_56_13 | reverse complement strand
ATGTCTTTTACGGAGAGAAAGTAGAGGTCTTTGGCCCCGTACTTTTCATTGCCGATCCGGCAGACCGACTCGTCCACTCCGATCTTCCTGAAAAATTCCGAGTGTCTGTTCAGGCTCTCCGTCCTTTGCTGCCTTGTCCGGGCGATCGCTTTACCGATCAGGTCCTCCAGGTCGGCTTTTTCCTTTTCACTCTCCGGCAGGGTGTTGAAAGCCTCAATCACCGATGCGCGAACCTCTTCGTCCGACATGCCCGATTCCTGCAGCGCGTTGCCATGCCATGCCACGACGGCGCCCGGTCGGATGATCTTGCGGCGGCCGGCGGGGAACACGTAGTTCGCGCAGGAGGAGAGGCACATTTTCTCCACCGCCACATCGATATGGTTGTCGAAGACCCAGGAGCCTATCTTGATGCCCGCATTGATCTCTCCGCCGCCCGAGGAGATGACCAGCGTGGTGAGTTTCTTCCCCTTGACCGCGTCCAGAAACAACTCGACGTTTCTCTCGGACAGCTTGCCCGCGTAGGTCACGGTTGTGGGCTCCGCGACCTCATTGGCGCCAGGGGGTTTCATCGCGGGCCGTTTGTGCGGTCCAACGGCAAACCAGACACCGGCCGCAACAAGCAACGCCATTAATCCATAAACAATGACTCTTTTCGGCAATGGATCTCCCTCCTGTTTGATTGATTTTTTATAGTGCTTTAATCTCTGTCCTTTGTTCTCCTTGTAGTGTAAACTGCGACAGATTTTTCAGACGATACGGAGAAAATTATGGGCCTTCTCAACCTTCTTGTCAAAGATCCGATGACGTTCGTCCTTCTGGCGATACCGCTTCTCTACTCGATCATCATTCATGAACTGGCCCACGGATGGGTGGCTTATTTCATGGGGGATTCCACGGCCAAATACCAGGGCCGGCTGACCCTCAATCCCCTGAAGCATCTCGATCCCGTCGGCACGGCCATGCTCTTCATCTTCGGCTTCGGCTGGGCAAGGCCCGTTCCGGTCAATTTCCAGCACCTCCGCAGTGCCCGCCTGGGGCTCTTCCTGGTTTCTTCGGCCGGAATCATCGCCAACATGATCCTTGCCTTTTTGGCCGTTCTGTTGCTCCACCTCTTGTCCCCGTCGCCATCGGGGTCGACGGGGCTTTTCCTGTATTATCTGGCGCAGATCAACATCATGCTGGCCTCATTCAACCTGATCCCCATTCCACCCCTGGACGGATCGAAGATCCTCATGGGGTTCATGTCGGAGAGGCTTCAATACGCCTTTTCCCGCCTTGAGCCCTTCGGGTTCTTCATCATCATCGGCCTATTGTACCTTGGGACCTTGAACCCGGTCATTCAATTTTTCCGCTGGAGCATCCTGGCCCTGATCGGCATTTTACTCTAACAGACCCTCAATCTTCTGTAAAAGGAAAAAAGGGATTCAATGGACGCTTTGCTGACGAACCTGACCGTCTATCTGAAAGACCAGGAAAAGGCCATGCGCGATGCCCTGCGGGTGCTGGTCCTGATTCAAAGCGGGACGCACAACAAGGCCGGCGTGGACCGGGTATGCCACGAGATCTACGGGCTGCTCGAATCGCTCCCCCTGATCAGGCGGATCATCCCGCAGGCCTCCTACGGCGATATCCTGATTGCCTCCGTTCCTGCCGACGAAGGCAAGCGGCGGATCCTCCTCGCGGGGCACATGGATACGATTTTCCCCGAAGATTCACCCTTCTGCGGGTGGCGGGAAGACGATCAGCATCTCTATGGACCGGGCGTCATCGATATGAAGGGGGGGCTTGTCGTTGGGATCTTCGCCCTTCGGGCCCTCTTCACGCTGGGGCTTCTAAAGGATTTGCCCCTCACGCTCCTGCTCAATTCGGAAGAGGAGATCGGTTCGCCGGTTTCCCGGCCGCTCTTTGCGGCCGAGGCGGGCCGCAGTGCCATGGCCTTCGTTCTGGAATGCGGGGGCAGGCAGGGGCAGATCGTGACCGGACGGAAGGGCCGTATGGGTTTGAAGCTCATCGCCCGCGGCCAGGCCGGCCATGCCGCCAAGGTGGTGGACGGCAAGAAAAGCGCGATCCTGGATCTGGCGCACGTCATCATCGAGTTGGAAGGATTGAACGGTCGATTCCCGGGGGTCTCGGTCAACATCGGTCAGACGGCCGGCGGCATCGTCCCGAACAGCGTTCCTGAAGAGGCCTGGGCGGCCATCGATGTACGCTCCCCAAGCGTTCAGGGTTTCGACTTCTTCCACTCCCGCCTGGACGAGCTCATGAAACGCCGGCAGGCGGAGGGGATGGATCTCCGGGTCGAGGCCGTGGGGCAGGTCCCGGTCATGGAGGCGACGGAAAAAAACAAGGCCATTTTCACTGTCATCGCCGGAGAGGCCCGCAGGCTGGGTATCCCCGTGGTGGAGCAGTTCCGCGCCGGCGCCTCGGATGCGAACATCATTGCCGAGGCGGGAACGCCCGTGGTGGACGGCCTCGGTCCGATCGGGGAACATGACCACAGCGACCGGGAATATCTGATCACGGAAAGCCTTTATACGCGGAGCGCCCTGCTGGCACTCTCTTTGCTCGCGGCTTGGCGGCGGTACGAGACGGGCGACCTCTTTCATGGGTGAGGGGGGAAGGGGGACCAGCGCGGGGAGGTGATGAAATATCCGGCGCAAGAGGGGTTATCCCCCTCCCGCCGGGGAAGAAAGAAACAGGACTTGTTGCGAGGGAATCAGATACTCCGCGCTTCCCCGTTTCAACGGGCTTTATACAATGACGTATGGCGTTACCGAAATGGTTACATTGCTTCGATCATGAGATCATCTTCGATCCGGATGCAGCCGATCACGCTTTGCGCGGCGGGACAACGCGTGATATAGGAGGAGAAGGCTTCTCTGGCTTCTTCGACCTTGTCGTTCGGTGTCTTCAGGTGGTACGTCACCTTTATACAGGTGATCTTCAGGACGTTGTCTACATTTTCGATATCGCCCTTTACATCCGCCCAGTAGCGGTCTTCCGGGGTCGGGATCTTTTTTCCGGCCAGCAACGCGGCCAGTGTTCCCATCATTCAGCCTGCGGTGGCGGCCACGATGTGATCGAGCGTGGCCGCATGCTCCGTCTCCGGTTCGACCTTGTAGAATTTCTTGATCCCGCCATGGACGCCATAATAGATGGGTTCATTGAACCCCTCGATCATGGCCCTCCGGGTCGGCCCCTTTTCCCTGACGATTTTAATCTTGGATGTGTGGACGATTTCTCCCATGATTCCCCTCCTTCTATTGTTATTGTTGGCAAACCTGATCCTATGTCACCTGACTCCCTGCCCCAGGCCGGATGCCGATTGGCTGCCAGACGGACGATCCGGCTCCCCGTTTCTCCGTAGGAATAGCCGGCCAGCTCGGCGGCGCAGGCCATGCTCGCGTCTGCGCTGATGTCGGTATTGGGGTTCACGTCCAGAACGTGGAAGATCCCGTCGCGGATGCGAACGTCGATGCGACCGTAATCGCGGCAGCCGATCGCCCGGTATGCGGCCTGGCAGACCTGATTGAGCGTGTACAGGTCTTCGGGGTCGAGGGGGGCGGGAATGAGGGTGTGGATGCCTTCGTAGTGCGCCGATCCGGGTACGAACTTGGATTCATAGGTGCAGAGCCGATCGTGGACGTCCTTGAACTGCGAGAAATCCATCTCCACCGGGGGGAGCATGTCGATCGTGCCATTGCCCCAGAGCGACACGTGGAACTCCCTGCCGTCGATGAAATCCTCCAATAGGGCCGGCTGATCATATGTTTTCAGTACGTAAGCGACCCGAGCGCTCAGCTCCTTTTCGTTCATGACGACGGACTCGCGCGTAAGCCCCTCACTGGAGTGCTCGTTCGCCGCTTTGACGATCGCGGGAAACTGGTTCCATCCATCCGCCTGCGGTTGATTGTACAATCGCCATGCCGGAGTCGGTATCCCCGCTTTGCTAAGGATTTCCTTCATGGCGCGTTTGTCCTGGGCAAGCGTCAACGCCCGCTCGCCGGCGCCGGTGAATGCAAAACCCAGCGACTCCAAGATCTGTGCGACGAGCGACTCGCTCCTGGGCGTGGCTGGGAGGTTTTCACACCAGTTGAAGACGATATGCGACGATGGATTGAATGGACGGAGTGTGGCCTCAAGATCGCTGTCGGACACCGGTACCAGTGCAACGGGATGGCCGACTTGGGAGACGGCCTGGCCCAGTTGAGAGGAGAGCAGCGTCACTTCTTCTTTTTCCCGGGAAGTCCAGGAAGGATCCAGGTTGTACAGGAGGACGATGGGCACTTTTCGCGGATCGATGTCCAGTGGCATGCGGAGACTCCTATACTGCAATATTGCCGATTAATGAGGATCTTTCCTGATATTGCGGCCCTCTTTTCCCTGATACACAATCGTCCTTTTCCTATCCTCAATCAACGAAAAAAGCAAGTTTCTATCAACACGTTTTCGCCTTTTTTTTGTGCCCTTTTCTCACCGCTCAGGCTTCTTTAAGCGCTCTTAATTCTGCGTCCGTATAGCGCAACCGAATGGCCAGACCCCGGGCCAAGCGCGCAAACAGTTTCACCCCGACGAGCGGATTGATTTTAGACACCTCGTCAAACTTCTTGCGGGAGATGACGAACAGGTCCGTATCCCTGTCCGCCACCGCGTCCGCCGAGCGTCTACCGCGGTCGAGAAAGGCGATTTCGCCGAAGAAATTACCCCGGCCGAATGTGGCCAGGATGTGATAACGGTCTTTTTCCAGCGGCAGCACGATCCGGACGATGCCCCGCCGGATAATGAACAACTCGTCCCCCTCGTCCTCTTTGTTGAAGATGCGCTGCCCGGCGCTGTACGTGCGCCGCTCGACACAGGATTGCACAATGGGCAGGGCCTGGTCGGCCTCAAACTCCCGCAGCAGCTCGATTTCGGGCAATTCCAGCGGCAGCTCCTGGCCGGATTGGACCTGGCGATATTCCTCCAGGAGTTGGTCCTCTGCCCACTGCAGCGCTTCGTCGAACGTGAGGAATATGCTGACGTTCCGGCCGGCCTTCACCAGGCCGAGATGATCGAAATATGCCTTCAGATCCTGGCCGGTGGGCAGCGAAGGGGGCAGATGGCTGAAGACCAGGTGGCCGCCGCGTTCCTTGAGGATTGCCTCGATCTGCTCCAGCATGTGCACGGCGGTGAAGTCCACGGATTGGACCCGGCGCAGGTCCAGGATGAGAAACCGGCTGCGTTTCAGGTCCGGCTCCAGTTCGGTGAATAACTGGTCGGTCGTGCCGAAAAACAGGCTCCCCTGCAATTCGCAGATGGTGATTAAATGTCCGTACGCCTTCAACACCTCTTTCTCCTCCGGAACGCGGTACTGCTTGGAGGAGATCTGGTTGCCGAACATCTTGCGCCGAATCACGGAGCCCCGGATTTGCTCGCGGATAAACAACAAAATGGCCAGCAGCAGGCCGACGCCGGCGGCGGCGATCAGGTTGAAGCCGATGGCCGTGGCCACAACGGCCGCGATCACCAGAAAATCGAAGACGGTGCTTTTTTGTCTGAGGAGAAGAAAGCTGCTGCGATCAAGCATCCGCCAGGCGACCACCATCAGGATGCCGGCCAGGGCGGCGATGGGCAGCCAACTGATCAGCCGGGCAAACGCCGCAAAAGCCACGATGACGAACACCCCCTCCAACATGCCGGAGAGGCGCGTCTTGCCGCCGCTGCTGATGTTCACCAGGGAGGCCCCCATGGTGCCCGCGCCCGGCATTCCCCCCAGCATGGCGGATGCCAAGTTGGCGACCCCCTGGCCGACCAACTCGCGGTTGGAATTGTGGCGGCGGCGGAGGAGGGTATCCATGACGACGCAGGTTTTCAGCGTGTCGATCGAAAGCAGCACGGACAAGGTGATGGCCGGCATCAAGAGGGTGGCGAGATCGGAAAAACGGACAGCCGCCAGGGCCGCCCAGCGTTCCCGCAGGATGGCGGTGATGGGGGCGTTGTCGCTGAACAACGGCCCGACCACCAGAGTATTGTGCTCCAATGTCCTGAGCTCTGGCAGGAAGTAACTCAGGCCGAAATAGGCTGCAAAACCCGCGGCAACCCCAACGATGGTGGCCGGCACGGTCTTGATCAGCCGCGGTCCAACCATGACGCCCGCAATGGTAACCAATCCGACTACAATCCCGGTCCATTGCCAGTTTCCCGGCGACGCCAATTCTTGCCAGACCGAAATATCCTTGGGCAAACCGAGCAATTTAGGCAGCTGACCGATAAAGATCAGCACGCCCACGCCGCTGAGATATCCGGATACGACAGGGTAGGGAATGTATTTGATGAAACGGCCGCCGCCCAGCGCGCCATAGGCCAGCTGCAGGATCCCGGAGAGCAAGGCCACCAACATCAGGAAAATGACCGCCTGGGACGGCGAGACATGGGCGCTATTGACCATCTCCACGGCCAGGGCGCCCATCACTGCCGCCGCCGGCGCGCAAGGAGCGGAAATCAGGCCCGGCGCGCCGCCGAGCAGCGGCGCCAGCAGGCCCATGGCAATGGCCCCCAGGATGCCGGCAATGGCTCCATGGGCCAGGTATTCCGGTCCCAGCACCGCGTAGATGGCGATGCCATAGGCAATGGAGGAAGGCAACGCCACCAGCATCGAGGCAAAGCCTCCCCAGACCTCGCCGGACCATTGGTCGCCAATCCCTAACCGCGCTTTGATTTGGTCAACGAGCATCATAGCCTGATATCAAGTGCTCCTGAATTGTCCTCGTTTTATCACCGAGCAACAGATCATTGATGGTAAGAACTTGCTTTTCTGTGAGGGCAGGTTACGAATAACGCTCTTGTGTGTCAAGAAGTATCTGCCCCTCCAAAAATATTAAGATCTCTTGAGGAATCAATTGACAATGGCTGTTCAGCAAGATTATAGAAAAACCATTCCTCGATACGACAAGGAAATGTCCTCCTAATGGGAGAAGGGCAATGACGACAAAAGAGAACGATCAGCCGAAATGGAGTCAGGAAGCAGTAGCGGGGCTTAGCCGGGCCTTCATGGAAAGCCGCGTGCTTTTGACCGGCGCGGAGCTCGATCTGTTCACCGCGGCGGCGGCTGCACCGCTCACCGCAAAGCAGATCGCCGGGAGGGTCGGCGCGGATTTGCGGGCGCTGACCATTGTGCTCGACGCGCTGGCGGCGATGGGATTGCTGGTCAAACAAAACGAGATGTACAGCACCGAGCCTTCCGCCATGCGACTGCTTGCCGCGGACAGCCCCGCTTCGATCCTGCCGATGATCCGGCACAGCGCCGACCTGTGGGACCGTTGGGGGCAGCTGACTCGCCGGGTCGCGGGGCCGCGGGAGGAGGAGACCTCAAGGCGCTCATTTATCCAGGCGATGCACGTTGTCGCCGCACCGATTGCCCCCGGCATTGTAGCCTTGGTGGACCCCGCAGGGGCACGGCTGCTCCTCGACGTCGGAGGCGCGTCAGGAACCTACACGCTCGCCTTCCTTAAGGCGGCGCCGGAGATGCGGGCCACGCTCTTCGATTTGCCTGAAGTGATCGAAATGGCGCGCGAAAGGGTGGGCGCCGCCGGGATGCTTAACCGCGTGGCGCTGGTCGCGGGGGACTATAACAGAGATCCGTTGCCGGCGGGGCACGACCTCGCGTTCGTGTCGGCAATCATTCACCAGAATTCTGCTGAGGAGAATGTGGCAATGTTCCACAAGATCTTTGCCGCTTTGGAGCCCGGGGGGCGGATCGTGGTACGCGATCATGTGTTGAGCCCCGACCGCATAAAACCCAGGTCCGGCGCCCTGTTTGCGGTGAACATGCTGGTCGGCACGGAGGGCGGCAACTCCTACACGGAG
>MICJ01000012.1 GCA_001830835.1 Syntrophobacterales bacterium GWC2_56_13 | reverse complement strand
TGCCAAAATTACTCTATCACCCTGATTTATCAGGATCAACGAGGTTCTTTATTTTTTTGGTGGTGGATCATGGGGGGTGCGCCGAGTATATGAAGATGACGTTTGTATGCCATCGCCTGACGGCTCTGTCATGTCCCTTGCTGCGGCGTTTTGTGCGGGGCAGAGGGAGCATGAAGACAGGGTTTTCCCTACACCTTTCCCCGCCCGGCGATCCGCCGGCTGAGAGACCCCAGCGTGATCAGGATCTCCGAGCTTCTGAGGAGGAAGGCGGCCGCGAAGAATGCGGCGCCGCCTCCGGCCATGCAGAGAAGGAGATGGATCAGCCTCGTGCTGAAGGCCCCAGACATCTGCCAGGGGTAGATCAGGCCGATGAGCAGGATCACCCCCCACATGGCGAGCGACGCCAGAACGGTCTTGCCGACGGAGCGGTAGAACTCTCCGTCCAGCATCGTTCCGATCCGCCGTTTCAGGATGACCCAGAGCATTCCCACGTTCACGACCGAGGCGATGGAGGTGGCGAGCGCAATCCCCCCGTGCTTCAATGGGAACATCAGGGCGACGCTGAAGGCGATGTTGACGACGAGGGCGACGATCGCGGCCTTCATGGGGGCCTTGGTGTCCTGGAGGGAGTAGAAGGCCGCAACAATGATCCGGATGACGGAGAAAGCCCAGAGGCCGACGGAGTAGAAGAGAAGGGCCTGCGCCGTGAGCAGCGCGGCCTGCGCATCGAAAGCGCCCCGCTGGAAGAGGACGAAGATGATCGGCACCCGCAGCGCGATCAGGGCGACCGTCGCCGGGATGGTGATGAAGAGGATCAGCCGGAGCGAGAAGGCGATCGTCCGCTTCAGCTCCTCCATCTTTCCCAAGGCGACCTGTTCCGAAAAGCTGGGGAGCGTTGCCGTACCCACGGCGATGGCGAAGACGCCGAGGGGGAGTTCGACGATCCGGTCGGCGTAGTAGAGGTACGAGACACTGCCCGTCGGCAGCAGCGAAGCAAGGATCGTCCCGATGAAGACGTTGATCTGGTAGATCGCCGCTCCGAAGGTCGCCGGCAGCATCAGCATGCCGATCCGTCTTACCCCCGGGTGCCGGAAGTGGAAGTCCGGCTTCAGGCGGACCCCCATTTTGACCAGGAAAGGCCACTGTATAGCTAACTGGAGTATCCCGCCGGCCATGACCCCGACGGCCAGTGCGAAGATCGGTTCCCGGAAAAAGCCCCGCAGGGTCAGCGCGGCCAGGATCATCGTAAGGTTCAGGGCGACGGGAGAGAGCGCCGGGGCGGCGAAATGCCTGAGCGAATTGAGGATCCCCATGCAGAGGGCAACGAGCGAGATGAGGAAGATATAGGGGAACATCAGCCGGGTGAGGAAGACGGCAAGTTCGTACTGGACAGGCGTTTTAACGAAGCCGGGCGCCATGATCGTCACGATGAGCGGGGAGAAAAGGACCCCTGACAGGGAAACGACGGCGAGAATGATCGACAGGGCCGTAAAGGTGATATTGGCCAGTTCGAGCGCTTCCTCGCGGGTTTTATTCCTCAGGTATTCGGTAAAGACGGGGACGAAAGAGACGGTCAGGGATCCCTCAGCCAGGAGCCGCCGGAGGAGGTTGGGGATACGGAAGGCGACGAAGAAGGCGTCCGTGGTGAGACCGGCGCCGAAGAAGCCCGCGACGACCATGTCCCGCAGAAAGCCGAAGATGCGGGAGAGCATCGTGGCGATGCCCACGATCCCTGCTGCCCGGACGACGCGCGAGCTTTCCGAATGCGGCGCGTCATCCATGACAGGCGACCTCTGGAAGGGTGATTTTCAACGTACTCAACGGTCCTCCGATTCAGATGTGGAGCGCACCGACCAAAGCGCGGGGCTCGCGGTGTGCGTTCCCGGTCATGTTGCCGGGACGACGGCGGCGATCTCTCTTGCCTTACGTCCCTCGACGTTAACGGTCTTGGTCCTGGATGCATGGCCGGCGACGATCGTCACCTGCGTCTTTTTCACGCCGAGGAGTTCCGCCAGCAGACGGATGCACTCCTCGTTGGCCTTCCCCTCCACGGGGGGCGCCGTGATCCGGAGCTTCAGGGCGTCATCCTGGATGCCCGCCACCTCGCACCGCGACGCACGCGGGACGACCCGGATGCGGAAAACGACCCCGGTGGCGGTTTCGCGGATGGGTATCATGATCCTCTCATTCCCGTCACCGGAAGTAATAGGAGAGCTGGAGCAGGCTCTTGACCAGGAAGTTCTGGAGAAAGACGATCGCCAGCAGGATGATCATGGGCGAAAAGTCGATCCCCATTCCCCGGAGGGGGATCCAACGCCGGACGAGGGCCATGACCGGTTCTGTGACCTGGTAGAGAAGGCGGACGATCGGGTTATAGGGGTCGGGATTCACCCAGGAGAGGACCGCCCTGACGATGATGATCCACATGTATATGGTAAGCGCGATATCGATGATATGGGCTGCGGCGGCGATGAAATTTCCCAGGACAAACATCGGGTTCTAATCCTCTTTCTCGTTCTACGGCAGCGAATTCACGAAATCCGTCAGGGTTGTGTTGAAGGCCTCCGAATTTTCCAGCATAACGAAGTGCCCCGCCCCCTCGATCAGGGCAAGCCTGGCCCCGGCGATGTGGTCCCGTATGAACTGTGAGAGCGCAGGAGGCGTCATCTTGTCCTCCACACCGCAGACGACCAGCGCCGGGATACTGATCCCCGTGATCGCCTCCGTAATGTCCATCCGGTTGCAGGCGGAAAAATCTCCATAGATGATCTCGGGGTTCACCCGGGAGAGGCTATCCGTGATGAGGCTGGAGAATCTTTCACGATTCCGTTTCGCGACGGATAATTTGGCGGCCATGCTGATGACGGTGGCGGGGTCCTGTTTGAGTCCCTCCAGGATGGCGGGGTTGACGTGCATCTTCACGCCGCCGCCCACCGGGACTACAGCAGCGGCCGCATCGCCGTAACGGATGACAAAACTGAGGCAGATGGCGGCGCCGAGGGAAGTGCCGATCAGGACGGGTTTTTTAATTCCAAGCCCCTCCAGGATCTTTTTCACCCATTCCACGTAGGCGGGCACCTCCTGCTCGCCTGGGCCTTCCGACCGGCCGTGGCCGGGCAGATCGATGGCCGCGATATTGAATGCATTTTTCAGGGGCGTGTACTGCTGTATCCAGCTCGTGTGATCCCAGCCTGCGCCGTGGATGAAGACAAGCGTCTTGCGGTCGGGCAGAAAGCTGCCGTTGTTTACCCAGCAGGCGATCTTGCGCCCTTCGATTTCCTGGAAATGGATCATGGCGGTCTCCTTCCTTATTTTACAAATGGATTTCTTGCCTACCACAACCCGGCCCGGTTGTGCAATTAAAGATTGAACAAAAACCGCTGTATGAGGTAAAGAATGACAACGAGGTGACCGGAAGCTCTAATCCTCAGGCCTTGCCTTGCAGGCGGGGAGCTTCACGGATATGGTATGCAGGAATCGCGGATGGCGATGGGGGCTGTTCCGCGGCCTGTTTATTAAGGGATGCCTGAAATGGGCGTTCCTGAGATGATTGGAGAAAGAGAATGCTGAAGGAGAAGAGGATCGGGATGATCGGCGGCGGGAAGATGGGGGGCGCCCTCATGGGGGGGATGATATCCGGCGGCCTGGTGAAGGCGGAGGCGCTGACGGTGGCGGACAAGGATGAAGATCGGCTCGGAGAGCTTGTGAAGGCCTACGGCGTCACCGTGACGGTCGACAACCGGAAGGCTGTGCGCCACGCCGATGTGGTTATTCTCGCCGTCAAGCCGCAGAACATGGCGGATGTCCTTGATGAGCTCGCCGATGCTGTTATGCCGTCGGCACTCGTCATCTCCATCGCGGCCGGAATCGCCACGGCCTTCATCGAGGAACGTCTCGGAAAGGGGGTGCGGGTCGTCCGGGTCATGCCGAACATGCCCGCCCTGATCGGCGAGGGGGCGGCCGCCCTGTGCTGCGGCGTCTCTGCCGCGGAGGCTGATCTGGAGCTGGCCCGGCACATCTTTGGCGCTGTCGGGATCACCATGGAGGTGAAAGAGACGCTCATGGATGCCGTGACCGGACTGGGCGGGAGCGGTCCCGGTTACGCCTTCCTCATCATCGAGGCCCTGACCGACGCCGGCATCCGGATGGGCCTCGGCCGCGAGGTGGCCCTGAAGCTATCCGCACAGAGCCTCTTCGGGGCGGCGAAGCTCTGCCTCTTGGGCAAGACGCCCCCCGCGGAGCTGCGGGCGATGGTCACCTCCCCCGGGGGAACGACCCTCGCCGGGCTCAAGGTCCTGGAAGAGGGGCGTCTCCGGGAGACGCTGATTTCGGCCGTCGAGGCGGCGACACGGCGCTCCGCGGAACTGGGCGGCAGGAAGTAGCCCGCGGGGATCATCAGTCGACCAGGCTTTCGAAGACCCTCCTCAGCCGGTGCAGCGGGTCCTCGCGATTCCCGCTTCCCTTCCCTTGATTCTCCGGCATTGCTTGATTTTTCGGGGGTTCCGGCGAGAGAGAGTTTCCGTTTATTCGGGAGACGGGTTCGCTCGCTGCAGACGCGGGTTTTATCCGGACCGGTTCTCGCGGCGGCGTCTCGGGCGATGATTTCGTTTCCGCAGCCGCCGGCGTCGTGGCCGGAGCTCCCTCCGCGGGCTTTTCTACCGGCTTCTTCCTGCGATGGCGGGTCCGCCGGTGGGATCTCTTCTTTGCCGGTTCGCGGGCCGGCTCCTGGCTTTCGGTCGGCGCCGCCCCGTTTTTTTTCGGCTCTTCGGCCGCCTTGGGTTCAATGGCTGCTTTGGTTTCCTCGGGTTCAGACGCTTCCGCCTCTTCAGCTTCCTTTTCCTCCAAGATCTCCACAGGCTTCCGGGCATGGTTGGCCTGCTCGGGCGCAGGCGGCGCCTCGCGCTTCGTCGTTTCGATCTTCCATTCGTCCCACGCCATATCCGGTTTCCCGGAGATGTGGATCGACATATCGTAGGCGCTCTCCAGCCGACTGATCTCCGCCCTTTTCTGGTTCAGGAGGTAGTCGGCCACCTCATAGGGGAGGTTGAGCCCGATCAGAGAGGAGAGCCCCTTGACGGCCTGCGACTCGATCTTTCGGTAGGCGTTCAGGGCCGTATACTCCAGGGATGGCCTCACCCCCCGTCCCCGACAGAAGGGGCAGGTCGTGTAGCTGATCTCCTGGATGGTCGACTGTTTCTTCTGGCGCGAAAGCTCCAGGATGCCGAACTTGGAGATGTGGGAAAGCTGAATCCGGGACCGGTCCAGGCTGAGGGCCTTCTTGAATGTCTTTTCCACCTCCGCGTTGTGCTTGCTGTCCATCATGTCGATGAAATCGATGACGACGAGCCCCCCGAGGTCGCGCAGACGGAGCTGTCGGGCGATCTCCTCGGCCGCCTCCAGATTCGTTTTGTAAGCGGTCTCCTCGACGTTCCGCTTGTGGGATCCCCGACCCGAGTTTACGTCGATGGTGATCATCGCCTCGGTGGGGTTGATAATGAGGTAGCCGCCGGACTTCAGCTCCACACGGTCCTGGTATATCACGCGGATCTGATCCTCTAACTGGTACTTGTCGAAGAGGGGGGTCTTTTCCTTGTCTAGCTTGATCATCTTCACGTTCCGGGGGGCGACGGCCTTGCAGTAGGCCCTTACCTGGCGGAAGGTCTCCATGTCGTCGACGAGGATCTCCTCGATTTCCGTTGTGAAGTAATCCCGGAGCGACCGGACGCCGAAGTCGCTCTCCTGGTAGATAAGGGCGGGCGCCGTGGTTTCGGAGGCCCGCTTCCGGATCTCCTTCCAGAGCCGGGAGAGATGCTGGTAGTCTCGGGCCAGCTCCTGCTTGGTCCGGTTCATTCCGGCCGTCCGGACGATGAACCCGATCCCGTCTTCCGTTTTGAGCTGCTCGACCAGTTCCTTGAGACGTTTGCGGTCCACTTCGTCCTCTATCTTCCGCGAGATGCCGCTGCTCTCCTTGTTCGGAAGGAGGACGAGGTATCTTCCCGGAAGGGAGATGTAGGCGGTGAGGAGGGCGCCCTTGCGCTCGCTGACCTCGCGGAGGATCTGAACGAGGACCTCCTGGCCGGCTTTGAGCGTCTGTTTCGCGCCTTCCCGGCTGCCGTCGGTCTCCGTGAAGTAGTTGGAGCTGACGTCGCGCAGGGGGAGAAAGCCGTCCTTTTTGCCGCCGTAGTTCACGAAGGCGGCCTGGAGGCCGCGTTCCACCTTCATCACGAGCCCCTTGTAGATGTTGCCCGTAATCGGCTCCCTCATGGCCATCTGGATGTTGAATTCGACTAGCTTGCCGTCTTCCACTATCGCCATGCGTTTCTGTTCGAGGTGGACGGCGTTGATCAGCATCTGTTTTTTCATAAAGATCCTTTCAAAAAGCGTCTATAAAAAGGCGGATACATCGCCTTTCCCTGCTCTGATGATCTCGACCCCTTCCCCGAGGAGGCTGATCACGCTGGACGGCGCCGCAGCGATGATGCCGCCGTCGATGATCATGTCCACCCGTTTGCCGAAGAGCTCCTCGATCACCCGGGGGTCGCTGAGAAGCTCGCCTGCCCCGTCCTTGACGCTGGTGCTGATCACGGGCGATCCCAGCTCGGCGACCAGTGCCTGGCAGATCCGATTGTCGGGAATCCGGATGCCGGTGGTCTGCCGCTTGGGGAGGATGATCTTGGGGACGAACCGGGAGGCCTCGAGGATAAAGGTATAGGGTCCCGGGAGGAGGCGTTTCATGATCTTATAGGCGTTGTCGGAGACCTTTGCGTAGCGGCTGATGTCCTTGAGGTCGGCGCAGATGAAGCTGAGTGGCTGTTTCCGGTTGCGGCGCTGGATCTCGTAGATCCTCTCGATCCCCCGTTTGTTCAACAGATCGCACCCCATCCCGTAAATCGTATCGGTTGGGTAGATCACGATCCCCCCGCTCTTGAGGATCTCCGCCGCCCTGCGGATCAACCGCATCTGGGGGTTCTGATTGTTGATGGCTGCCAGCATTTCGTCCCTGTCTACCGTCGGGAGACACTCCCGAATTTCAATATCAGGTAATTTATCAGAAACAGAGGCGATGATCAATCAAAGATCTTTCGACAACATGAAAGATCTTTCGATGAATGCCGGATTTTCAAGCGTGGTCGTTCTTGTTGAGTTTGTCCTTGCTCAACTTGTACTGGATACTGTCTACGAGGGCCTGCCAGCTCGCCTCGATGATGTTTTCGGAGACGCCAATCGTGCTCCACACCTCTTCTCCGTCCCGGGAATCCAGGAGCACCTTGACCCGCGCCGCCGTTCCCTCGCTCCCCTCGACGATCCGGACCTTGAAGTCGATCAGGTGCATCTCATTGATCTGGGGGTAGAATTTCGTCAAGGCCTTCCTGAGGGCATGGTCGAGGGCGTTTACCGGGCCGTTTCCCTCCGCCGCGGTCAGCTCCTCCTCGTTGCCCACCGAGATCTTTATCGTCGCCTGGCAAAGGGAGGGGTTGTTCCGGGTCTTCCCGTTCGTCACGCTGAAGCACTGGAGCGTGAAGGGCTCCTTGAAGGCGCCGGTGATTTTTTTCATGAGGAGCGCAAGCGACCCGTCGGCCGCGTCGAACTGGAACCCCTGGTCCTCCAGCCGCTTGATCTCCCAGACGATCTTTCGGTTTACCGCTTCATTGTCGCCAAGATCGATACCGAGCTCCTTAGCCTTGAAAGCGATGCTGCTCTTTCCAGCGAGGTCGGAGACGAGCACCCGCTGGCGGTTGCCGACCCACTCCGGCCGTATATGTTCGTAGGCCAGGGGGTTCTTGGCGAGGGCGCTCACGTGGACGCCGCCCTTGTGGGCAAAGGCGCTCCGCCCGACGAAGGGCCGGAAAGGGAGCGGCCTTACGTTTGCGACCTCGCTCACATAATAGGAGAGATTCGTCAGCTGCCGGAGAGAGGCTTCCGAGAGACACGCCCGGTTCATCTTGAGCTGGAGGTTCCCGATGACGGAGGTCAGGTCGGCGTTGCCGCACCGCTCGCCGTAGCCGTTGACCGTTCCCTGGACCATGACCGCACCGGCGTGCACGGCGGCGAGGGTGTTGGCTACGGCCAGGCCGCAGTCGTTGTGGACATGGATCCCGAGACGATCCAGGGGGAAGAGCGCCGCAACCTTCTGGACGGCTGCGGTCAAATCGTGGGGCAGGGCGCCGCCGTTGGTGTCGCAAAGGACGATCCAATCCGCTTCGGCGTCGCGTGCGGCCTTCAGCGTCTCCAAGGAATAGGCGGGGTTATGCCGCCAGCCGTCGAAGAAGTGTTCCGCATCGAAGATCACTTCTTTCCCCCGGGCCTTTAGAAAGGCGATGGAATCGCGGATCATCTCCAGATTTTCTTCCAGCGGAATTCCTAAAATCTCCGTGACGTGCAAGTTCCAGCTCTTCCCGAAAATGGCAACGGCCGGCGTTTCCGCCCGGAGGAGGGCCCGGAGGTTCCGGCAGTTCTCCGGCCGGATGCCCGGCTTCCGCGTGCTCCCGAAGGCGGTCAGGCGGGCATGACGGAAGGAAAACCCCTTTGCCATCTCGAAAAAGCGGACATCCTTGGGGTTGGAGCCCGGCCATCCCCCCTCGATGTAATGAAACCCCAGTTCGTCCAGACGCTGGGCGATCCGCAGTTTCTCCTCGGCGGAGAAATTGATCTTTTCCCCATGCGTGCCGTCCCTGAGGGTCGTGTCATAGATGAAAACTCGCTGTGCTTCCATAGCTCCTCCTTGCCTCCAAAATAAAAAATCCGTTATCGGTTCGCACCTGATAACGGATTTCGTCGCTTTAATTGTATTTTACCGAGACTATCCCCCCATCAGGCCCATGTATGCAGGCCCGATAATCATGCCCCCGATCACCGCAACGGCGAAAAGTTTTCGGTTGCTGTCTCTTCCTGTCATGTTCAAAACGTCCCCTGACTATCTTTAACTAACAAGAAGAAATAATACTTTCCGCGGGATTTGTCAAATAAAAATTCAACTTCCGGCTGTTTCGTTTCGGAGGCATACGTTTACGGGTGAGATCCGGGGAAGGAGGATGTTCAGCCCCGGGAAAACCGCCCGATCCCCCTCCCAGGCGTAGAGGAGGAGGCCGATGTTCTGCCGCTTCAGCTTGTCCTGGAGGGCGTTTTCAGGGGCGCGGGGAAGGACCAGAACGATGATCGGGTTGTCGGGGAGGTCCAGAGCGCCGAGAATGAGCTGCGCCGCCCCCGTGCGGAGGCCGGTAGGGGACATCTCCGTCAGGATCTGGAAGACCGCCCGGATCCGGCCTTCCCGGTTCATGGCTATCAGATCCCGCTCGCCGTCGTTTCTCGTCCGGAGACCGTGCCCGTTCAGGGCGTCGGACAGGTCCCGGATGACGAGACCGCGGTCGCATTCGGCGCCTGTCTCCCGTTCCAGTTCACAATGCCGGACGCCGATCAGGTCTTCGTGCACGCAAATCTCGTCGAAGGTCAGCTCGGCCTGGGAAGATCGGGCGACGGCCGTCTCCTTGATCCGGGCGATCTTCCGGACGAACTGTGCGATCTGTCGCGCAAAGCGCGGGGAACTGAGGATGCCGATGACGGCTACGGGGGTCTCCTCGCCACCGTCGTCCATGATTTCCCACACCCCCCGGTAGCGGTTTTCGAAGAGGGATTTTCCGATCCCCTTTCTGCCGCCGCCGAGCTTTCCCCGGTGGACGACGTAGATCCTGCCTTCATGGTCCTGGGCGAAGGCGCCGCCGGTCCGCCGGTCGATGCCGCAGAGGGGGAAATTGATCTCGCAGGTGATCGCGACGCCGGCGCCGCCCTCCGGCCGGCCAACGCCGAAGGCGTGCCAGTAGCGGCTCCCGGCGATCTTCCTGGAGAAGAACCAGATCCCGAGCCTCTCCGACCAGGAAACCGTCGCCTTCATGCTGGCGCCCGGGTGGCCCAGCTTGATAGGGATCTTCTCCTCCTTCAGGAGTCTGAAACCTCTGACGAACTGTCGCTGATATCTTCGGATGGCCGGCTCGTTTTCCACGATTTTCAGCATGGCGTGCTCCCTTTCTTAATCCAGCCGTTTCCGGAAACGCCCCACCGCCCCGGCGAAGACCGCAACGCCGAGGATGGTCAGGGCGGCGTACTGGGGCCAGAGGATGTGCAGCCCCACCCCCTTGAGGAAGATTCCGCGGATGATGACGAGAAAATAGCGCAACGGGTTGAGATATGTCAACCACTGGACGACGATGGGCATGTTCGCGATGGGAAAGACGAAGCCGGAGAGCATGAAGAAGGGGAGGATGAAGAAGAAGGTCGTCATCATCGCCTGCTGCTGGGTCTTCGACACCGTCGAGATGAAGAGCCCGACGCCGAGGGTGCTCAGGAGAAAGAGACAGGTGGCGAGAAAGAGCTCCGGTATGCTCCCGGCCAGCGGGACCTCGAACCAGAAGAGGGCGAAGAGCATGACCATGACCATCTGGGCCAGGGAAATAATCGTATAGGGGATGGTTTTGCCGATGATCAGCTCGATCGGCTTGAGCGGCGTCGCGATGAGCTGCTCCATTGTCCCGTTCTCCCGTTCCTTGATGATGGCAATCGACGTCATCAGAAGCGAGATCAGCATGACGACGAAGGCGACGATCCCCGGGACGAAGAAATTCTGGCTGTCGAGGTTCGGGTTGTACCAGGTCCGGATCCGGGCGTCGATCTTCCCGTATTTGAGTTCGCGCCCGTAGAGCTCCTTGATCAGCCCCGTGTTCAGGCGGTCGAGGACCATCACCGTGTAGGAGATCCGGATCGAGGCCATGTTGCTCATGCTGCCGTCGGCGAGGATCTGGACTTCAGCCGTCTGGCCGCGCCGGATGCGGCTGCTGAAGTCGGGGGGGATCTTGATTCCCAGGTCGACATTCCCGGTGAGGAGGAGTTCTTCCAGTTCACGGGGGGAGCCCGGCAGATGGGTGATCCGGAAGATCTTGTTTGCGATGAAGGCGTCGTTCATCAGGCGGCTCTCCCGTGTCCTGGACTGGTCGATCAGGGCGACACGGATGTCCTTGATGTCGTAGTTGACGACGTAGCCGAAGACGAGGAGCTGGACGAGCGGCGCGATGACGAGGATGGGGCGGCTCCTCTTGTCGCGGAAGAGCTGGATGAATTCCTTGCGGACCATTTCCCGGATTCGAAGCCAGCTCATCGTTAGAGCCCCTCCCGTTTCAGGACGATGACGTTTAACAGAGTTAGGATCGCGAACATCCCCGTCAGGACCGCAAGATCGGGCCAGAGTCGGGAGAGCCCCAGATCCCTCAGGTAGATGCCGGAGAGAATGTCGATGTAGTAGGTCGCCGGAACGATCCGGGTGATCGCTTGGAGGACCTTCGGCATATTGATGACCGGGAAGACGAAATTCGACAACAGCAGCGAGGGGAGGTAGGTGAGCAGGACGGCCATCTGGTTGGCGACCATTTGGGATTTCGTGACCGAGGAGATGAGCAGTCCCAGCGTCAGGGCGACCAGGAGGTAGATCGATGAAGCCAGGATCATGAGCCAGAAACTGCTCTTCATGACGATGCCGAAGAGCACCTGTCCCATGAGGACGGCGATCAGGACGTCCGTCAATCCGATCAGGAAGTAGGGGATCGCCTTTCCCGCGAGCAATTCCCCGGCGCGGATGGGGAGCGAGCGGATCGTCTCCATCGTCCCGTTTTCGTATTCCCGGGCGATGACGAGTGAGGTGAGCATCGCCCCGACGATCATGATGATGATCGCGATGATCCCCGGAATGATGAAGTTCCTGCTCTCCAGATCCTCGTTGAACCAGACCCGGATCCGCGCCTCCACGGGGGGGCGGATCTTCTCGATCCCCTGGCGGTTGAGAAACTCGCCGAGGAGCTTCCGGTTGTAGTTTTCGATGAAACTCGTGATGTACGCCCGGGCGATCCCGGCGAAGTTGGGGTCGCTCCCGTCCAGGATGATCTGGACGGTCGTCTCCCGGTCCGCCCTCAGATCGGCGGTCCAGCCGGTCGGGATGATCACGGCCAGCATCGCCCGGCCGTGGTCGAGCGCCTGCGTCACGGCCTCGGTGTCGGGGAGATGGGCGGCGATCCGGAAGTAGGGAGAAGCGCCGAGACGGCTGATGAAGTCGCGGCTGAGATCCGTCCGCTCGGCGTCGACGACGACCGTCTCGATATGCTCCACGTCGAGGCTGAGCGCATAGCCGAACAGGAGGATGAGGAGGAGCGGTACCGCAAAGGCCAGGTAAAGGCTCCGGAAGTCCCGGATCAGGTGGAACACCTCCTTGCCGGCGATCGCCCGGACATTCCGGAGATTCATGCGGCCCCCCTTCTGTTATTCCCGGACATCAGGGCGATGAAGGCGTCGTTGAGATCCGCGTCGGGTCGTTCGGGACAGGCCGCACGGATGATCTCCTCCCGGCTTCCCGAGGCGACGATCCTCCCCTCGTTGATCATCACGATCCGCCCGCAGTGGCGCGCTTCGTCCATGTAATGGGTCGTGACAAAGACGGTGATCCCCTCGCGGGCGAGCTGCCCGATGAAGTCCCAGAAATGGCGCCGGGTGATCGGGTCGACCCCCGATGTCGGCTCGTCGAGAAAGAGGATCCGGGGGCGGTGGAGGAGCGCGCAGCCCAGGGCGAGACGCTGGCGCCATCCCGGCGGAAGCTCGCGGGTCAGGCGGTTTCTGACCTCCTGAAGGCGGGTCATGTCGAGGACCCACTCCCGGCGCTCCTCCCACCGGTCCTCCGGCACGCTGTAGACCCCGAGATAGAAGCGGAGATTCTCCAGGGGGGTCAGGTCCTCGTATAGGGAGAACTTCTGGGACATGTAGCCGATCGCGTGCTTGACCTCCTCCGCTTCGGCGACGATATCGTACCCGGCCACCTTTCCAACGCCTGCGGTCGGGGTGAGGATCCCGCAGAGCATCCGGATCGTCGTCGATTTCCCCGAACCGTTGGAGCCGAGAAAGCCGAAGATCTCCCCCTGATGGACGGAAAAGCTGATCTTGTCGACGGCGGTAAAGGCCCCGAACCGTTTTTCGAGTCCGCTAACGACGATCGCTTCCGAGGTATTGTCAGAGTTTGAAGGTGTCATGGGCCAACTCCTCGTCCGCCTCCTGGATGCGGTGGATGATCGCCTCCTCCAGATTCTCGAAATGGGCGCGGATATCTGCCGGGGAGGCCGTCTCCAGGAGCGCCGCCCGGTGCATCAGTCCCAGACGGTCGCAACGCTCGCCCTCGTCGAGGTAGGCCGTCGAGACGATGATCGTCATCCCCTGTGCCCGCATTTTCCCCAGGATCTCCCAGAATTCCTGGCGTGAAACGGGATCGACGCCGTTGGTCGGTTCGTCCAGGATCAGGAGCTTCGGCTCGTGGACGAGGACGCAGGCCAGCCCCAGCTTCTGCTTCATCCCGCCGGAGAGATTCCCCGCCTGCCGGTCTGTGAAGGGCAGCAGGTTGGAAAACCCGAGGTAGAGGGCCTTCCGCGCCTTTCTCTCCGTACCGGTGATCCCGAAGATGTCCATGAAAAAATCGATGTTCTCCTCGATCGTAAGGTCCTGGTAGAGGCCGAAGCGCTGGGGCATGTAACCGATGAGGGCCTTGACCTCCGCCTTGCGCGAGACCACATCCAGACCGCCGATCGTGATCCGGCCCGCAGCGGGTTTAAGCATCGTCGCCGCCATCCGGAGAAGCGTTGACTTCCCCGCCCCGTCGGAGCCGACGAGGCCGAAGATCGTTCCCTTCTCGACTGAGAGCGAGACGTCGCGGACCGCCTCCACGGCGCCGAACCGGCAGGAGACCCCGTCGATCCGGAGGTAGGGCTCTTCCGGGACGGAGGGGCTTCCATCCCTTTCCCCCGTCAGCGTCAGGGAAGCGGGGACGGTCGTCTTATCGTAACCAGGCATCGGCGGGCATCCCTGACTTGAGCTCGGAAGCGGGGTTGGGTATCGACACCTTGACGAGATAGACCAGCTTGACCCGTTCCTTCCGGGTCTGGATGATCTTCGGCGTGAACTCTCCCTCGGGGGAGATGAAGGTGACCGTTCCCGCGAAGGTTTTATTGGGGAAGGTGTCGACGCGGGCCTCCGCCTTCTGGCCCGGCTTCACCTTGCCGATCTGGGTCTCATCGACGAAGATCTTCAGATCGACCGTTGCGAGATCGGAAAGGGTCAGGACCTCGCGTCCCAGGGTGACCACTTCCCCCGGTTCGATGCTGCGGCTGGTGATGACGCCTGCCCGGGGCGCCTTCAGGCGTGCATAATCGAGTTGGATGGCCGTCTGGTCGAGGACCGCCCGGGCCGCGGCGACGAGCGAACGGGCCCCCTCCACATCTTTTCCGGCCGCTTCGATCCGGACGAGATTGCTCTTGGCCTGCTTCAGGAGGGCCTCCCCCTCGGCGAGCCGCGCCTCGGCGGTGCGGATCGTCTCCGCCCGGCTTCCCTCCCGGGTGAGATCGTAGGCTTCCCGGCTCCGTTCGTACTCGCGGAGGGCCATCTCGTAGCGGAGGCGGACGGCATCCCGTTCCTTCTCCGATACGGTGCCTTTCTGAAAGAGGCTCTCGTAGCGCTCCGCGTTCTTCTTCGCATCCTCCATGACGGAGGCGGCGCTCTGCGTCGCCTGGTTTGCCCGGGCGATCTCCTGCGGGCGGCTGCCCGCCTTGAGCTCGTCGACCTGCGAGGCCAGGGCGCGGACGCCCGCTTCGGCCCGTGCCTGCTCGGCGGGAAGGGTTTGCTCGAAGACCCTGAGCAGGGCCTCCGCCTGCTCGCGGTTCTTCATGGATTTTTCGAGATTGGCCTTCGCCTGTTCGAGGCGGGATCGGAACTCAGCTGGGTCAAGTTCGGCGAGGAGCTGGTCTTTCACGACGGCCTCTCCCTCGCGCACCTCCACCCGGAGCACCCGGCCGCCGGTCTGGAAGGCGAGATGGGACTGTGTGGCCTCGACGGTTCCGGAGTAGAAAAGCTCCCCCTGCCGCGCCTTCTGCTGGCCGAGGTAGACGAAGAGGCCCGTGCCGATGAGGAGCGCCAGCACGACAATGATGACGATGCGTTTCTTCAAGGAACACCTCCTCGATATAGAGATGGATTGTTCCATACCATTTTCTCGTTGAAAAGGTAAGGCCCCCTTTTTGTTTGTTAGCGATTTGACAGCCGAAAAATGCAACCTTGACAGGTGATAGCACATACGCTATCATATAGCCCATGAAAGACAAGGATCATCTGGAAAATCTCCAGAATGTCTTATTTGCCGATTTGCTGAAGATTTGCAAAAAATATTTCGGGAAGCCGAGGATATGTGGTGGAAAGGGGATCCGAGGATAAACCTTCAAAAAGTTGATAAGATGGCAAAATTCTATCAGGTAAGAGACGTAAAAAAGGCCATCGAGAAAATGGAGGCTAAGAAAAATGAAGAATGACATTGAGAAATATACTTACCGGATCGAGTGGTCGGAGGATGACCATTGTCATGTGGCCAGATGCTTGGAGTTTCCTTCCCTGGCAGCCCATGATGATACCATAGAGGAAGCGCTGCGGGAAATTGAATATGTCGTTGCGGAGTCTGTCAAGTGGATGCAAGAAGAAGGTGAAACAGCGCCAAAGCCATTGGGGCTTAAGAAATTCAAGGGGCATCTCACTTTGAGAATCCCCCCTGAAAAACACCGGGATTTGGCTATCCGTTGCGCTGAGGAAGGTGTTTCACTTAACCGCTTCATACTGTCTCGCCTTGCCACATAAGAAAAGGCAGTCTCATTGCACCTTTCCTTTGTTAATCTGCTATGCCGTAAGTAAGAACAAGTTATTGATAAGTAGTAACCCAGGCGAGGCCCATTTCAACCAGATTATCAAATCAGAAGTACGCATGAACCCGGAGGAAAAGGTTTCCCCCCATAAAAAGGAACAGGATATGAATTCAGATATGCGGCAGTATATTCAACCGTCGCCGGCCGTCGACTGCAACAGCGATGCAGTAGCAGAGTTTACAAAAGAGCACTCCGGTGATTCCACCGATCATAGGGATCAGGCGGTCAGTCTCTATCATGCCATTCGGGACGGCATCCGGTACGATCCTTATAACATCAATCTCTCGATCGAAGGGCTCCGGGCAAGCACCACACTGCACATCGGCCGCGGCTGGTGCGTCACCAAGGCGATCCTGCTTGCAGCCTGCTGCCGGGCCATTGGGATTCCGGCCCGGCTGGGCTTTGCCGACGTGCGGAACCATCTCTCCACTGCGCGCATGCGCGAGCATATGAAGACCGACGTTTTCTTCTGGCATGGATATACGTCAATTTACCTGGGCGGGGCCTGGGTAAAGGCTACACCCGCATTTAATATCGAGCTTTGCCGGCGGTTCCGTTTCAAGCCCCTTGATTTCGACGGGCGCAGCGACTCGATTTTTCACCCATTCGATCTCGAGGGGAAAAAGCACATGGAATACCTTAAGTATCGCGGAGAATTCGCCGATGTCCCTCTCGATCAGATTGCGGAGACGTTCCGCCGGGAATATCTCAATGATATATTCTTGAATAAGGCCGACTTCGACCGCGAAGTCGCGCAGGAGACCAGGGACGATTGAAGCCGCAGAGCATGAAGATAAAAGGAGGTCGATTATGGCAAAAGGTCAAAAATTTTCTAAAAGCGATGTGTCCATCAAAATGGTGGAAGGGTCGGTACTGAGGGGAAAGATTACACTGGAGACAGGGAAGAGGGTTTCCGATATCTTTACCCAAGCGGACAATCCCTTTGTCGTCCTGTGCGACGTGGTGGGCAGCCAAGGCACAGGAAGCAAAGTAATGATTGTCAACAAAAACCACATCGTTTGGGTTGAACCGGAAGAGAATGCGGCCTGAGGATTGGGCGGCGGCTTTTCGCGCTCTTCACGTCGCACTTGCCCTATTCCGATGACTCCGGCGCCTTATCCAGGGCGAGCCGGAGGACCTCCAGCATCTCATCCACGTAGTGGAAGGTGATCTCCTTACGGACCTTCGCCGGCACGTCCTCCAGATCCTTCTTGTTCCATCTGGGGAGGATGATCGTCTTCACGCCGGCGCGGTGGGCCGCGAGGACCTTTTCCTTGATACCGCCCACCGGGAGGACCAACCCCCTGAGCGTGATCTCGCCGGTCATGGCAAGGTCCTTCTTCACCGTCCGGTTCGTAAGCAGCGAGGTAAGGGCGGTGAGCATCGTGACCCCCGCCGACGGTCCGTCCTTGGGGATGGCGCCGGAGGGTACATGGATGTGGATGTCCACCTCTTCGAAAAAGTCCTTCGCTATCCCCAGTTCTTCGGCATTCGCGCGGATGAAGCTCAGCGCCGCCGTGGCCGATTCCTTCATCACGTCGCCAAGCTGGCCGGTCAGGGTGAGCCCCTTCTTTCCCTTCATGGCCGTGGCCTCGATGAACAGGAGATCCCCGCCCGTCGGCGTCCAGGCGAGCCCCATGACGACCCCGGGCTTTGCGGTCCGGGCCGCCGCCTCGGAGGCCATCCGGACCGGTCCGAGGAAGCGGTGCAGGTCCCGCGCCGTGACGGTGGCTTTTTCAGTGGTCCCCTCGGCGATCTGGCTCGCCACTCCACGGCAGATCGAGGCTAACTCCCGTTCGAGGTTCCGGACTCCCGCTTCCCGGGTATAGCCGGCGATGATGCTGCTGATCGCGCTTTTTGTGAAGCGGATCTGTTCGGGTTTGAGGCCGTTCGCCTCCGTCTGCCGCGGGATCAGGTAGCGCTGGGCAATCCGGATCTTCTCGTCGATCGTGTAGCCGGGCAGCTCGATCACCTCCAGACGGTCGCGGAGCGCCGGCGGGATCGTCTCTAAGATGTTCGCCGTCGTGATGAACATCACGTGCGACAGATCGAACGGGACATCCAGGTAGTGGTCCGAGAAGGAGAAGTTCTGCTCCGGATCGAGGACCTCGAGGAGCGCCGACGAGGGATCGCCGCGGAAATCGCTCCCGACCTTGTCGATCTCGTCCAGCATGAAGACGGGGTTGTTCGACTCCGCCCGCCTGATCCCCTGGATGATCCGGCCGGGGAGCGCCCCCACGTAAGTCCTCCGATGGCCGCGGATCTCCGCCTCGTCGTGGATGCCGCCCAGCGAAATGCGGATGAACTTTCTTCCCAAGGCGCGGCCGATGGAGTGACCGAGCGAGGTCTTGCCTGTCCCCGGAGGGCCGACGAAGCAGAGGATCGGCCCCTTGGTGTCCGGCTTCAGCTTGCGGACGGCGAGGTATTCGATGACCCGCTTCTTCGCCTTCTCCAGGCCGTAGTGGTCCTCGTTCAGGACGCGCCGCGCCTTTCTGATGTCGAGGTTGTCCTCGGTGCGCTCGTTCCAAGGCAGCGCCGTCATCCAGTCGAGGTAGGTGGCCGCGACGGTGTATTCCGCCGAAGAGGGGTGCATTTTGGCGAGCCGCGCGAGTTCTCGTTCCGCCTCCTTCTTCGCCTCGTCCGGGAGGTTCTTCTTTTCGATCTTCGCGCGGTACTCCTCGATCTCAACCTTCTCGTCGTCCGTCTCCCCTAACTCTTTGCGGATGGCGCAGAGCTGCTGGCGAAGGTAGTAGTCCCGCTGGCTCTTGTCCATGTCGTCCTTCACCTGGGACTGGATCTTGCTGCCCAGTTCGAGGATCTCCACCTGGTGGTTGACGAGCCGGGTCACCTCGCGGAGGCGTTCCTTTACGTCTAAGATCTCGAGGATTTTATGTTTTTCCTCGATCGCCGCGTTGATCACGGAGGCAATGAGGTCGGCCAGGACGCCGGGATCGGTGATCGTTTTGGCCATGGCCGCGAAATCCTGGGGGAGGAAGGGGGAGAGTTTGACGATCCGGTCGAAGAGACCGACAAGATTTGCCATCAACGCCTCGATCTCGATATCCTTGACCTCCTGATCCTCTATGTTTTCCACGCGGGCCTGGAGGTAGGGCTTCCCTTTCAGGATTTCGATGATGCGAAAACGGCCGATCCCCTGGAGGAGAAGCTGGGCCTTGTTGTCGGCCGTCTTGGCCATCCGGACGATCGCGACACTGGTGCCGATGCTGTAATAGTCCTCCTTCCGATGCTGGTCCTCTACCGCCTCGTTTTTATGCTTGAGCATGACGATGCCGATCAGGCGGTCGCCGGCCATCGCCTCATCGATGAGGGTGATCGACGGCTTGCCGGAAACCTCCAGCGGGAAGATCATTTTCGGAAAGACGAAGGCAGTCTCGATGGGCAGCAAGGGGAGGACCTCCGGGATCCGGACGACTTTCAATTCTTCATGCGGTGCCTGTTCTGCCATGGGAACCTCCAGGGATTAACCACTTTGGATGTTGATCTTGTGAATGAGGTCGACAGGACGTTTGGTCAGTCGAATTTCCAACAGACCGTCCCGATAGACCGCCACTGCTGACTCCGTGTCGATCAGGGCCGGCAGCGCGAGGCTCCGTTCGAAGTAGCCGCAGGGGATTTCGGCGAGGCGGTAGCTGGCGTCTTCCCCGCGTGGACCGCCTTCCCGGATGCCGGCGATCTTAACGGTGCGGGGGCCGATCTCCAAGTTGATCTCCTCCCGCCGGATGCCGGCGATTTCGGCCAGGATGACGATCTCTTCTGCGGTCTCATAGATATCGGTATGAGGCCGCCACCGGTGCCGGGAGAGCGTGAATCGCGGGTTGACTGCGCGCAGCATGTCTTCCAGGGTCTTGCGGAATTCGGGCTCAACGCCCTCCTGACTGTCCACGAATCTGATCTTGATGTAATCCATGGTTGACTCCTGTTTCTGGAATCCGCTTCCGGCGGACCCGCCCGCACTCGCGACGGAAACAGAAAATTGCCCCACCGTGGTCGTGGTCACCGAAAAATGACCCACCCCCGGCGGACCTTCCCGCCCTCGCGGGTGCAAAACCGGCCCGCACCGCCGCCTTCCTGCCTTGCCAAGATCGCCGCTGCGGCGCCGTTTCGTCAGCGCCGCAATCGGTCCGCTTGCCGGTGATCGCCGCAACGAGACGAGCCGCAACCCACTTTGAGTGCAAGATATGCATTACATCCCGCGGCGTCAAGGGAGAATTCCCTCTACGAAATGTATTATCTGAGGATATCACAATCTGTGACATGTTCCGGTTGGGCTGCCGGCGGTCCGTCTTTTCTTGACTCGCGCGGGCCGCTTCTGTATACTTCCGACATCTCAAAGGGAATTCCTGTTGCATCATCCGGCGTGTCGAGGCTGGGGCAGGTTTTCGCCGGGCTTGCCGCCGGCGGCTGAAAAGCTGGAGAACTTCAGCTGTCCTCCCCCCTTTCAGGAGGAGCGATGACGAACAGAGAAAAGATCATGACCGTATTCAAGGGCGCCCTGAGTTCGGTCCTGCCGGGGAATCTGATCCGGAACGGCCTGCGTTGCGAGGGGGACGTCCTCACGATCGAGGGGAAAAACTATTGCCTCGGCGACTACCGGGGCGTCCACGTCTTCGGGAGCGGGAAGGCCTCGATCGAGATGGCGCGGGCCGTCAAGGCCGTTCTGGGCGGCCAAGTGACGGACGGCCTCGTCGTGTCCAACTACGATGCCGCACTCGACGGGATCGCAGTCTTTGAAAGCTCGCACCCCGTCCTGACGGAGAAAAGCATCCAGGCGGCGGAAATCCTCATGCAGAAATTGTCGGCGCTCTCGCCGGATGATTTTTTCATCTATCTCCTATCCGGAGGGAGCTCGGCGCTCATCGAGAAGCCGGCGCCGCCGATTACCCTTGCCGAGATGCAGGGTCTGGTGAAGGGGCTCCTCGCCAACGGCGTCCCCATCGAGGAATTCAACATTGTCCGGAAGCACCTCTCCCTCGTGAAGGGGGGGAGGCTGGGGCGGATCTCCCGGGCGCGGGGGATCGTCCTCGTCATCTCCGACGTCATCGGCGACGTCCTGGAGGCCATCGGCTCCGCCCCGCTCTTCTTCGACCGTTCCAGTTTTGCGGACACCCATGCCATTCTGAAAAAGTACGGCCTCTGGGAGCAGGCGCCGGGGAACGTTCGGTCGGTAGTTCAGAAGGGTCTCGACGGGGAGATGGAGGAGACGCCGAAGGGGCCGAGCCCGCTCATCGACCACTTCCTCATGGGGAGCAACCTCAAGCTCCTTCTGAAGGCGAAGGAGAGGGCCGAGGCGCTGGGAATCCCAACCCGAATCATGAGTTCCCGCCTCCGGGGCGAGGCGCGGGAGATTGCCAAGGCGATCATCGCCATCGGCGAGGAGATCGCAACGACGGGACAGCCCTTCACCCCGCCGATCTGCCTGCTCTTCGGCGGAGAGACGACGGTGACCCTCCGGGGGGACGGCATGGGCGGCCGGAATCAGGAGATGGCGCTCGCTGCCCTCGGTGAATTTAGAGATAATCCGCGTTTCGTCTTCCTCAGCGCCGGGACGGACGGGATCGACGGACATTCGGACGCCGCCGGGGCGATCGTGGACCATGCGAGCTGGGCAAAGGCGCAGGCGCTCGGCCTCCGGATCGACGACTACTTCGCCCGGAACGATTCCTATCATTTCCTGCGGCAGACGGGGGATCTCATCATGATCGGTCCCACGGGGACCAACGTCATGGATATGACCGCGCTGCTGATCTCGTAAAAGCGCAGGCAGGTCCGGGGGATCCGGTCGGGGAGGAGTTTCGTTCAGCCCCAGGTGGGGGTTTTTTAAAGTGGCCTGCCGATGAAAATTTTCTCTTGACATCTCATCACAAGTTCAATAGATTTACGCAAGACATTATATATAATATATCATATATCATGCCTTGGGAGGGACAATGGATAATTCATGTAAATTGAACAAAATAAATGACATTCAATTATTGAAAGACAGGATTTACCAGAACATTAAGAGCAGCATTATTGAACTGCACCTCTATCCGGGTGAACAGCTGACAGAACAGCGTTTAGCGGACGAGTTGGGGGTGAGCAAATCCCCCATCAGGGAAGCCCTTCAACGGTTGGAGCAGAACGGGCTGGTCCATATGGTTCCGTACAAGGGATGTTATGTGTCCAAACTGGAAAAAGAAGAATGCCGGGAAGTCTTTCAGACCCGTGAGGCGCTGGAATTGTTTTGCATCGATCAGAAAATGGATTCATACACGGAACAGGATATTCGGGATTTTGAGGCGCTGATGAATATCGCCGTAGATGAGTTCAACCGAGGGAATGAATCATTTGCCTACAATACCCATCTGTCATTTCATCGGATGATTATCGATAAAATGGAGAACCGTCTGATTCAGAGCATCTACTCCAACATCCAGGACCGGATGAAACGGTATGTGAGCTATGTCGTAAAATACACCCCCAACCGGGTAAGGCTGTCCAGTGAGCAGCATATCCTCCTGATGAAGGCCATCCAGAGGAAGGATCGGGAAGGGGCGATGAAGGAGTTGAAACACCATCTGATGACCGTGCTGAAGGATTTCCTGACCGCCGAAGAGATCATAGAGGGTAAAAAGACGGAGATATGGGTGAAATCTTGATTAACATGAACCCTGCGGGGATAGCGGGTCATCGGTAGATCATGCGGTCTTTCTTTTCCGTCAACCTCCCTGCCCGTGATTGACGGGCATAACGAAGGATGAAAATAATCAAGTCGTTGGCGCTAATTTAATATGAAGGAGGTGATCAGAGACGCGCCAGGGGTAACGATTGGCCGTGAAGATGCCTCACCGCAAGAAGCAGGTCTTCGATAAGGCGGCGGATCGGTCGGGGGATGAATGCCGAGGCGGCGGCAGCGACGAAGTATCGTTGTCATGTTTGGAATGGGCCTGAGAGGTACCTGCTTGAACCAGGTCGAGAAATAATTATGGAGGTGGAAAAATGGCAACATTGTATGATTCTATAAAAATCGGCTGTATCGAAATACCTAACCGCATGGTTCTGGCGCCTACGGTCATGGACAACGGAACGGAGGACGGCTATGTTACGGACCGGGCAATCAGAAGTTTTACTGATTCAGCCCAGGGCGGATGGGGCTTGATCCAGGTAAGCGCTTCTTTCATTCACCCTGAGGGAAACATCTTCAGGACCATGATCGGCATTCACAATGCTAAAAGCATCGCGGGCCATGAGAGATTGTCCCGGGCCATTCATCGCCAGGGCACGAAATGCTCGTGCCAGATCATTCACGGCGGCGCCCTCTGCAACACGGCTATTACGGGACTCCCCGTTGTCGGCGCCAGCGTCAAAGGCGGCATTTTCGGGTCTGTCCGGGAATTAAGCACTGATGAAGCGGAAGAACGCATTCAGTATTACATCGACGCCGCCGCGCGGGTGAAGGAAGCCGGATATGACGCCGTCAATGTCCACAGTTGTCAGGGTACACTGATTCAACAGTTCATGTCCCCCTTTACGAACTTGCGGAAAGACAAGTTCGGGCAGGACCCCGGACTGTTTCCCGAGATGATTGCGAAAGGCATCAAAGAGCGGTGCGGGAAGGATTTTCCCCTCATCTGGCGGCTGGCGGCGCACGAGTTCATGGATTTCCTCGGCGAGCCCGGCTACAACGAGGAGTGGGGCAAGAAGATGGCCAAGCGGTTGGAACCCTGGGTGGACTGCTTCGACATCACGGGCGGCCGCATCGGGTTTACTGGCATGTACGCCTTCCCCCCCGTCTACGGCAAGAGAGCCGCCCGGGTGCATCTGGCTACGGACATCAAGAGTGTCGTCAGTGTGCCGGTCATGGGCGTCGCCAAAATCATGGAACCGAAGCTGGCAGAGCATCTGATCGCCACAGGCCAGTGCGATATCTGCCATTTCTGCCGTCCCGCGATCGCCGATCCGTGGTTTGCGAGAAAAGCCATAGAAGGCCGTCCCGAAGACATCCGCAAATGTATCTCCTGCAACTGGTGCCTGCAGACCCTCTTCGATCAGAAGCTGGTTCTCTGCGCCGTGAATGCGCGTTACAACCGCGAAGCGGAGTACGAGCTCAAACCCGCTGCGAAGGTGAAGAAGGTCATGGTCATCGGGGGCGGCGTCGCCGGTCTGGAAGCTGCAGTCAATCTCGCCGAGAGAGGCCATAAGGTGGATCTCTATGAAAAAAGCGACGCCTGGGGGGGGCTGGTGGAGAGCGTCGCTTCCCGCCATCCCAGGGTCCACACGGCCGACTTGAGGAACATTCTCGATTTTTACACGGCCCAACTCGGCAAGATGCAGGGTATCAAGGCACACCTGAAAACAGAGGTGACGCCGGAGTTCGTACAGAAGGCAAATCCAGATGCCGTAGTAGTTGCCGTCGGCTCACAGGAAGCCCTGCCCGACATTCCCGGCATCGGCCTGAAGAACGTCATCACGAACGAAGATTATTTGCGTGCCCAGGGGAAAGTCGAGATGGGCGAGAATGTCGTCGTCATCGGCGGCAATTACGGAGCGGAAACCGCCGTCTCTTTGGCGCGCCAAGGCAAGAAGGTGACCATGGTAGAGGAAAGCGGCACGGCGGCGCGGCCGGCCTATTCACAGGACCTTTACTCACGCCTCTTCCAGCTCGACCGGTTCATCCAGGAAGAGAAAATAACGGTGCTCTTAAACACGCGGGCCGTGGAAATCACCGCGGCCGGTGTGGCTGTCGAAGCGGCCGACGGGAAGAAGACCCTGCCGGCGGACGCCGTAATCATCGCCTACAACCGAAAACCCTGCAAGGGTCTCTATGAGGCATTGAAAGGAAAGGTGAAGGAACTGTACGAAATCGGCGACTGCGTAAAGCCCCGCGACATCGCATCGGCTGTAGATGATGCGACCTATGTGGGAGTCAAGATATAACCCCGGGAAGATCATCTTCACAACTGTTAGGAGGAGGGAGGAGGTTTGTCCTGCACCGGGGATTTTCGATCATACAGGTGCACGGCATACACCCTCCCGCTCCCGCGGGATTCTTGAAGTTTGTTCTATTGCTCCGGCAATGAGACATGTTGATGAGACCGAGGCAGCGCGTATTTTGGCTGCACGATACAGTCGTTCATTGCTTTAATCCGGTTGCCTGTGGAGAAGGATTTTATCAGAACGAAGGAAGGAACGCATGGCGAACGAAACAGTTCATGGCGTACAGCATCTCTTAGAAATGAGGCAGAAGGCGTTCGCCGGCGGAGGGGTGGACAAGCAGTCGGCCGAACGGGCCGAGGGAAAGCTGACCGCCCGAGAGCGCATAGAGTTGCTGCTGGACCCCAATAGCTTCGCGGAGGTATACACCTTCGCCCAAACTTTCTGCACCGATTTCGGGATGGAAGACAAACACTACCCGGGCGACGGACTGATTACGGGCTTCGGCAGAATTGACGGGCGAAAGGTGTGTGTCCTCGCCCATGATGTGACGGTCTTGGGCGGTTCGGGCACCTCTACCCACCTGCGCAAATGGTGTGAAATCATCGATAACGCCGTAAAAATGGGTGTACCGGTCATTCAGTTGAACGAATCGGGCGGCGGAAGAGTGCAGGAAGGGGCGCGGTGGTTCAGTTTTTCCGGATCTGTTTTTTACAGCAACACCCATGCTTCCGGGGTCGTTCCTCAGATCACGGCAATCATGGGGAGGAATGCCGGACACGGGGTGTATGGGGCCGCCCTGACGGATTTCATTTTTCTCGTTGACGATTTGGGAGAGATGTACATTACGGGTCCCGCCGTGATCAAAGCGGTGACTTTGGAAGAGATTTCATATCAGGATCTGGGGGGGGCAAAAATCCACACCCAAGAAACAGGCATAGGGGATCTGAGGCTTTCCAGTGAGAGGGAATGCATCGCGCAGATCCGCAGGCTTCTGAGTTTTTTACCGCAGAACTGGAAAGAGCCACCCCCTCGGAAGCAGTGTACCGACGATCCCCATCGGGGCGAACCTATCCTGAACGACATCGTACCGTTGAATTATCGGCAGGTCTTGAACATGAAGAAGATCATTGACATCATCGTCGATGATCAAGATTTTTTCGAAATCAAGCCGGAGTACGCGAGGAATATCATGACTGGATTTGCCCGCTTTGGAGGCAGGCCGGTGGGTATCATCGCAAACCAGTCCACGCACTTGGGGGGGTGCCTGACCGTGGAATCTTCCCTCAAGAGTTCCCGCTTTGTCCGTTTCTGCAATGCCTTCAATATTCCCATGCTTTTCCTCGTCGATACGCCGGGTTATCTGCCCGGGGTGGCCCAGGAGCATGCAGGGATCATCCGGCATGGGGCGAAGCTGCTGTATGCCGTGTGCGAATCGACGGTCCCGAAAATCACCGTCGTGATCCGTAAGGCGTACGGAGGGGGAATGATGGCCATGGGAGCGCATAAGGAACACGGCATGGACCTCGTCTACAGTTGGCCGTCAGGGGAATTCGCCATTATGGGAGCCGAGGCGGCGGTGGCGCTCCTCTACCGCCGTGAGCTGGAAACCGCGGAAGATCCCGAGGCATTCATTGCCGAGAAAGTACAGGAATACAGAGAGGAATATGCGAACCCTTACTACTCCGCTGCGGCCATGAACATCGACGACGTCATCGCACCCGCTGAAACGCGCTGGAAGATCATCGAAGGGTTCGATTTCCTTGAAGGGAAAGAGGAGAAGCCCATTCAACGGAGAAATGGGAACGTCCCCCTTTAGGGCGGAGAGAAGCCATGAGTATGCTTTCGACTTTGCCTTTCTCGCACGTTTCGAGGGAAGGGGATCATCGTACGGTCCGCAAGACAAGAGGACGCGCGAAGGAGCGAGCATGACCGGCCTACGCGGGAGTTTGGAAACAATCTGAGGAGGAGAAACAATGATCGATTATGCCAAATCCGATCGCACCATCGGGAAGATCTTGAGCGACAAGGCCAAGCGAATTCCCGATAAGATATTTTTCACCACCCATACGGCTCAGGTCACGTATGGGGAAGTGGACAGGACGGCGAACCGTTTCGCGAATGCCTTCCTGAGCCTCGGCCTGCAAAAGGGGGACAAGGTCAGCACCTTGCTCAACAACTGTCTGGAGCACATCTATTGCTGGTTCGGCCTGGGAAAGATCGGCGTCGTCGACGTCCCGCTCAATACTGCGTACAAGGGGCAGATTCTGGAGTACATGATCAACAACTCGGACTCCGATGCGATTGTTGTGGACCAGGAATATCTGGAACGGATACAGTTTCTCCAGGCCGGTCTCAAGAGGATCAAGAAAGTCATCGTCTACACGCCGCCGGGCGCAGCCCCGGTCGATGTATCCATGCAACTCCCGACAATGAACATCACAGAGTTCTTTTCTTTCCCCGACACGGCGCCTGAGTGCGATATTCATTACTCGGATCTCGCGACGATCATCTATACGTCGGGCACGACGGGACCTTCCAAAGGCGTCATGATGTCGCACGCTCAGTGCTACGCCTTTTCCGAGCAGGTCGCTAAAAACATCGGTATAAGGCCCGACGATGTCAATTACACATGCCTTCCCCTGTTTCACGTTAACGCACGCTGCATGTGTACCTACCCCTGCATGCTGGCGGAGGCCGGGGTGGCGGTGGCGCCGCGGTTCAGTCTTTCGCGCTTCTGGGAAGACATACGTCAGTTCAAGGCGACGATTTTCAATGGCTTGGGTGCAATCACACCGCTTATCGCGTCCTCTCCCCCTCAGCCCAATGACGCAGACAACCCGATCCGCCTCGCCTTCATGGTTCCTTTACCTGAGCATTACGAGGATTTTGAAAAGCGTTTCGGCCTGAAGGTGACGACCACCTATGGCATGACGGAGATCTCCCTGCCGACGTTTCCTCCCCTCGAGGAAAAGATGCCGCAAAAAACCTGTGGCAAGTGCATCGACGGCTACGATCTGCGGATCGTCGATGAGTATGACGAGGAGCTTCCCGTAGGGCAGATCGGCGAGCTGATCGTGCGCGACAAGCAACCGTATACCATGCTCAGCGGCTACTACAACATGCCGGAAAAGACCCTGGAAGCGTACCGCAACCTCTGGTATCACACGGGTGATGCCATATATAAGGACAAGAACGGCTGGTACTACTTCGTCGACCGCATTAAGGACGCCATCAGAAGGAGGGGCGAGAATATCTCCTCCTTCGAGGTGGAGAGCGTCGTCAACACCCATCCCGCCATTCTGGAGTCCGCCGCCTTTGCCGTCAAGGATCTCGTAATGACGGAAGACGAAGTCATGATCACTGTCGTGGTGAAACCGGGGATGAAGCTGACGCCGGAGGAGCTGATCGAGTTCTGCGTACCCCGGATGCCGTATTTTCACGTGCCGCGATATGTGGAGATCACGGAGGCCCTGCCGAAGACTTCGACGGACAAGGTGAAGAAGAAGGAATTGCGGGACCGCGGTGTATCACCCGAAACGTGGGATCGGGAAGCTGCGGGGATCAAGATCAAGCGCTGAAAGCAAGCTTTCACGTCGTTCATGGAAATACCCGGAGGCCTGGCCTGGCCTCAGGCCGGGGCCTGATCAAGCCCGCATAACTGCACCTGACATCAATGGCGCCGGACGATCCGCGGAAGGACAATCAAATATCAAAGTGAATGTCCACAGGAAGCGATTCATGAGGAGGGCGACAAGTATGTCATCGATGCTGAACTGTGCACGGATTGCGGCTCTTGCGTGGATCAATGCCCGATGGGGGCGATTATCGAGGAAGAATCGAATTGAAACTGTATGCCATGAGCTGCGGCTACCTGCGCTGCCGCAAAGTAGCCTTTGTACCCACGGCCGATAAAAGCATTGTCATGGACAGTCCCATGCCCGTGTATCTCATCACTCACCCCGGGGGCAACGTCCTCTTCGACACGGGACCCAATCCCGTGGTCTTCGATGATGCAGCGAAACACTGGGGAGGGCTCGCGAAAGCCTTTCAACCGTTGGGCGACAAGGAATCGGGTGTTGCGGCACAGTTGGAAAAAATCGGCGTGGAGACTGGCGATATTAAGTATGTAGTGAATTCACATCTGCATTTCGACCATGCCGGGGGGAACAGGTTTTTCCCCGGCGCGACGTTTATCGTACAGAAAGAGGAACTCGTATGTGCCAGGGATCCTGAATACGCCGAAAGGGGGTACATTCAGGCCGATTGGGATGATCCCGCCCTTCATTATGAAGCTATCGAGGGTGAGCGGGATCTTTTCGGGGATGGCCTATTGCGGATCATACCCGTGGTGGGCCATACCCTCGGCCATCAGGTGCTGGTTGTGAGATTGCCGCACCAAGGCGCCATGATCTTGAGCGGCGACGGCGTACCTTGCGAGGAGAATTTGCTGCAAGCGATCGTGACGCGGACCAATATGGACAACGACCTTGCCCTCCGAAGTATTGAAAAACTGCGCCGCCTCGTTGTGCAGGAGGACGCTCTCCTCATCCACGGCCACGACGCGACCCAGTGGGGAAAAATACGTCACGCCCCGGCTTATTATGATTGAAACAGGCGGGCGTACTTGTCGCGCGGCCGGATTTGGCGCCTTTAACCTGCAGGCTGTTAGGGGTCCGTTAGGCGATCTTGTTGCGGTTTGAGGGTTGAATAGGGAGGATAGTTCCTTATTTTCGTTTTGCTCAGCATGAAAGGTCTACATCATGATGCTTTCTTTGATTAGTCAGGAGAGCGGGAAAGATTAATAGATCTCGGAGGAGAGAGAAATGGCGTTAAAGACACCGGAGCAATACTGGGACAGCCTGCGTCGCCTGAAACGGCGGGTCTTCATCCTCGGGGAGGAAATAGCCGAGCCGAACGACCATCCCATCGTCCGGCCGACGACGAATGCCGTAGCCAAAACGTATGAACTCGCGCAACAGCCGGAGTTCGCTGGGCTCATGACCGCGAAATCACCGCTGACGAACGAGACGGTCAATCGTTTTTGCCACATCCAGGGCAGTACGGGGGACATGATCAAGAAGGTGAAGATGCTGCGCCTCATGGGCCAGCAGACGGCGACCTGCTTTCAGCGCTGCGCGGGGCTCGACTGCATGAACTCCCTGTACGGCATCACCTGGGAGGCGGATAAAGAGATGGGAACGGAGTACCACGCCCGTTTCCGGCGCTTTCTCGATCGCGTCCAGACAGAGGATTTGGTCTGCGATGCAGCCATGACGGACGCCCGGGGAGACCGTTCCCTGGCGCCCCACGAGCAGGCCGACCCGGATCTGTTCCTCCATATCGTGGAGCAGAAGCAGGACGGTATTGTCGTGCGGGGCGCGAAGGCACATCAGACGGGGGCTTTGAATTCCCATGAGGTCGTCGTCATGCCGACGACGGCCATGAAGGCGGGCTCCGAGGACTACGCCGTCGCCTTTGCAGTGCCGGCCGATGCGGAGGGGATCACGTACATTTACGGGCGCCAGTCATGCGATACGCGCAAGCTCGAGGCAACGACGGGGGATGTGGGTAATCCGAACTACGGTGGTCAGGAGGCCCTCATCGTCTTCGACAATGTGTTCGTGCCGTGGGAGCGGGTCTTTATGTGCCGGGAGACGGCCTTCGCCGGGAGGCTCGTCGAGCGCTTCGCCTCGTACCACCGGGCCAGCTACGGCGGATGCAAGGTAGGCATGGGGGACGTCCTGATCGGGGCGACGGCGACGATTGCCGAGTACATCGGCGTGGATAAGGCTTCCCACATCCGTGACAAGCTCGCCGAGATGACCCACATGAACGAGACGCTCCATGCCGGGGCCATCGCGGCCTCTGCCGACGGGTATCGCCTGGAATCGGGGAACTACATGGTCAACATCCTGCTCGCCAACACGTGCAAACTCAACGTCACCCGCCTGCCCTGGGAGATCTCCCGCATCGCCCAGGACATTGCCGGAGGGCTTCTCGTCACCCTGCCGGGGGAGTGCGATTTTGCCAATCCCCAGACGGGGCCGTATCTGAAAAAATACCTCATGGGTGTTTCCCGCGTGCCCGTCGAGGCAAAGGTGAAGATCCTTCGCCTCATCGAGAACATCACCATGGGGACGGGGGCCGTGGGGTATCTCACGGAATCGATTCACGGGGCGGGCTCGCCCCAGGCACAGAAGGTCATGATCCAGCGCTATGGAAACTGGGAGCACAAGAAAGATCTGGCTAAGAAAATCGCCGGCATCGTGTAGGTTCCCGATATCAAGAAGGTGAAGATGCAACGGCTTATGGGCAATATGACGGGGACCTGTTTCCAGAGATGCGTAGGGATGGATGCTCTCAACGCCCTGTGGAGCACGACCCATGAGATGGACCTGAAGCATGGGACGGATTACCACGAGCGATTCAGGAGATATGTGACGGCATGGGAGGAGAAGGATTGGACGGTGGACGGGTGCATGACGGATCCCATGGGAGAGGGTCTTCATGTGCGGTGAACACGATTTTTCCGGGATGCTGGTAGAGCGGTTTGCCGGATACCACCGCCAGTCCTACGGCGGGTGCAAGGTGGGCAACAGGGACATCCTCATCGGGGCCGCCGCTTATCCCACACGGCACCGGCAGAGGATGCTGCGCCTCATCGAGGCGATGACCCTGTGGGCGGTGGCCGTCGGCTATCTGACCGAATCCATGCATGGCGCCGGTTCTCCCCAGGCTCAGCGGATGATGGCAGGATGATCAGCTTAGGGGTCCGGTACTGCGGCGGTTGCAATCCCGCATATGACCGTATAAAACTGGTGCAACAGATCCGGGAGAAGCTGCAGGTTGCCCTGGGGGAAGAGGTGTCCCTCGCCCTGCCGGGAGCACAAGCCGATACGATGCTCGTGGTTTGCGGATGTCCGGCGTGCTGTGCCGACGGTGAAGGTGTGAACAAGAGCGCAGGGTCGTGTCATATTATAGGACCGGATTTGATGGATTACCGCTCTGCGACGATGGAGGAGATCCCGGTGAGGATAGCGGATGAACTTGCTGTGGAGCTGAAAAACAAGCCGAGTGACGGGTGCTGAACATCCCGGTGTCCGCCCGCAGGTCTTTGCGGGCAGCGGCCCGGCTCCTTTTCCGCTGCCGGAGTCGTAAAATGGGCCTGATCAACAGGGAGCGACCCTGAAAAGGGGAAGGCCATTTCCGGGAACAGAGAGGTTAACCAACGGAAAGGTTTGAAGGATATGGCGTACCATGAACGTTTGTTGGCAGAGCTGGAACAAAAACGAAAAAAACTGGGCCTGGGAGGCGGGCCGGATAAAATGGCCCAGCAACATAAGCGGGGCAAGCTGACAGCCGGGGAAAGGTTGGATCTGCTTATGGATTCCGGCAGCTTTACGGAACTGGACCCGTGGGTCAGAAACCGGTGTCTCGATTTTGGTCTTTCGGACATGGAACTGACCAACGAAGGCGTTATTGCCGGCTGGGGGAGTATTGACCGGCGGCGCGTTTATGCTTTTGCAAATGATTTCACGGTTATGGGAGGTTCTCTGGGGGAAGCGCAGGGTCTGAAGATCTGCCGGCTTCTGGACCAGGCCATGAAGGTCGGCGCCCCTGTGGTCGGCCTGAATGATTCGGGCGGCGCCCGGATTCAGGAGGGGATGGGCGCCTTGAACGGGTATTGCTCTCTGTTTTTTCGTACGAGCATTGCTTCCGGCTGGATTCCCCAGATCTCGGTGATTCTGGGCCCCTGTGCCGGCGGGACGGTTTATGCGCCGGCCCTGACCGACTTCATCATCATGGTGGATCCGGTTGCCAAGATGTTCATTACCGGGCCGGCCGTCATCAAGGCGGTCACAGGCGAGGAAGTGGGCTTTGAGGAACTGGGCGGCGGCAAGGTGCATGGCCGTGTAACGGGAATTGCGCACTTCGTAGTGAAGAGTGAACGAGAGGCCATGGAACTTGTGCGCCGCCTACTGAGTTTCCTGCCTGCCAACAGCGGCGAGGAGCCGCCGCGTGCGGTCTGCACCGATTCTCCGCAGAGGCTGGTTCCCGAGCTCCGGGAGGTCATCCCCGAACGTTCGAAGCAGGCTTTTGATGTTCGGGATGTGATCAAACCGGTTGTGGATCAAGGCGATTTTCTGGAGATTCAGAAGCTGTTTGCGCCCAATATCGTGATCGGTTTCGCCCGTCTGGACGGCAGGCCGGTCGGTATCGTCGGGAACCAGCCCCGTGTCATCGCGGGCTGCCTCGATGTCAATGCCTCCTGGAAGGCGGCCCGTTTTGTCCGCTTCTGTGACGCATTCAACCTGCCCCTGATCACCTTCGTGGACTGCCCGGGTTATTTGCCCGGCCTTGATCAGGAGCACCAAGGGATCATCCGCAACGGGGCAAAACTTCTCTACGCCTACTCCGAGTCGGTCGTACCGAAGATCACGGTGATCATGAGGAAGGATTATGGGGGCGCCTATTCCGCCATGTGCGGCAAGGGGATGGGGGCGGACATCGTTCTGGCCTTTCCCACGGCCGAAGTGGCCGTCGTGGGTCCCGAGGCAGCCGCCAACGTCGTCTTCCGCAACGAGATCGATAAGGCGGACAATCCGACGGCCAAACGGGCGGAGATGGTCGAACAGTATCGCCATCGATTCGCATCGCCGTATAAGGCAGCCGAATGGGGGCTGGTGGATGATGTCATCGATCCCCAGGAACTGCGGCTGAAAATGACCAGCGGGCTTCAGGCGCTCAGCGGCAAGAAGGAGTGGCGGCCGAAGAAGAAACACTCGAACTTGCCACTGTAACGGGAGATTATTCAGATGCTAAAGGGAATAAGAGTGATCGATCTGTCACGAAATCTGGCAGCGCCGTATTGCACTATGCTGCTTGGGGATCTGGGCGCCGATGTGATCAAGGTCGAGATGCCGGGCGCCGGAGATGAGGCCCGTGGTTTAAGTCCGATGATCAACGGAGAGAGCGGTTACTTCATCAGCCTCAACCGGGGGAAAAAAGGGATCACACTGAATATCAAGGACCCGCGAGGGAAAAAACTGCTGGAAAAACTGCTCGCGAAAGCGGATGTGATGGTCGACAATTTTCGTCCGGGAGTCCTTGACCGTCTGGGGCTTACGGAGGAGTATTTGAAAAAGGTCAATTCCCGCCTGATCTGTGCCTCCCTGACCGGCTTCGGTCATTACGGTCCCTACCAGAAGAAGGCCGCATACGATCTGGTCGTTCAGGGGTATGGCGGCATCATGAGCATTACCGGCCATGTAGGTGGTCCTCCGACTCGCGTCGGTATTTCCCTCGGGGATCTGGCGGCGGGTCTTTACCTGACCGTCGGCATTCTCGGCTCTCTTCTGTCACGGCAGCAGAGCGGGAACGGCGATCGGATCGACGTCGCGATGCTCGACTGCCAGGTGGCCCTTCTGGAGAATGCCATCGTTCGTTACATGGCTTCCGGCAAGGTGCCCGGTCCGATCGGCAACCGCCACCCCTCGATCACCCCCTTCGAGGCTTTCCCCAGCAGGGACAACTACATTGTCGTCTGTGCCGTGAACGAAAACCAGTGGGAGAGTTACTGCCGGGTGATAGGCCATCCAGAGCTGATCAGCGACCCGCGGTTCGCAACCAATGACAGCCGCAATGAGCACCATGACGCTCTGGCGGTCCTCCTAACTGAAATCATGCATGAGAAAACCACGCAGGAATGGATCGCCATCCTGGATCAGGTGGGTGTTCCCTGTGCCCCGGTGAACAGCATCGATGATGTGACTGAGGATGAACAAATCAAGGCCCGGCAGATGATCATCTCCCTGAACCATCCCAAGGCCGGCGAGGTGCATGTTCCCGGCTGTCCGATCAAAAGCAAAGAGTACCCTGCCCCCGAGACGTACAAACCCTCGCCTCTCCTGGGGGAAGACAACCGTGAAATCTTCAGGAGCCTCGGGCTCAGCGATGATGAGATGGCCGATCTGATAAGGGAAAAGATCATCTGAATTTCGGGAAAGAAGGACGATATGGGCGTGGAGGGGGAGAACCATATCATTTCGGGGGATGTTATCTCGCTCCGTGAAAATCTGGCGGCAAAGATTCCGGGCAGCAACACCTGGAGTGCCCAGCAGGCCGTCGAGGGAATCTGCCGCCTGGAGCACTTATCGCTGCTGCTCAATGCCGGAATCCTTCCCTCGCATGATATCACCGAATGGGAGAAGTTCAAGAAGATCCCTGAGGGGTATCGGCGAAGAAAGAAGTCTATTTATTTTAACAGGGAGGTATTTTTAAAATGGAGTACACCATAAAACCGCTGCTCCTCGGCAAGTTCAAGGGAAGCAAAGGACAAATGACTTATTTTGTTGATTATGAAAAGGAAATCTGGATCCCGATGGTAGCCTGGTATATTAAAGGGGGGGACAAGCACGTACTTGTGGACACGGGCCTTTCCTCGCCTGCTATCCAGCGTTACCTGTTTGGCCGGCCATACGAGGAGATTGCCTCCTTTGAAGAAGCACTGAACGCGTTAGGCTTGACCCCCGGCGATATTGACATTGTCATTCAGACCCACCTTCACTACGACCATTGCGGCAACACGACCAAATGCACCAGGGCAAAGGTTATTGTTCAGGAGGAGGAAATAAAGTTTGCATACTCCGCCCATGCCCTTTTCGCCGGTTCCTATAACCTGGAGTACCTGAAGGATCTGCGCTTCAGGGTGGTTGCCGGCGACCGGGAAATCCTGGACGGGATCAGGGTGCTCCATCTCCCCGGCCACTCCCCCGGTACGCAGGCGGTGGCAGTGGATACAAAACAGGGAACGGTGGCCATCAGCGGATTCTGCTGCGTTAAAGATAACATGTACCCGCCCGAAAAAATGCGGGTGAAGTGGCCGGTAATAGCGCCGGGCGTTTCGGTAAACAGTCTCCAGGCATTTGACAGCGCCCTCCGGCTGAAAAGCTCGGCTGACATTGTTATTCCCCAGCATGCGATCGAATTTGCCGAGATGGCGGAAATCCCGTCCTGACAGGAGAACTCTTTCAATGGCCTCCTGAAGGAAATACAGGCGGTGTCATCGCAACTCTTATCCCTTGCTCAGGACTAACTTACGTCGTAAATGCCAGTGGGGGAATTTCCCGCATGTAATACTTCTTTCCTCTTCCGGGGTCAGGCCCACTCCGGCTAAACTGGCATATTTTATTTTTTTAGTGATTTCCGCTACGCGTGTTCCAACCAGCTTTATCCGCACCATACCGGCCGGGTCATCCAGAACACCATTATCCATGTGTGCGGGCCTTTGACCAAATGCCAGTGTGCTTACCTTGCCCCAGCCGCGAGCCACGGGGATCATTAAAAGGTTTCCGGACATACTTTCCATGGACAAAAGGGCAAATTCCTCTCCCACCCCCATCCACGATACGGTTACCACTCCCAGGACTATATTGCGAAAGTCACCGGTAAAAAAGACATAATACCTGCATCTTGAGAGCAGGTTAATAAGCTGCGGCGGAATGGAATGGGTCCATACGGGCGCACCCCAGATCATACCATCAGCCTCTAACATTTTTTCAATAATCCAGGTGGCGTCGTCCTCAAATTTGCAGGCACACTGATTTTCGACGCAGTATTGGCAGTGTATGCAGGCGGCTATTTTTTTATCCGCCAGGGAAATGAACTCGGTTTCCACGCCTTCCATTTGCGCCGCGGTATCCAGGGCGGCGTGCACCGCCTTGTCGCAGTTACCCCCTTTAATCGGGGTTCCCGAAATTCCAAGTATTTTAACTTTGAAATCTTTCATAAAATGAAACCTCCCTATTTTATCTTTAGATTTTAAACGCCGGACCTTTTCAACGGTTTCCTAAAATTCCTCTTCCTCAATTCCCGCCAGAACCTTAACCCGTTTTGTTTTCTTATTAAAGTCAGTCTCCCTGTAAATTACGATCTTCTGGTTCTGCATCGGACCGCCCGAGTGGTGCAGCGCCGCCGCCACGGGACCTCCGGTCAGCGACTGGATAAACCTTACCACACGCAGCCGGTGTTCTGTGGGTACATCCGCCACACCCCTGAAGTATTTATCTATCCACTTGCCCGTTTCCGGATTCTTGCAGTCTTTTTCGGAGGGCACGCTGACAAGGAGCCCGCCGCAGAGGTCGATAGCAATCTTGACCAGCTCATAGTAGTTGCGGGTTGACTGTAGCTTGGCCACGTTGGTCAACAGGGGGTCGGGCAGGTAAGCGCCGTTGGAAACGGGTTTGCCAAAACTTGCGCAGGCCAGGGCAAGCCCCCAAACGGTTTCAGTCAGGAAAGACATCTCTGTTAACTTGTCAATAACATGAGGCGCCTTGGCAACCCCGTTATACTCGGCGATTAACTTGGTTGCCCCGGTAATCAGGTCGAATATGCCCGGGCGGCACCCGGTCTGCCACATTCTTGCCATTGTCCCCATCCGGGTTATTAAATTGCTTGTGTACTTGTACTCGCCCTGCATAAAAATTCTTTCCTTAGGCACAAAAACGTCATCGAACACCATGAGCGCCGTGGCGCCAAACTGGCAGCCGTACCTGACATTGCCCAGGTCCATTCCGTCTGTTCCCTCTGCGGTGTCAGTCAGGGCGTCGGCCAGGTTTTGCTGCATAATATACGTCAATCCTTTTGTATCGGCGGGGATGGCAAAGGAAACCGCGTAATCCTTCGCTTTGGGGTCCCTCATGATATCACAGGGCATGATCACAACCTCGTCGGCGATCATGGGACCGGTTTGGTGCGCTTTGGCGCCCCGGACAACAATACCGTCGTCTCTTTCTTCCACGATGTGCAGGTACATGTCCGGATCCGCCTGCTCAAAAGCGTTCTGGCTTCTGTTCCCCTTGACGTCCATCATTGCCCCGGCCAGGAAGAGGTCGTTTTCCTGAACATACTTGATGTAATCCATGAACCTCTGGTGGTAGTTTGTCCCGAGTTCTTTATCCATGTCATATGTAGTGGAGTATAAAGCGTTTACCCCGCCCAGCCCGGGACACATCAGGCAGCAGCTCCCCAAATGGGTGATCAGGAACCTCATTTTTTTCTGGCGGATCAACAAGTCATCGATGCTGCCGAAAACATGCAGGAAGCGGTTTACCTTATCTCCCGTGATAGGTGATGTGGCGGTCAGCAGGTCGCTGTGCTTGGGGTCGAGGGCCATGTCGTGAATGCGGGCGACTACCTTGAGCGGCCACTTAAGCATGGGGTATTCCGTTGGGTTTTCTATTTTTTTACCCAGGTGGTAAATGTTGTAGTTGCGTTTTTTTATGCCTTCCAAAAATTTTGCTCCGGTTCGCATCGGTAACCCCTCCTCTTTATTGGCAAATCTTGGTAAGATATTGCTTTCGATGGGTGGAAGTATAGGGGGGCTGTTTTTGCTTGTCAAGGGATAGTTTGCATTTGTTAGTAGCACGTAATATGTCCGGTATTGTAACACGTAAACTGTCCGGTTTAGATCGGTCACCGAAGGAGGTGGCTAATGAGACGGACAGAGATGCTACAGGAGATCCGGAAGATTCGATTTGAAGAGGTCAGCAAAACGCAGCTGACCCAGTTTGGCCGAGCGATGAAACTCTTGGGGATTCAGATGATTCCTGCCTATTCTCCGGAAGCATTATCTACCCTTGAAAATCGGGGTTCTCTTTTCGAGAAAGGATGTGAAGGCTTCCTTAAAGTCTTCTGTGGTC
>MICJ01000011.1:11716-14738 GCA_001830835.1 Syntrophobacterales bacterium GWC2_56_13 | reverse complement strand
GTACGCGATGGAAATATCGATAAACTCGATTGTAAGAAAGAATATTTTGATGCCTCCCTTGAGACATTGCTTTATCAGGATATTAAGTACAGATTACGGAAATGATTCACGTATTTTCATCTTATTTGCAGTGTTGAGCCGTACCGAAGTTAAGTTTTTTGTACTTAAAGAGGAGGATGCTTTATGTTTATGATACCCGCCTATGCAGAATTTGAACAAGGGACAAAAGAGCGTCAGAAAGAATCTGTTGAGCAAAATGGTACTGGAGAGGCCCTAAAGGTCAGCTTGGCCAAAACAGGACCGACATCAGACGGCACTCGCGGCTTGAAAGAAAATGAATTATGTCACGCTCATATTTTGATAGTGGACGACGATCATTCGTTCGGGCAAATGCTTAAGAATGTGGTGATCAGATGCACCGGATTCGATTGTTCGTTTGCTGAAAGTGCAAGAGAAGCCTTAAATGTTCTGGAGGAAAATGTGGTTGATGTGGTGATTACCGATATTAAAATGCCGGATGTGAGCGGACTTGAGTTGGCAAGGATTATAAAGGAAAAATATGATTCCGACGTTATAGTCATTACAGGTTATAGTAAAGATTTTACCTACGAAGAAGCTATAGAAAATGGCGCAAATGACTTCATCGAAAAACCTGTGAGACCTACAGAGTTAATTATCAGATTGAAACGCGTTCTTCGGGAACGTGCCATTATCTATAAGCGCAGGCAGGCAGAAAATGCCCTGATGAAAAGTGAGACGCAATATCGTGATATTTTTGATCGTGCCATGGAAGGTCTTTATCAAGCTACTCCTGAAGGAAAATTTATTACAGTAAACAAAGCGTTTGCAAACATGTTGGGTTATGAGTCTCCTGACGAGCTTATGGCAAATGTTACGGACGTTTTCACTCAACTCTATGTTCATAAAGAAGCCTGTGATGCATTGCTGAACATGGTTGAAAAATTTGGTTTTGTAGAGCGGGGTGAAGTTCAATTTAAGAGGAAGGACAGCGGAACTATTTGGGTCACCACAAATATCCAGGCTGTAAGAAATGATGATGAACAAATCCTCTACTATGAGGGCAATATTGAGGATATTACCCTGCGAAAACATGCGGAGGAAGAACTGAAAGATAGTTTTAAACGATTGCATAAAACTTTGGGGGCAATTGTTCAGGCATTGGCAGTGACTGCTGAAACGAGAGACCCATATACAGCGGGTCATCAGCGGAGGGTAGCTGATCTTTCACGCGCAATTGCAAGAGCAATAGGTAGTCTTACAACTGAGCAGATAGACGGCCTCAGAATGGCAAGCACAATTCATGATATAGGTAAGATATCAGTGCCCGCAGAAATTTTGAGCAAACCGAAGAAACTTACAGACATTGAATTTAATCTGATAAAGGTGCATCCCCAGTCCGGATATGACATATTGAAGGACATTGACTTTTCCTGGCCCATTGCGAGAATGGTTCTGGAGCATCATGAGCGGATGAATGGTTCTGGTTATCCGAACGGTTTGACCGGAAATGATCTTCTCCTTGAGTCTCGAATCCTGGCAGTAGCCGATGTTGTTGAATCCATGGCTTCACATCGTCCTTATCGACCGGGTTTGGGAATTAATGCAGCTTTGGATGAGATTGTCAAGAACAAGGGTGTCCTCTATGACCCTGAGGTGGTAGATGTATGTCTGAAGCTTTTCAATGAGAAGGGCTATAAATTGGTAGATTGACGAGTTGAGTGGCGCGCGGGAATTTCACCCTCGCGCTCTCCCAAAACCGGATGTGACCATTGGAAAGCGAGTAGCAAGGGGGTGCGGGGACGAATCCCCGCACCCCGCAAAGCAGGTGAAACTCGCGGAAAAGGCTTACTTCTTCGCCGGAGCGGCCGGAGTAGCCGGAGTAGCCGGAGCTGCCGGAGCGGCTGCGCCTTCCTTCTTCGGTTCTTCCTTTACTTCCTTCTTTGCCTTTTTCTTTGCTGCTGGTTTCTTTGCCTTTTTCTTTTCTTCCTTCTTCACTTCCTTCTTCTCTCCCTTTACTTCGGCCTTTGCGGGCTCAGCGGCTGCGGCGGGAGCGGCCGGAGCGGCGGGTGCTGCCTTCTCGGCTGCAATCACGGAAGTGCAGAACAGGAAAACCAAACCGATAACCAGTACCATGAAACGTTTCATCTTGAACTACCTCCTCTTTTTTATTTTTTGTTTTTGCAACTCCCCCTCCGATCAGCCGTTGACCGGCGATCATGGGGAACTGCCCATTGCCTCCCTCACCAACCATGGTGAAGGTGAAAAAACTCTTTATTAATAAGCTTTCGTCTTCGGCGCTTCCTTGGTTACGACCGGCTTTGTCTCCTTCGGGGCCTCTTTCCCGGTGTTCTGAACGGCCGTCTTTTTCGCCGGCGCCACCCGGAGCAGTACGTTCCGACCTTCCTTTTCCCGGTAGTTGACCCTGATCTGCTCCCCAACCTTGATATTGAGGAAGGGCTTCTCCAGGTAAAATTCCATCGTTTCCACTTTCCCCTTCAGGGTGCGCTCGATACGCAAAACCGTATCGGATATTTCCATGACCTTCCCGGCGGCGCTCATCTCCGGGACCCGGGGAGGAAGGGGAGCGGCGGCCGGCGGTTTCTCCGCGGCAAAGGCCAGGGTAAAAACCAGGAGCATCAAGGCTGCCGTAATGGTTAGAAAACGTTTCATCAAAACCCTATCCTTTCACCGTTCTTCTCGAGCGACACATTCGCTGCAATCCGTGCAATGGGTATGCCAACAGGAAAGAAACGACGCTGAATCTTGTAAGACGCCGGAAAATCAGCGCAGATTCCCCCTAACTGTCCGGTGTTGTTTGTGACCGCAGACGGAGAATCGTTGAAAACTTACCCAGGCCCTGGGGAATTTTTTACCACAACCGGTTCGCGCTGCTGTTTGCCGGTCCGGCGAATAATGATTCGCGGAATGCTCCCGTCCCTCCTCTCTCCTGGCGTGAGAGGGGGATGAGAGCGTAGGGGGATGGGATGACGATGGAGACCGA
>MICJ01000011.1:6528-11666 GCA_001830835.1 Syntrophobacterales bacterium GWC2_56_13 | reverse complement strand
CTCCAATTCGGCCGGAAGTGTACCCGGCTGCTCGCCGTCCAAATCCAGCAGGACCCGCTGTTCCGAAGAGGCAAACACCCTTTTCCCCGTCAGCATGGAGACCTGGCGGATGGTCTTGATCTTTCCTGTGTAGAGCTTGGGGAGGTGCCAGAGGACCATCGGGAGGATCATTGCGCCGATGATGGTCACATGGAAGAGGCCGTCGTCGGTCACGGCGTCGGGGGCGACGAGCATGCCTCCCCCGTGGTAGCGCCCGTTGGCAATGGCGATATTGAGCACATCCACGGTCCATTCGTCCCCATCGTCCACCTTGAGACGGATTCGTTTCTTCCCGTAGGCGAAAAGGGAGGCCAGCGTCCCCCAGATGAAGGTGAGGAAAGGTCCGCAGGCCTTGCTGGTCCGGTTGACCCGGTCCACGACCTCTCCTCCGAGGCCGAAGCTCGCGATATTGTGAAAGTATCTTGTGGAAGGGAGGCCCTCGTGGTCCCGGTAGCGGATGCGTCCGAGATCGATGGTGTGGACATAACCCTCCCGGACGGTGAGAAGGGATGCCTCAAGCCCAGTGGGGATGGGCATGGTCCGGCAGAAATCGCAGCCCGTTCCGTTGGGGAGAAAGCCGAGCACGGCGTCCCGCCGGAGGGGGCCGTTCTCATCGAAAAAGCCGTTGACCACCTCATTGAGCGTGCCGTCGCCACCCACGCAGATGATCCGGCCAGCCCCCGCCAGGAGGTTATCCCGGGTCATCCGGGTGGCATCGCCCGGCCCTCCGGTCAGGTAGGCCTCGAAGGGCCCCAGAAGATCCCGGGCCATGTTCCTGATCCGGGGCCACTCTTTGCCCGTCGCCCCGTTTCCCGCATGAGGATTCACCACAAAGACAGTCTTGCCGGAATTCAAGTTCACCTCCTGCGCCTTGGCTGATGGTGAGGAAACTGTGACAGAAAGAGTTAAGAGTATATCACGGATATTCCGAATCCGGTAGCAAAAGGCGTAAAAAAATTGCTTTCCCCCCACCTTTCTGATATCCCTCTCCACTATGCGGGCGGCAGTTTCGCCGGCTTCTGCAAATCAGACGAATCACGGAAAAGGTCCATGACCCGGAATTGCGGCAGACTCAAATTCGTTTCCGCCTTTTTTTTCTTTCCAATGCGTTCCCTGCTGGGACGGATCGGTCTTCGCTGGGATATCTCCGGGATATCCAATGCTTACTACCGGGAGGATTTCAATCGGATCCCCGTGGCCGAAAAAGCGGTCATCCTCCCCCACTGCCTGATCGACGAGAAGTGCCAGGCCCGGTTTTCCAAGGCGGAGGGGGTCCTCTGCGTCAAGTGCAAATGCTGCCCCTGCGGCGAAATCAGTATCCTCTGCGAGGAGCAGGGATGGCAATTCTACATCTCCCCCAGCACGAATTTTACGAAACGGCTCGTGCAGAGAAAGGGAATCCGGGCCGCGGTAGGCGCCGCCTGCGATTTCGAGATCGAAAAAGGGATCCGGTCGACCCGGATCACCCTCCAGGGAGTCCTTCTGAAGAGGAAAAAGGTCATTCCCCAGGTCCTCCTGACTGCCCGGTACGACTGTCTGAAGAATGATATCGACTGGGATCTTCTCAGGAAGATCATCCTGAACGGAGCAGGGGGCGTCTGAATAAGGAGAACGCGTTGCGCGTCGATCTGAATCATGAGCCGGAGACCGGACGTGTGATCATCGTCGGCGCCGGCGCCGGCGGGATGATGGCCGCCGGGCGGGCCGCGGAAATGGGTGCAAAAGTCCTCCTTCTGGAAAAAACAGACGGGCCGGGAAAGAAGATTCTTATCAGCGGGAAGAGCCGCTGCAACCTGACCAATGCCCTGGAACTCCCGGAGTTCATCGCCATGTATGGGCCGAACGGCCGCTTCCTCCACAGCGCCTTCCGCCGTTTCTTCCGGGAAGACCTCCTCTCCTTCCTGAGGCGTTACGGAGTGGAGACCAAGGTCGAGCGCGGCGGGCGGATCTTCCCCGTCTCCGGCGACGCGGCGGATGTCGTAGCTGCCTTCCGACGGTACCTGAAGGATCAACACGCGGAGCTGCGCACCGGCGCCCGCGTGGCCGGGATCGCCGTCCGTGGCGGCCGCGTCGAAGGTGTCAGGACGGTAGAAGGTGTGCTTCCCGCCCGGGCCGTGATTTTAGCGACCGGCGGCGCCACCTGGCCGGCGACCGGCGCCACCGGCGACGGCTACCGGATGGCGGCCACCGTGGGTCATACCATTACCCGTCTCAGACCCGCGCTCGTGCCGCTTGTCGTTGAAGAGGTCGGGCCGGCAAAGGCGATGCAGGGGGTGAGCCTCCGGAATGTCCGGCTCACGGCCTTCAGCATTCCGGCGGAGTCCATCGACTCTTCCCAAATCCCCATGAAGGATGTCGGCCGGGGGCTGGAGACAAAGCGGCGGCGGGGGCCGGTCATCGAGAGCCGGATGGGGGAGATGCTCTTCACCCACTTTGGGATCGGCGGCCCGATCACGCTGCTGATGAGCCTCGCTGTTATCGATGCCCTCGCGGAAGGACCAGTCAGCGTCGCGATCGACCTGAAGCCGGCCCTCACGGCGGAACAGCTCCGCACCCGCCTCCAACGGGACTTCGACCGGTTCGGCAAGCGGGGTTTCCGCAGCCTCCTCGGCGGTCTTCTCCCCCGCAAGATGATCGAACCCTTTGTCGAAATGACCGGCATTCTCCCGGACCAGCCGGGGAGCCAGATCGGCGCCGGTGAGCGGGAACGGCTGCTCTCCCTCCTCAAGTCGCTCCGTTTTAACATCAAGGGTTCCCTCCCCATGTCCACGGCTATTGTCACGGCCGGGGGAGTGTCCCTCAAGGAGATCGATCCCAAGACGATGGCCTCCCGTCTCGTCCCCGGTCTTTTCTTCTGCGGAGAGGTGATGGACCTCGACGCCGACACGGGCGGCTACAATCTCCAGGCGGCCTTCTCCACCGGCTACGTCGCCGGCGAAGAGGCCGCGGCTATTGTCTAAACCTTCCCATCGGAAAGGAACGACTGATCATGCCTGCTCCTCCGGAAGTTCTTGAGCTGATCGAACGTTTCAGCGAGAACATCGAATCCTACACGGCGGGCCATTACAACGAGGCCCAGCTCCGCCAGGAGTTCATCGATCCTCTCTTCCGGGCACTGGGCTGGGATCTGGACAATATCGCCGGCCACGCCGAGGCCTACAAAGACGTGATCCACGAGGACGCCATCCGGATCGGCGGCGCGATGAAGGCCCCGGACTACTGCTTCCGCATCGGCGGGACGCGGAAGTTCTTCGTGGAGGCAAAGAAGCCCGCCGTCCGCATCGCAGAGGAGGCCGCCCCCGCCTATCAGATCCGCCGCTACGCCTGGTCCGCCGGGCTGCCCCTCTCCATCCTCACCAATTTCGAGGAATTCGCCGTTTACGACTGCCGGATCAAACCCAACCAGAACGACCGGCCCGCGACGGCGCGGATTCTTTTCTTCAGCTTCCACGACTACGCCGCCCGTTGGGAGGAGATCGCCACCGTCTTCACCAAAGAGGCCGTCCTCAGGGGAGCCTTTGACCGCTATGCCGAATCGACCCGCCTGAAGAAGGGCACCGCCGGAGTGGACGAGGCCTTTCTCCGGGAAATCGAATCCTGGCGGGATCTCCTCGCCCGGACTATCGCCCTGCGGAATCCCCCCCTCACCCAGCGGGAGCTGAACACGGCTGTGACGCTGACGATCAACCGGATCATCTTTCTTAGGATCTGCGAGGACCGGGGGATTGAGCCCTACGGACAGCTCCAGGCCCTCCTGAACGGCGGGGGCGTTTACAAGCGTCTCGTGGAGATATTCTACCGGGCCGACGACCGGTACAACTCCGGCCTGTTCCACTTCCGGCCGGAGAAGGGGCGCGCGGAACCCCCAGATCGACTCACGCTGGATCTCGCTATCGACGACAAGGCGCTCAAGGAGATCTTCCGGAGTCTGTACTACCCCGACTCCCCTTATGAATTCTCCGTCCTTCCCGCCGACATCCTCGGTCGGGTCTACGAGCAGTTCCTCGGCAAGGTGATCCGTCTCACCTCCGGCCACCAGGCGAAGGTGGAGGACAAGCCGGAGGTGAAGAAGGCGGGCGGCGTTTTCTATACCCTGAAGTATATCGTCGATTACATCGTCGAAAGGACGGTCGGCCGCCTCCTTAAAGGCAGGACTCCCGCCCAGGCCGACCGGCTCAGGATCCTCGATCCCGCCTGCGGCTCCGGCTCCTTCCTCATCCAGGCCTACCAGCGCCTTCTCGACGGGTACCGGGACCGCTACCTGGAGGGTGCTCCGGAGAAGCGGACGAAGGGGCGGAGGCCGGTCCTCTATCAGGCCGCCGGGGGCGAGTGGCGGCTGACGACGGCGGAACGCAAGCGGATTCTGCTGAACAACATCTACGGCGTGGATATCGACCCCCAGGCCGTCGAGGTGACAAAGCTCTCGCTCCTCCTCAAGGTCCTGGAGGGGGAGAGCGGGGAGACCCTCACGAACCAGTTCAAGCTCTTCCACGAACGCGCCCTCCCCGACCTCTCCGGGAACATCCGGTGCGGCAACTCCCTCATCGGCCCGGACTTCTACGACGGCGCTCAGCTCACCCTCCTGGGCGACGAGGACCAATACCGGATAAACGTCTTCGACTGGGAAAAGGAGTTCCCGGCGGTCTTCAAAATGTCTGTTCCCTCCCCCTCGACGGGGGAGGGTTCGGGTGGGGGTGAACCGAGAGGTGGCTTCGACGCCGTCATCGGCAACCCGCCCTACATCCGCATCCAGACGATGAAGGAGTGGGCGCCCCTGGAGGTGGAATTCTACAAGACCGCCTTTGCCGCCGCCGGAAAAGGTAACTACGACATCTACACGGTCTTCGTCGAAAAAGGCTTAAGCCTCCTGAACGGCAGGGGCCGTCTTGGCTTCATACTGCCGCACAAGTTCTTCAATGCCCAGTACGGCGAGCCCCTGCGCGCCATCTTGGCGAAAGGAAAGCACCTAAGCGAGATCGTCCATTTCGGCGACGCCCAGGTCTTCTCCGGGGCAACGACCTACACCTGCCTCCTCTTTCTGGAGAAGGCGGGCGCCGACGCCTGCCGCTTCACGAAGGTGGACGATCTGGAGACCTGGG
>MICJ01000011.1:0-6521 GCA_001830835.1 Syntrophobacterales bacterium GWC2_56_13 | reverse complement strand
GCCGAGTGGAACTTCACCGTCGGCCGCGGCGCCGACCTCTTCGAAAAACTCCGCCGGATGCCGGTGAAATTGGGCGATGTGGCGGACAGAATGTATCAAGGACCCATCACCAGCGCCGATACGGTTTATCTGTTCAAGGATTACCGGCAGGGGTCGGACAACAAGACAATAGAGGTCCTATCGAAGGAACTGGATCAATGGGTGTCCGTTGAATCGAATATCCTGAAGCCGGTCGTCCGGAGCGGGCGCATCCGCCGGTATGAGGCCATTCCGTCGGCGCTGGTTCTTTTCCCCTATGAAGTCAAAGACAACGCCGCCCGCCTCTATTCGTCCGAGGAGATGAAGCGGGACTATCCCTTGGCGTGGTCCTATCTGAACGGGAACAAAAAGCTCCTGGAAAATCGTGAAAAGGGAAAATTCAAGGATGAGCAGTGGTACCGTTACGGGCGAACGCAGAATCTGGGCCTGTGGGAACAACCCAAGCTCATGGTTCCGTATATGATCACAAAACTGGCGGCTTATCTCGATCGCGCCGATCATTTCTACTTCATCAACGTCACCACGGGTGGATACGGCATCACGACCCGACACCCTGCGGTGACCCTTTCCTACCTGTGCGGTCTTTTAAACTCCCGTCTGCTGGATTTCTACCTCAAGCGCGTCTCCACCAATTTTCAGGGCGGGTATCTGGCCGCAAACAAGCAATACATCGAGCAGCTTCCTATCCGGACCATCGACTTCGCCGACCCGGCGGACCTGGAGCGGCACGACCGGATGGTTGCCTTGGTCGAGGAGATGCTTGCCCTTCACCAGCGGCTGGCCGCCGCCCGGACGGAACACGAACAGACCAACCTCCAGCGACAAATCGATGCCACGGACCGCCGGATCGACCGCCTCGTTTACGACCTCTACAATCTCACGGAAGACGAAATCCAGATCATTGAGAAAGGAGGAGATTCCTGATGAAACACGTAAAAGACAAGTATCGAGGAAAAACAGTATACTTCCATGTGTTGGCGGAGTTGGTCCGTGCCGCACAATATCGAGGATCTACAACATATCAGGATATTGCGATGATCATAGGGTTGCCTGCCAGCGGTTCGCACATGGGCAGGGAAACTGGACAAATACTCGGAGAAATATCTGAGGATGAGGTGGCGGCCGATCGGCCAATGCTGAGTTCTGTAGCTGTTGGCATAAACGGTAAGCCGGGTTCTGGCTTCTTTAGTCTTGCCCGCGATCTTGGTCTTCTGCAAGCAGGTGAAGACGAAGTAGGTTTTTGGCAACGACAACGGGAAGGGGCTTACCAAGCATGGAAACGACCTTTGCCGACAACCACAAAAACCGCTGAATTGATCGATAAAGAATGATGAAGACCGTCGATACCAAGGAAATTGAAAGTCACTTCCGCGAACGGCATGCTACACTGAGCGCACTCATCGACCGAGATCCACAGTTAGCAATCAAAGCCGCGCGTGAACTGACTCCCGATGATGTGTTAAACGCACGTAACATCAGTGCGCTGAGTGCTGGAATACTGATAGACGCAGGAATCGCGGGGAATGACATTCAGGCAGTAGAAGAAGGTGTTGCCTTACTCCAGCGCCTCTTGGATAGCGACCCTAACCGGGGCGATCTCCAATACTGTCTGGCTAATGGACTTGCAGGAAAGGCTGATCTCCTCTCCTATTCGGGGCCGGCGTGGTATTGCGAAACGGCTGATCTGCGACGCCAGGCCAGAAACCTATACCGATTCGCAGGAGAAGGAGAGGCTGGCTCATTCATTGCCTCCCAGGCACTCACCAATCTTGGTAATGCGCTTATAAAAGCATACCGATTTGTCGAGGCATACGACTGCTATCTGAGCGCGCTTAAGAAGGACCCCTCTAATGGGATCGCTCTGACTGGTGCCGCGAAGATTCTTCTGCGATTCGCCAACGAAGGTACGGGGGACCGAGATGTCCTGCTCGGAGTTGCTGCCCGGCACTTGAGCACTGCGCGAGATAATCCGGACAGAATTCGTGAACTGGCGGGGGAGAGAGCGTACAAACAGTTGTCTGAGTTGCTGGAGACCGAAATTATAGGTGGGGCTCCACCGGACTTGTCTTCGGGGACTGATTATCAGCGGTTCGTGGCGAAGTATCGCCTATCCTTAGCATTAACTATTGAGGGCCTCGACCTGGACATGTCGCGTTGGGATTCACTGCGCATCGAGAGCATTACCGAGCCCATCCAAACTGAGCATGGTGTTCCACCGATCTTCGCGATGTTCAATGTACTAAAGTCGGACTACCTGACGGCACGGTTTCTAGCATACTTGGCATTGGAAGGTGAACTTATCGACAGTGGCAAGTACTCCGACACGCTAGACTACGCGCTCTACGGCATACGGTCGTCAGTTCTTGCCCTGTCTCAGCGGTCCTGCATGGATGTACTCGACAAGACTGCTGTTGCGGCAAGTGAATATCTCGGCCTCCCAGGTAACCCTGAATCAATCTTCTTCAAGACGAGATGGTTACTGCAGTCGAAGAGGGGAGAGCCGCTAACTTGGCAATCTGAGGTAACTAACGAGATTGCATTGGGGAATACGGCTCTGATTGCTTTGGCCGAGGTCTCTTACGACATCCGTGAAGGTGGATTTCTACAGAAAAAGAGGTCAATCCGTAATACGTCCACCCACCGCTTCACCGTGATGCATGACATCGATACGATCCCAAGTAGGAAGTGTTTATACATCGACCACTATGGCGATGTAGCCTTTAAGGACCAGTTGATAGAGACGCTTCAACTCACGCGTGCGGTTCTATTTTACTTCGTTGAGATGATCAAGCTTCGTGAGAGACGGCTGACAAGCGATGGTTTGCTGAGGATGCCGCTGATCGTTCCGGATCATAACTGGGTTCGAGGTGAGGAAGAAGACCCATAGTAGTAGGCTGATATTCCACGATCTGTGTCAAGCGGCTCAACGTGGAAGTGGCGATCCCGTGCGGGCGGACCACGAGCAGACCAACCTCAAGCGCCAGATTGACGCCGCCGACCGCCGGATCGACCGCCTCGTTTACGACCTCTACAACCTCACGGACGAAGAAATCCGGATCACCGAGAAAGACAAAAACCTCAAAAAAATTCTTCTTGACTTGCATCATACCAATTGGTATTTATTAGATCCATTTAAGGAGAGGTCATGGACAAAAGCCTCCGGGATCAATTGGCTACTCTCGTTGTAATCAAAGAAATTCAGGAGGCTTATCGTCAGGGGAAAATTCATAAAACCAATGATTGTATCGACAATATGCTTCGGGATGGCTTTTGGGAGGCGGATGTGGAAAAGGTTATCCTGGACGCTACCTCTATCGAAAAGGTGATGCCCGCCACAAGCCCCATGGCAAGCAGCCCCAAGAACACCCATTATGTGATTTACGGCGAAAGTACGAAGTGCGTGAAAGTCTATTGTAAAATCTGTTCAAATTATCACCCACAGACGGGTGAATTCATGGAGTGGCGGCTTACATCCTTTTGCATCAAATAGTCGAGAGGGAAAATCCATGCTTTGCACGAACTGCTTCAATAGCGAATATCAAACGACCACCATCTCGAAGGGGGTCGTCATCAACGGCCGGCCGCAGACCATTCAAGATTTGGAATGTGAAAAATGTCCGGGTTGCGGGGATATAATCTTTACCCACCCGCAGAGCCTCGCCCTGGACAAGAAGCGAATCAACCTGGAATTCAGTTCCAAGCCGATCCTGACTCCTCAGCAGTTAAGGCTGCTCCGGAAGATACTGGATATGAGTCTGGAGGAGATCTGCGATCTTCTTCACATCGGGCAGAATAGTTACGGGCGGTGGGAACGGGGAGAAGTGGTCATTTCTCCGTCTATGAATCTCCTTGTTCACCAGTTCATTGAACGTTTTCCAGAGGCAAGGATCAACCTGATCGAAACGGAGATGCGGGCTGAAATTGAAAAAGCCAAGGCGCGTTATCTAAACGCTTCAGTGTCGCTGGGTGAGTTTGTCCGAAGCGTCATCCAGACAACAAAAATCGTGACAGATATCGTCTGCAGTAGGTTGGGCATCGATGTGCCACAGTTGGAGCGCATCGAAAACAACGACCTCCCTCCCGAAAGCATCCCGGTGGGGATATCCGTCAATATCCTGAAGTTCTTTCAGCTTACGATGGATAACCTTCCTCAGTTATTAGATAATACTTTAAAAATACAGAATGTTAAAAGCCAAGTTTCCTTTATGCATGCCAGGACGCCGCATTACGGAAAAACGGCCGAATTGATGTATGCCCGAAGTATGAACAAAATCCTCGAAAAATATGTAAGCGAAGAAACACCGGAGTCCCGACCGTCCGTCAATCCGGAATATTTGAAGAAGGTCAACGCCTGTCTGCAGCAGGAAGGGGTTAGCGGGAGGTTTTAGCTCATGGAGCCGAATTATAGTTTTGCCCGGAATATGGCCAGGAAAGTTCTCAAAGATTATAAATTATCAGAGGCGCCCACAGATCTTACGATGATATTTCGGGGACTTCACCTGAAATACATTGAACTGAACGATGCCGACGAGATTGATGGCGCCATTCTCGAAATAGATGGAAAACCAGCGATCGCCGTTTTGAACAAGGCACGGCCGCTTCAAAGACAACGATTCACTTTGGCCCATGAACTGGGTCATATCTTTTTGGAACACATCAAAAGAGACATTTATGACCCTGAAGAAATCCGAGAAAGTGATGCGCAATCAACTGGCAAGACAAAACCGCCTAAAGAGATCGAAGCCGATGTTTTTGCTGCTGAACTTCTCGTTCCCTATGAGCAACTCAAGAAATACTCTGCTGATATGAGCAATGTAGATAAACTGGCCGGAATTTTCCAGGTCAGCAAGCAGGCAATGACATTGGCCATCATGAATTATTGGAAACATACCGGCAAGAAGACAAAACGCTGAAACCAACAAGCCAGACATCGCCTCACCAACTCGTCAATGATAAATTCCGTCTCCAGCACCTCCCGTGACGTATTTGTGTAAAAATCTGACTAGATAATGAGCTGTCATCTCTTTGGCTTTTGGACATAATTTTCCGTTTTTCCATCGATTCGCTTGTCTCGGCGCTTCCCCACACAGTCATTCATTGCAGTAAATTATTCGTTCTTACTAAAAACGACGATAGAGTACATGAAGGCTTACTTTTGTAAGAAAAAGATGCTACTTTTCCTTACAAAATTTGATACTGATACATCATGCAAGGCATTGATTCAAAAATACTAAGCCGCATATATGGGCGTGGAAAGGGTAGCGTCGTTACCCCAGGTGACTTTCTGGACCTGGGAAGCCGTCAGTCGGTGGACCTGGCGTTGCACCGTCTGGCGAAAAAAGGGACGCTGCGCCGCCTGGCCCGCGGGTTGTACAATTACCCGCGTGTTGATGTGAACCTGGGAGTCCTGTCTCCCACAACCGATGCCGAAGAGATTTTTACTGATACGTTTGAGACGGAAGAGATCCTGGCGAATTCCGCCCTTATGAAAAAACTGAAACAGGGACACATGCAGACAGAACTGCGGAAGGGATGATTCGTTGAGTAAATTCAAAATCTTCGAGACCGATCAATTTCTTGAAGAGATAAAGGCCAATTTCCGCGGTCAGGGGAGTCGCATCAGGGAAAAATTAACGGCGTATGTGTATCCGCCTACAAGAGATGCACGCGGGAATTTACCGAACATTACCTGAAGGAAATCGAGGAGACGATGACATGGCTGCGCAGCCGGATTCCATCATCGACATCGTAAGAAAATACATCGCCGAATTGGAAAAACACCATATCCCGGTTCGTGAAGCCATTCTTTACGGTTCATACGCCAATGGGCGAGTCAGGGAGGAAAGTGATATCGATGTAGCCCTGATCTCCGAAGCTTTTACCGGCGACCGCTTTGAGGACCGGCGGCGGATCGTGCCGCTCCGGAGAAAGATCGACAACCGGATCGAACCGATGCCGTTTACACCGACCGGATTCTCCGACGGCGGCAATCTGATCGATGAGATCAAGAAGACCGGCATCAAAATTGAGTAAAGGGATTCGCAGAGGATACCAAGCCGATTGGTTCCCGCAAAATCAACAGGAAAACCTCAGGCACCAGATAGCCGCCACGGACCGCCAGATCGACCGGCTGATTGACGACGTCTACTCAAACGTGGCGCCGGTGTGGGCGGAGCGGACAAGCTGGGCGTAGCGCTTCAGATAGCCCTTCAGCTCCTTCTTCACCGGTTTCCAGCGGGAGAGACGTCCCTTCATCTCTTGATCGGAGATGAGGAGATTCAGCTTCTTTGCGGGAATGTCGATCTCGATCAGGTCGCCTTCCTGTACTGCGGCGATGGGGCCCCCTTCCGCCGCCTCCGGGGAGATATGTCCGATCGCCGCTCCCTTGCTGCCACCCGAGAAACGGCCGTCGGTGAGAAGCGCTACGTCGCGGTCCCGGCCGATGCCGACGATGGCGGAGGTTGGCGAGAGCATCTCGCGCA
>MICJ01000010.1:5616-41965 GCA_001830835.1 Syntrophobacterales bacterium GWC2_56_13 | reverse complement strand
CGGCTCAGCCATATTTTCAAATCGGCGATTGAAAATATGCTCTACACCGTCAGAATCGCCGCGTGACTTTTTACGAGGTCGTCAATTTTATTGAACGTAACAAAAAAGAAGGGAAAAGCTTTTTATACCATAAGCACATGAAAACTTCGGAACTGCACTGACTGCCTGAAGATTGTTGCATCGGTCTTTCCGGTGCTTAGGCGAAGCCGGATCTGTTTCTGGCCTTGGGCATCTCCGAGGAGATGTCATCGTGAGCCCCATAGGGGTGTATCGAGATAGGGGGGAAGGCGGAGAGACTGAAATCAGCCGGCGGCCGCAGGCGCTTGGAACAGGCGGAATAATAACGACGAAGATAAATGTTGACGAATTTGACTATTTATATTATCAAATAAACTATCATGGAAGGATTGTTTGCCCCTGCATTCCGACGGTTTGTTAAAAAGCAGTCCCTGCCTTTGCAACTGGCCATTCAGGATCAAGTGGACAGGATCATTGCCGATCCAGACATTGGAGAAGGTAAAAAAGGCGATCTGGCCGGTTTCCGGGTGCATAAATTTAAGTTCCACAGGCAGGAATACCTGATCTCTTATGAAACGAAGGATGAAAATCTGCTTTTTGTCATGATTGGGACACATGAAAACTTTTACCGGGATCTGAAGAAATATCAAAAGGAGTTTCAGCCATGAATACGGCAGAGAAAATTTATAAAGACATTATTACCTTGCCGATGGCAGAACGGGAAAGGCTTTTTTCGCTCATCGCCCGTAAAGGTTTTGACAAGGATAATTACACATACGACGAGGTCTTCGGATATCTCCCTTCGACTCTGACTATCAAGGAAAGTTCGGAATACCTTGAGGTTGCGGAAGTAACCGTGCGAAGATGGGCCAAAGAAGGGAAGTTGCCTTTTCGTAAGGTCGGCAAAAACTATGTCTTTGGTGTGGATGATCTGAGGAAATTGAAACGGAAGCAACCTTCCAAGCCATGAAGAGGGTCCGGCCCGTCGTCGCACAATGGCGCCATCAACCGTGGCTCCATGCGCGGCCAACGAAGTGAACTCCAGGCAACGGGCCACGCAGCAGCCGTCCTCTTCAGACTGCGCCGTCCGTGGCGGCGGGTTGCTCGATTGAAATGGCAGCCTTGCGCCGATTAAGAAGCCATTTGCTCAGCCCGCAGACGAAGAGGACAAAGAACACCATCACCGCGTACTCAACCCACTTGGGCGGGTTCAGCAGGCCGTGAACCCACGGGTCGGTGATCATCATTTCGCCTCCGACCTTGCCGAGTATGGCCGCACCGGCCCAGAGTATGATCGGGTACCTGTCCATCAGCTTGGAAAGCATGTTGCTCATGAATACGACAAAGGGGATCGAGAGCATCAGGCCGAAAAGCAGCAGGAACAGATTGCCGTGGCTGGCGGCGCCGACGGCCAGCATGTTGTCGATGCCCATGCTCATGTCTGCCACGATGATGATCCATAGTGCCTGCCAGATGCTTCCGCACTCGTGGTCCCGGCACTCTTCCTTGGCGCCCTCGGTGAGCAGCTTGACTGCTATCCAGATGATCACCGCCCCCCCGACAAGTTTGATGAACTGCATGTTCAGCAGTTGGGCCACCAGAAAAGTGCAGATCACCCGGACGACGACGGCGCCGCCCGCCCCCAGGGCGATTCCCCACAGGCGCTGTCTTCCCGGCAGGTTCTTGACCGCCATGGCGATCACGACGGCGTTGTCGCCGGCCAGTACCAGGTCGATAAAGACGATGCTCATCACCGCGGCGAAGAATTCCCACGTGAACGCAATATGCCCCAACCAGCCCAAGTCGATCATAATCCCTCCTTCCGGCGCCGCAGGGTAAAAAAAACCTCCACCCGCGGCATAGTTGAATATGCTGTGAGTAAAGGTCTTGCGAGATCCCGACTCCAGTCGCGATGCCGCGTCCGGGTGGAATTCCCACCGTGCTGACGTAACGCGGCCCGGCAGAACCTCCGCCGGTTGCTACTCCCCCTTACAATTTGCGACAAACTGCAAAAAAGTCTGACAAGAACTTGTTTTTATTCGATGTAAGCATAAGGAAAGCGTCTTTGGATGTCAAGGAAATTTTATGAAAACAGGCAAGATAAAAACCGGGGAACTTTTTTAAGAAGCCGTCTACGTTGAGGAAAGCTTGAATTCTGAATCCATCCATTGCGTGAGCTTCGATTATTCGGGTAGAACATGGCTACGCTTGGACCACGTGAGGAACGAGATCCTGCAGGGTGCAGATGAGAGCTGCCGGGTGGTCGAAGGCGGGGTTGGAGGCGGGCGTCTGCGGCCGGCGGAGGACGATGAGAAGGCAGTTTGCCTGATGCGCCGCGGCGAGCTTGGCGTCGATGCCGCCGGCCCGGCCGCTTTCCTTGGTGACGATCACGGCGATTGCAAAGCGCCGGATGGCGGCGAGGTTTTCCTCCACCGAAAAGGGGCCGCGGCCGGCGATGATCCGCTCCTCCGGGATGCCCGACGCCCGGCAGGCCGCAAAGGACTCCGGGGCGTCGAGGACGCGGACGGCGAACGGGACGCCGGTCCGGCGGGCGGCCTCCGCGTAGGGGGCGAGGTTCCGGGAGCCCGTCGTCACGAGGACGGGGCGGCCTTCGGCGAAGGCCATTTCCGCAGCCTCGGCGTGGTCGGCGGCGAAACGGATGTTTTCCCCTTTCACGTCGGCCGTAGTTCGCCGGAAGACGAGGCAGGGAATCCCGAGGCGCTGCGCTGCATTGTGCGCTACCGCATGGGCGGAGACGGCGTAGGGGTGGGCGGCGTCCACAATCGCCCGGATGCCCTTTTCCTTCCCGAGCGCGGCCATTTCTTCTTCATCCAGGCGTCCCGCACGCCGGGCGATCCGGGGATGGTCGCCGATCGCGAGGGGGGCCGCCGTTGCCGTCGAAACAAGGACCTCGTATCCCGCATTGGCGAGGCCGGAGGCGAGGGGGGCCGTTTCGCTCGTGCCGCCGATCAGGAGAATCATACTTTGTACCCCCGCGGTGTGACGAACCAGCCGCCGGCCAGCAGGGAAGCCCGGTTCCCGATGATCACGACGCTCCGCATTGCGATCGGGAGTTCGAGGAAATGGTCCAGGTCGGAAAGAAGGATCTGTTCTTCCGGGGAGCCCACCGCTGTTCCCACGCCCACGGGGGTTGTCCCCGGCCGGTGGCGGCGGAAGATCGCCGCCGCCTCGTCCAACTGACGGGTGCGCTTCTGCGAGCGGGGGTTGTAGATCGCCGCGACCAGGTCGGCGGCCGCGACGGCCTCCAGACGCCCCCGGATCGTCTCCCAGGGGACGAGGAGGTCGCTCAGGCTGAGCGTCGCGAAGTCGCACATGAGCGGGGCCCCGAGGCGCGCCGCCAGGGCGTTCGCGGCGGAGACGCCCGGCACGATCTCGATGGGCACGGCCGATCCCCTCGCCCCGGCGAGCTCCAGGACGAGGCCGGCCATCCCGTAAACGCCCGGATCCCCCGAGGAGACGAGGGCGACGGTCTCCCCCGCCTCCGCCCGCTCCAGGGCCATCCGGCATCGCTCCACCTCGCGGGTCATCCCCGTGGCGATCCGCTCCTTCCCCTCCGTCAGATCCCCGATCAACTCCAGGTAGCGCGTGTAGCCCGCAACGACCGTGCTTTTCGCGATCGCCTCCTCGGCTCGGCGGGTCCGGTCTAACGCCCCGCCGGGGCCGATTCCGACGACGAAAAGCCTTCCCGGGCGAGGGCGATCGTGATTCCGTTGTACGTTTTCTTTCGACAAATAAACCGGGGCCTTCTTATTCATCGGTTGACCTCTCTCTTCTCAGAGATCACGAGTACATGATAAATCTTTTTTACGTCAAGAGAAATTTCATGATGCCTTGACATCACGCTGCATGATGCTACGATGACCCCATGAGAACGACACTGACCATAGACGACGATGTTCTGGATAAGGCGAAAGCTGTTGCGGCAAAACTCCGTGCGCCTTTTCGCCGCGTGGTGAATGAAGCGTTGCGTACCGGGTTGCAGACCGTTGAGGATGCCTCGCGAACCCGATCCTATCGCACCCGCCCTCACAAGATGGGGCTGAAAGCCGGGAGGAATCTGGACAACATCCAGGCGCTCCTATCGCAGATCGAGGGGGAGGATCACCGGTGATCCTCGTGGATGCCAACGTCCTCTTGTATGCCAAAGACCAACAAAGTCCTCACCATGTGATGGCACGTGAATGGTGGGATGCGCAGTTGTCCGGCGCCTCGCCGGTGTGCCTTTGCTGGACCGTCCTTGGTGCGTTCATCCGCATCGGCGCGAATCCGCGCGTCTTTGAGCACCCCCTGTCTCTCGATCAGGCGCTCTCACGTGTGCAAAGCTGGTTGGATCAACCTTGCACGCGCATCGTTTATCCGACCGACCGGCACTGGATCGTCTTTCAAAAGATGCTGGTCGAGGGCTAGGCAGTGGCGAACCTTGTGACCGATGCGCACCTGGCCGCCCTGGCCAGTGAACACGGCTGTGAGTTGATCTCCACCGATACCGATTTCTCGCGATTTCCAGGGGTCAAATGGAGAAACCCATTGCAATGAATCGGGTCCTCCCCTCCTTCCTTAAAGGATATACAGAAAATGTAGAGATCGTAGATTATCATTAGAGGAGGTTTGATATGAGTAGGAAACGTATTTTCCCAGTGCATCCCGGCGCATATTTAAAGGAGCTATTGGATGAGCTAACGTTGTCTCAATATCGTCTTGCCAAAGACATTGTCGTACCTGCCATGCGTATCAATTATGTCGTGAATGGGAAACGATCTGTAAACGCCGAACTTGCGTTGCGTTTAGGGCGTTATTTTGGGCAGGAGCCTCGTTACTGGCTTAATCTTCAAAGCCGATATGACATGGATGTTGCAGAAGATACCTTGTCAGACAAAGTCGAACAGCAAGTGCAACCGCTTTCGATCACCGTGTAGTTCTTCCTCGTTAGTATTTATTTTTACCTTAATCGCGCGAGGTGTCATTTGGAAATCGACAAGTAAAATTTTCTTACGTCAGGAGAATTTCCGGATCCGGGTAGTTCACAAGAAAAGAACCAGCAGTGCCCGAAGAGATTGAATGGCTGAAAACAACGGATTCGAAAAGGAGAGGAAAAACATGAAAAGGAATGAGAAGTGTGACGCCTGCGGGGCGGCAACGCCGGCTTATGAAGGAGTCAATTTTTCTCAAGGAGAAACAAGACGCTTCCTGTGCACCAAGTGTTTCAATGAAGCCGTTGCCAAACATAGCGGAGTCGATTTTCATCACCTGTCATTTCACCCCATCATCCTGGCGGATCAGGATAATAAAAATCACACCTTCCATTTTCAGCCCCGTCTTTTCGGAGATCATGTGACCATTGAGGCTTTGGAGATTCACAATGATGAACCTAAAGGCTATGAATTCTCGATATGCGGCGATGCGGAGGATGATCTGTTCGCATTGTTTGCGAAGCTTGTTGAACGTATGCGCCGTGAACTGCAACGAAGGCACATCGAACCCGGCGATCTGACCCGGCACCAAATCACGAATGGAGATACCTTGCGCGGACGGATCACCTGGGATGATGATACGAATGGCGAGGTTCCCTGCCTCGTCATCGATGGCAAGGAACTTTCATGGCACGAGGTCGGAAGGATGCTGATGACGTACGAAGGATTCCATTTCAAGTTGGAGATATTTGAAGGATCGGAAGAAAGGTAGGTTCGTTACGCCTCATGCCGATCGATTCGGCGGACCGTGGGTGAATGCGGCCAACCTGCCTTAGCGGGTTGCAAAAAACTTTCCCTCTTCCTGTGGCCGGAAAATTTGAAATCTATTCGGTTGTACCGTTTACCTGGAGCGTTAAGAGATCGCGCCGCCAACAAACATCATCGAGAAATATCATGACAGAAAATTACGACACCTCATGGGACCTAATAGAATCCAACAAAGGCAATCTCCCTGATGATAAAGATGCCTATGAAAGGAAATATCAGGAATGGATTGAAAGAGACTGGATACCGTGGCTCAGAGAGCATCTCTCTTTTCCATTCCAAGTCAAACGGATGGAAGATGAGGATGATGCCTACTTTACAGACGTAGCCAAGCATAAACCATTCAGGCTTGATCATATCATGGAAGTCATTGGCATTGAATCTGAGGAAGATGACCTCTGCGGTGTAATCGTCCAGGTGAAGGAAGTTAAAAAGAAAGGATATGTTCCATTATGCGATCTTGAAGTCACTTCCAGGGAGGATAGGAATTTCTGGCCCGTCAGGGAATACGTGGTCTGGGATGCAAACCGATAAAAAACAATCCATCCGATTTTTCTTGACGCGGTTGTCGGTTTATTGGAAGAAAAGGGGCCTCATCTGCCGTACCCCTACAGTTCGGATGTCAAAGGGGCCAAGTACGGCACAATAAGGGAGTTAAGAATTCAACATAAAGGGAAACCGTTTAGAATCCTTTATGCCTTCGATCCCCGAAGAGCGGCCATCCTACTTATTGGCGGCAGAAAGACTGGCGGTACGCGTTGGTACGAACGATATGTCCCATTGGCCGAAAGAATTTATGAGGAGCATTTAAAGTCTTTAAAAGATGAACAAGGGGGCACATTATGAGCAAACCTTACTCTATACTGAGAGAAAAAATGAAACCCGCAGCAAGAAAAAAAGCAGCGGAGAAGACAAAGACCTTACTTGGTGCAATGCCTTTGCAGGAATTGCGTCATGCCAGGAATTTAACCCAGGAACAACTGGCACAAACATTGTCTGTCAAGCAATCTGCGGTATCAAAGCTTGAACAGCGGACAGACATGTATATCAGCACATCAAGAAATTTTATCAAGGCCATGGGAGGCGACCTGGAAATCATCGCCAAATTTCCTGATGGGTCTGTTCAGATCAATCAATTTGAAGACATTGCTGCGAAGATAAAAAGAGGAAATTCCCCGAGTTCTGATTGAAAGATATTACATCTTGATAGCGGATTTTCTGTTTATGTAAGAGGCATATAGCTTCCTGTTATAAATAGAAATGAGATTTCAGGAGATATAAAAGGTTTCAAGTGGTTATCAATAAAATAATCCCTTGACTTCTCAACTCATTAGGGCCAAAAAAGAACCCTAGTTGAATAAGGCATTGTCAATCGGTTAACAACCAATTTGAACCCTTTATAGAAGGATGATGCCATGGAGAGAATATTGAAACCCCGTTTATAGGAAGAGTGCGGGGTTTTGTGTTTAGTGTCAGGGAACAAATGCGAAATTAAGGACATCCTTTGAAACATTAATCTGAAAAGGGGGACGGAACATGGGACACAGGGTGGGCAAAAACCTTTACCGTGAGCTTCACAGGAAAATCGACGGGCTTTCGATGAGAGCGCCCTGGAACGAAACCTTCCACGCGATCGTCAAGGAGCTTTATTCCGAGGAGGAGGCGGACGTAATAGTGAAGATGCCGTATGGCCTCTCGCCTCTGGAGCGGATCGCGTTGCTCTCCGGGAAGGATGAAAAAAGACTTTCTGAAGTGTTGAACGGGCTTGCGAATAAGGGGCTGGTGATCGACATTTTCCATGGGGACGCGGCCTATTACATGCCCTCGCCCATGATCATCGGAATATTTGAGTTCACCATGATGCGTACGGGAAACAACTTCGACGCCAAGAAAATGGCGAAGCTTTTCCACGAATACCTTTCATCCGATAACTCGTTCATCGTGGCAAACATGAGTGGAGGTAACGCCTTCTCAGTTCTGCGGACAATCCCGCATGAAGAGGGGTTCCGCCCCGAGGACGCTATCGAGGTACTCGACTACGAGAAAGCCAGAACCATCATTGAAAACACAAAGCGGTTCGGGATCGGCATCTGCTCATGCAGGCACGAGAAGCACCACCTGGATGAGAAGAAGTGCAAGGTGCCGCTCGAGACTTGCACCTCGTTTGGATTTGGCGTGGACTACCTCGTCAGGAACAGGCTCGCGCGCGAATCGACGAAATCCGAGATGCTCGAGAACCTAGCCCACTCTAGGGAAATGGGGCTGGTCTTGAGCGCTGACAACGTCCAGAAGAATGTCCAATACATGTGCCACTGCTGCGCATGCTGCTGCAACTACCTGGCCGGTCTGAGCAGGTGGGGATACACCGAGGCCGTCATCACTTCCTCGTATTTGGCCAGGCCCGACGACTCAGAATGCAACGGGTGCAAGATATGCTCCATCGCCTGTCCGGTCAATGCGATCATGATGGAGGAACTGACACCGCCGGAGCCGAAACGAAAGAGAAAGCCGATCGTCAACGAGAGCTGGTGCATAGGCTGTGGGGTATGCACACTCAAGTGCAAGACCAAGTCAATGCACCTTGTTCCTCGGAAGCAGAGGGTCATTACTCCTCAAGACATGTTCGAAAAGATGATTCTCCAGACCCTTGAAAAAGGGAACCTGCAGAACATCATTTTCGATAACCCGAACAGCGTCTCCCAGGACTTCATGCGCGCGCTCGTGGGCGGTTTCCTCCGCCTGAGCCCGGTGAAGAAGGCCCTTGTCAGCAACGCCCTGCGTTCGAGGTTCCTGTCGGCGATGAAATCCGGGGTAAAATCCCAGGGCATGGGTTGGTTGACCGAGATGTAAGTCAATGCAGGATTATTGAATACTGGTGAAAACGTGGGAAGGCTTAACAGCCGGTTTCCCGTCAATGTATAATGTGGGCTGCTTCCTGAAATCCATGTTTCTCCATTTTTTCATTTTATGCTACATTACAATCAGTAATGGTCGGAATAATGTGGCACTGCCGGGGGATTAGGCGGAAACAGAGAAAACAAACCCGAACCTGTAATATTGGAAGAAAACCGGTCTACCTGATTCAAATAGAGGAGAGAATATGTCTGTTTGTCGAACAATCTTGACTGTGTGTTTGGCACTTCTCCTTTCTTCCTGTGCAGCAACGCCGATCCTTACCGGAAAAGGCGACATGTCCCGGGAAATTAAACAAGAAGCTCCCGTCGTTCGTAAAGTTGATATTTCTGCGGATGGTCGGTATGTTTTATCGGGCAGCATGGACTCTTTTATTCTCTGGGACATTATGCAAGGGAAAAAAATTCAAACATTCCATCATGAAGATTTTATGAGTCTGGGAATTGGGGTCGCTTTTTCGCCTGATGGAAAACATTTTGCATCCGGCGGCAAAGGGACAAAACTTTGGGATTTAGCCACAAGACAAGAAATAATGATCTTTGATAATGATAAAGCCGCCTCCATAGCTTTTTCTCCAGACGGAAAATATTTTTTATATGCAAGCCCTGGCCCTCTTCCGGTGTTTTTGAAACCCAAACCAACCATGAAAACCTTTGATGCAGCAACGGGAAGGGAAATCATAGATTTCAAAACACAACCTACACCTGCATGGGAGTTTTGGGCTGTTGCCTATTCTCCGGATGGCAAATATGTCTTATCCGGTGGAACTGACAAAATGGTTTTATGGGATGCATCGTCGGGGAATTCCATAAGAACAGCGAAAGTCAACGGCGTTATAAGAGCTGTTGCTTTTTCTCCAGACGGTGAATATGTCCTGTCCGGCGGAACTGATAATACCGTCAGGTTGTGGAATGCAAAAAATTTAACACTAGTAAAGGAATTCGTCGGTCACGAAAGTATTTGGTCCGTAGCTTTTTCACCTGATGGCAGATATGCCTTATCAGGGGGTATTGATGGCAATATAAAAATTTGGGATTTAGCATCAGGATCTCAATGGAAAATTCTTGCTGGGCATACAGGCGTATCCAGCGCTGAGCTGGGCATATCGGCTAAATTTTTCCCCGATGGCAAGTATGTGATATCCGTAGGAGACGCCTCTACAAGAATATGGAACGTCTCTACAGGAGAAGAAGTTGCTTCCATGATTGCGTTTGAAGATGGGGAATGGATTATTACAACAGCTAATGGCTATTATGCGTCTTCTCCTAAAGGCGATCAGTATCTCAGTGTTAAAGTCGGTGGTAAAGAATATAGCACGGAGCAATTGCGGGAAAGTTTCTACCGTCCTGACCTCGTTAATCTCGCTCTTTCCGGCGGGTCTTTGAAGGAACTAAAAAAAGTAGCGGATGTCAAACCGCCTCCGGTTGTAGCGATCATTGATACGCCTAAAAGTATTGATAAGAGCGATGCTGCTATCACTTTGAAGGTTACCGATGCCGGTGGCGGAATTGGTGATATAAGGCTTTATCTCAATGGCTCCGCAGTTATGCTGGACAGCACAAGAGGCGTAAAAATCGTCGCATCCAATCGGAACGAGATCACTAAAACCTATAAGCTGAAACTTTCCAGCGGCGTGAACTTAATCAAGGCCGTTGCCTTTAATGCTGACAACACCATGCAAAGCACAGGTGCTGTTCATGAAATTACAGCGGCATTTAAAGCCATCGGCAAGCCTTCTCTTTATGCCCTGGTCATTGGCATCAACGAGTATAAAAATCCTAAACTCCAGCTTAACTACGCTGTCGCCGATTCTGATCTATTCGCCAAGACGCTTCAGCAGGGCGCTTCAACTCTTTTTGAGAAGGTAGAAGTAAAAAAGCTTTCCTCCACAGAAGAAACGACAAGGGAAAATATCTTAAAAGAACTTAAGGCCATGCAGACTTTAAATCCCGACGATTTATTTGTCTTCTATGTGGCAAGCCACGGAACCGTTGATGACGGCGAGTATTTTCTGATTACGTCCAATGTAGGATCAACACGAACAGAAAGACTCAAGACCGACGCTATTGGACAGTCGGTATTCAAGGAGCTTATCAGTAATATCCCTGCCACAAAAAAGCTGATCATTATCGACACATGCAATGCGGGGGCTTTGGGTGAGGCCATCCAGGTGGCGATGCTTACGCGTGGCATGAGCGAGGACACGGCAATGAAGATCCTGAGCCGGGCGGTGGGTTCGACCATTCTTTCGGCTTCGACTTCTCTTCAGGAAGCGCTGGAGGGCTATCAAGGTCATGGATTGTTTACTTACGTGCTGGCAGAAGGATTGAAAGGAAAAGCCGACAAAGGGAAGACTGGTTATGTGAAGACGACAGAGCTTGCGGATTATGTGGACAATGAAGTGCCTACTCTGGCCGAGAAGATATTCAAGAAAGCCCAGTATCCCACGATATCAATAAGCGGGCAGACTTTCCCGATCGGCAAAGTGAGGTAAAATTATTATTTGCAATCAATTGCTCCACGGCAAAATGATGATTCTTCTCACTACGTGGACAACAAGATTTCATTCCGTAATCATCAACATATGAGCTTTTCAAAGTTATTTAGTAGTAGGTGACAGCGATAACCAGCATAGTTCATATTTTCCTTAATCTTACATGAGTAGTACGCAGTGAAAGCTACTATACAAGCGCATCGGCCTCAATCATTGACTACCCAATAATAATCCTTGAATCATTGACGATTCTTGATATTCTCAATCTGATCCCGTATAAAGCAGACATCATTCATCGGGCAGCCGGGAGCTATCTCCAGCCCCCACACCAAGCGGAATGCGGGGGCCACCCCGGTAGGTGTTTGGGGGTTGTAGCGAGCTGAAAAAATTAGGCGTCGATTATGAGTGCATTCACCAAGCATATCCTCCTCCCGGCCATCGCTCCGATTGCGATTGTCGTACTGTATCTCACGCCAGTTTCGCTTGTCGGCTGTGCCAACCGTGGTTTGATGGCGCTGATAGTAGTATTCATTTCTCTCATCGTTGGGATTGTGACTGGGGTCCTTGGCATTCGAGCCAGAGTGAAGGGTGAGCCTGCGTCCGGCTGGTGGATCGCCTCGACATTCGTGCTCGTGACACCCGCCCTTCTGGTGCTCGGACCGCTCGGGTGACGCATAATCGGGTAGCCGGGCGGAGAAAAGAGGGATCATGTCCAGATACTGCCTGCTTTACCTCGCCGTCATAGTGGTGGGTTGTTCGGAGGCACGCTCAGCCCAGATCGGGATGACCGGTGGCAGACTCCTCATCTGTCCCGACTCACCTAACTGCGTCTCATCTCAAAGCGGCGACCCCAGACACGTCATCGCACCCCTCCGGTATGAGGGGACGGCTGAGAAGGCCAGGGAGCTTCTGATCAAGGCGGTGTCGGGGATGAGGCGGTCCCGCATCGTCATCTCCGAGGAGCTATATCTCCACGCGGAATTTACCTCCACCTTCTTTCGCTTCGTCGACGACGTGGAATTCCTCTTGGACGACGGGAAGAAGTTGATCCACGTGCGGTCGGCGTCCCGCGTCGGCTATTACGATTTCGGTGTGAATCGTAGTCGCGTCGAGGAGATCCGCACACGATTCGACACCCTCAACAAAGAAAAGAGTTGAAAGGAGATCGAACTATGGCTGTCAGCAGATCGCCGGCCTGCTCTCGATGATGACAACCTTGTTCGACCAAAACGGAGGATGAAACAATGGCAAAGATTACAATAGATGAGAATGCATTCACGTATCCGATGTCCATGGTTGTCGTTGGGACACTGGTGAATAATCACCCGAACTTCATGGCGGTCGGATGGGTATCGAGGGTCAACTTCAGACCACCAATGATTGCCGTAGCACTGGGGAAAATCCACTACACAAATGGCGGGATTCATGCCTCCGGTGCTTTCAGCGTCAATGTCCCGAGTATTGACCTCGTGGAGAAGGTGGACTACTGCGGAATCGTATCAGGCAGAAAAAAGGATAAATCAACCCTATTCAAAGTGATTATGGGTAAGACAACGGGGGCTCCCATGATCGAAGATTGCCCGCTCTGTATGGAGTGTAAGCTGGTAAACGTCGTAGATCTTCCTACCAACGAGGTATTCATCGGGGAGATCGTGAGTGCATACGCCAACGCCGAGTGCTGTTCTGATGGAAAGCCAGACGTCAAGAAGATCAGGCCTTTCACATTGACAATGCCCGACAATCAGTATTGGGAGGTCGGGAGTAACTTTGGAAAAGCATGGAGCATCGGAAAGAATTTCAAACAATAGGATGCTCGAATCGGGTAGCCGTGGGGTTCTCCCAGCCCCCACACCAAGCGGAATGGAGGCCAGCCCGGTAGCCTGTTTGAGTTTTGTACCGATCCGCACAAACATTGTTAGCCAGGCAGCGATCGGTTGTGATGCTGACTTGTGCGTACACCGAGGAGGATTGAAGAATGTCAGACCAACCGATTCGAGGCTTCGAGGTTGCGCCCGTACCAAAAGCAGGGATGATTGGGCGTCTGTTCGGCCGGGTGTGTTATAATAATTACACCAGAGTTTGTTGAGGGAGGTTCCCAAATCTTGATTGAAGAGATAGTCTCAAACTTATACCGCACCGAGATACCCTTGCCCAAAAGCCCGTTGAAGTGGTTAAACTCCTACATCATCCGGGGAGGGGACAGATCCCTCATTATTGACACTGGCTTTAACTGTGAGGAATGCCTGAGCGAGATGAACGCCAATCTGAGCAAACTGGGCGTTGACCTGAACAAGACCGATATTTTCGTTACCCATCTGCATGTTGACCACATAGGACTTGCGGGCACACTCGCCACGGACAACTCCAGGGTTTTCTTCAATGAGAAAGAGGCAACGCAGATTAGTTCCGTGCGTGATGACTGGATGGCTTACTGGGGCAAAATTGTGGATGTCTATATCGCCAATGGCTTCACCGAGGGCGCCCGGACATCCATGGAGAGCCACCCGGCACATAAATACGGCTTGAAGCGAACGATTGACTTTACCATCGTCAAAGAAGGAGATTCCATAGACATCGGGGACTTCCACTTCAAATGCGTGGCTACTCCGGGGCATTCACCGGGGCATATCAGTCTCTACGAACCAAACAAGAAAATCCTGGTCGCTGGCGACCATATTCTCTTTGATATTACGCCCAACATCTCCTCCTGGCTGGAAATGGATGATTCGCTTGGTCAGTACCTGGCGAGCTTGGAAAAGATTAATACCTTTGATGTCAAAATTGTTCTGCCTGGGCACCGCCGGTTGGTGCATGACCTGCACCAGAGAGTCAAGGAACTGAAGGAGCATCACCGCCAGCGTCTGAATGAGGTGCTTGTCGCTCTGGGGGAGGGCGAAAAGAACATCCTCCAGATAGCGCCCAGGATTAGCTGGGACATTACCGCCAAGACCTGGGAAGAGTTCCCGCCGCCCCAGAAGTGGTTCGCCTTTGGTGAAACTATGGCGCATGTCAGGCATCTGGAAAGCAAGGGCAAGGTGCAGTGCAAGAATCAGAACGGCACGATAACATTCGCGCTGGTGTAAGCGCAGCCCCGACTTGTCTATTTGAATTCTGCATGTTTGTTTGCTGTGCCGCAAATAACCATAAGAAGAATCAGTCTTGAATCTTGACAAGCATGGAAAATCTGAGGCTGAGGCTAGGGAGGAACTTGAGCGACGGTGGCAAGCGGACAGAGAAAAGATACGTAGGATGTTTCACGAGGAGTATGCAAAAGACCATGAAAGATTTTTGAAGCAGATCGAACCGTATCGGAAATATCTCCAGGAACTTCGAGTGCTTGACAAAGACAATATTTATGAGAAACTCCTTACGTGGTTCAATCGTACCATAGCTGGGTACGAGTAACCGGCGCTTAGAAATAGAACCGTATGCCGAGTTCCATGCGCCGGTGATCGAGATAAGTGAATACCAGCACTGGAGCAAACTCCGCAAGGCAGCGGACAACGCAAGAGCCATGGCCTTGCTATTGTGGCCAACGCCCCGACGGGCATGTTCTTTTTATATTCCACTGACGTGGGTCAGGCGGCGAAGGATAACGGGACTGGTTTCCCCAGTCTACCAACTACATCGGCTCTCTGGCTCTCGCTGCCGCTTGACGTTACACTCTTTCCATCAGCAATCACCAATTTCTACGATCATGCATCACCAAACAGGTAGGTAGGTGGCGTCAATAACCGCTGATTTCACTTTTCCCTTAATCACTCCCGCGCATTACGTAAAGAAAGCTACTACGCAACCACATCGGTCTGAAATCCTGACTTCAATAATCGGCAAGCACCTGATATGTTTGATATCGTCGATAAGGGTTTGTCAATTTGTAGGGATCGGGAAGGCGGATTTCTGGACGAAGAGTGAATGATGGGGGTGAAGGCTCGGCGGGTCCGGTCTAACGCCCCGCCGGGACCGATTCCGACCACGAAAAGCCTTCCCGGGCGAGGGCGATCGTGATTCCGTTGTACGTTTTCTTTCGACAAATGAATCGGGTCCTCCTTCCCGCCAGCAGCGCCGCCGGTTCGGCGACGGCCGGCAGATTCACCTTTTTGGCCACAAAATCCGAATGCGAAAATTCACGTAAAGAAGCCCGTATCTCTTCCGCGGCGATGAATCGGATCGGAATGCCGAGCGTCTCCGCGGCTTCGAGAAGCCCCGCCTCGTCCGCCTTGACGTCCGCCGAGGCAAGGAGGCGGACCTCTTCAAGGGCGATCCCCGCCTCCGCCAGAGTCTCGCGTACGGCCGCGATGATCCGCTCCGCCGGCGTCCCCCGCCGGCAGCCGATCCCGACGATCACCGATTTGAGCGCCTCGGTCGTCGTCGTGACGACGGGCTCGGCGCCCGTAAGATTCGCGACGCGGATCGCGAGGTCGTTCGCCCCCCCCTCGTGACCGGACAGCAGGCTCACCGCCCAGCGCCCCCCCACATCGAGGACGACAACGGCGGGGTCCTCGAACTTGCTTTTGATGAGCGGGGCGAGCGCCCGGATGACGACGCCGCAGGGGGCGGCGTAGACGAGGCCCCGGCAGACGGGGAGGAGCGAAGCGGTGAGCTCGACGATCTTCGTAAAGCGCTCCGCCGTTGGAGCTTCCTGTTCCGATTCCGTACCGCTCCGGATTGAATCGCGCCGGTCCGGATCGCTTCGGTTTGCCTCGTGCGGGGCTGAATCCTGCCGGGCTGTCTCATGCAGGACGGGCTCGCACCGGATCGACTCGTCCCGAACCGACTCATGGACAAAGAGCCGCGCCTCCGGCAGGCGGCCGGTCAGGGGGGCGAGGAGCCTCGCCCCTTCGTCGGAGAGCGTGACGAGGGCGGTTTTCATGGCGTCTTTCCCTTCCGGAAGCCGTGGGTGAAGGCGTCGTCGTAGAGCTTCGAGGCGGGCACGTCGCGCGCGAGCGCCTCCCCGACGACGATCATCGCTGTCGAGCGGATCCCGGCGGTTTCTGTTTTAACCGCGATGTCGGCGAGCGTCCCGCGGATGAGGAGTTCCTCCGGCCAGGAGGCGCGGAAGACGACAGCGGCGGGGCAATTCGGCCCGTAATGCGCGCTCAGGGTTTCGGCCACCTCGGCGATCTTACCGACCGACAGGAAGATGCAGAGGGTCGCGTGCGTCCGGGCGATCCGGTCGAGCTCCTGCTCCTCGGGGAGCGGCGTGCGCCCCGCAGTCCGGGTGAGGACAATCGTCTGGGAGATCTCCGGGGCGGTGAGCTCCGTGCAGAGGGCGGCCGCGGCGGCCTGGAAGGCGCTCACCCCCGGGCAGACGTCGTAGGGAATGCCCAGAGCGTCGAGGGCGTTCATCTGCTCCCGCGTCGCCCCGTAGATCGAGGGGTCGCCGGAATGGAGGCGGACGACGTCGATCCCCCGGTCGCGGGCGTCCCGGCAGACGGCGATCACCTCGTCGAGGGACATCACCGCGGAGTCGTAGCGCTCGGCCTGATCCGGGATGAGCGCAAGGACGCCGGGGCTCACGAGCGACCCTGCGTAGATGCATATCCGGCAGGCGCCAAGCAGCCGCTCAGCCTTCCGGGTGAGGAGTTCCGGGTCCCCGGGACCAGCGCCGACGAAATGGACGATCATTTTGTTCACTCCTTTAATAATCCTCACTAATGTATCTCAGAAAATCTGCACATTCGTAGTAATGATATCACACATAGATTACGGAAAGACGCAACAGGATGTACCACATTTTATCTGTTTCGTTGCCGGAGTGATACCATGCGAGGGATGGAGACCGTCAAGGCAGTGCCAGGTGGATTTTCACGGCCTTGTCGATGGCGTCCAAATCCTTCTTGCCTAGGACGCCGATGTTTTTGATCATCCTGCCCTTGTCGAGCGTACGAATCTGGTCCGCTTTGACCTTTGAATCTTTGGGCAAATTGGCATGGCCTTGGGAAAGAAAAACCTCAAAGGGATAGATCGTCCGAAGGTTTTTCGAGGTCAGGGGCAATATCGTCACCGTTCCTGAAAGTTCATTGTTCTTATCGTTGGAAACGATCACAACGGGGCGGGTTTTGGCTATTTCCCGTCCCAGTGCCGGGTCAAGGGCTGCAAGGTAAATTTCGCCTCGTTTAATATTCATCCCATCCCTCCAGATCGGCGGCCTCAAATTCGCGGGCCAGAGCGATGCTCTCTTTTGCCGAGGCGCGATACCCTTCTTCAAGCTGCTTTTCCAGTTCGCCTTTTTTAATTTGCCGGATGTGCTCCCGGAGAGATTCCGCGATAAGGCGACTACGGGAGCGCGGGCCGGCAATCTGATTCACCGATTCGATCAGCTCTTTTGGCAGGGTGACATTGATTCTGGCTGTTTGTTGCCTCATAAAACCCCTCCTTCTATGGGCCATAACATTACACACAAAAACGTGTAATGTCAAGACGAACCTGATCAGATGAGATCGGGCGCCGCCTCACTATTGCCCCGCGTGGACGAGGATGATGGAGAGGTAGCCCGCCTCCGGCCCTTCCGACTTCAGGCGGCGGAGATCCGTCTCGATCCGCTGCTCCGCCATCCCCGCGCGGGAGACGAAGACGCTCTTCTCCAGAAATCCCTCGCCGTCGAGAAGGTCGAGAACCTCGGGCAGGCGCTTTCCGATCTTCATCAGGACCACCGACCCGCCTTGGGCCAGCGCCCGCCGGACGGAACCGAGGTCGTCCGCCGCGGGGACGATGGTCACCGGTTCCCGCCCCTCCCCCACGGGAAAGTCCGTCAGGGCCGCCGCCGCGCCGAAAGCCGTGATCCCCGGAACGGTGACGGCCTTGAGATCCGCGATCCGCCGCCGCAGCGCCCGGAGGAGGTAGATGTAGGTCGAGTAGAGGAGCGGGTCCCCGAGGGTGAGGAAGCAGGCGTCCTCACCCGCCGTAAGGACTTGGGCGACGCGGGCCGCCGCCTCGTCCCACCGCTCAGCGAGTTTCTCACGATCCGCCGTCATCGGAAAGACGAGCTCCTCGATCCGGGCCTCCGGACCGACGAGGGGCCGGGCGATGGCGAGAGCGACGCTCTCCGACGCGGTCCGCGCCTTGGGGACGAAAAGGTTCCGGCAGGCGCTGATAAGCCTCGCCCCCTTCAAGGTGATCAGCTCGGGGTCGCCCGGGCCGATCCCGATGCCGTAGAGGGTTCCGATGGTCATGACAGCAGTTCCCCTTTGATGATGAGGACGATCGCCCGCGACGAGACCGGGAGATCCGCCAGTCCGTCGGAAGCGACCTCGCGGACCTTTTCGCCAGGAAGGGTGAGGTCTTCACAGAGAAAGACGCGCCGGCCTTCCCCGAGCTCCGGGATCAGCCCTGCAATCCAGGCCCACGCGGCCTCCCGCCCCCCGAGGACGGCGATCTTTCCGGCAGGGCGCAGATCGGCGGCGGATACCTCCGGGTCGGAGCTGTGGGCCGAGATGATCCGGGCGTCCTGCCAGTCGAGGCCGAGCCTGGCGAAGGCGACCTGGATGGAGCTGATCCCGGGGATCACCTCGCAGTTCTCCCGGCCGAAGCGCCGGATCACCGGCTTCGCCAGGCTGAAGATCCCCGGATCGCCCGTGGCGAGGACGACAACCTGCCGCCCGTCGTCACGGCGGGAGGCGATGACGTCGAGGACTCCAGCGACATCCGTGCCCGAATCGATCCGCTCGGCGGGACACTCCGGAAAGAGGTCCTTCAGGCGCCGGGAGACGATGAGGACGTCAGCCTTCTCCGCGGCCGCCTCCGCCGCCGGCGTGATGTAGGACGCCGCGCCGGGGCCGCACCCAACGATGATGATCTTCTTTTTTTCTACAGCCATGGGTCCAGATCTCCCGAGGAACCGAGCATGCGCCCGCCGAGGTCAATAAGGACGACGGCCGCGGCAAAACACCCCCCGCTCCGTTCGACGACTGCCTTATGCACGGCCGCCGCCAGTGTGTCGCCCAGCTTCTTCCTTTCCGTGACGGCAAGCACCGCGAAGAGCCCCTCGACCGTTGCCGCCGGGGCCGGGGGAAGGTCAAGAATTTTTGCATGCATTTCCGCGACAACAGGCAGGGCGCTTTCCGACCTTCCGGAATGGGTGTCCCAGTCGCCGGCCGTCAGCTTGGCGAGCTTCCCCGGATGGCCCGCGATCAGAAGGGCCGTGAAGGGATGCCGGAGGACCTCGTCTAAGACGAACCCCCACTCGTTTCCGACCTCCACGATCCGGTCGTCCGCGACGCAGAAGTGCGACCGCACCGCCCGTTCGCCGATATGGCCGGGGACGAGGACCGGCGCCCGAACGCCTGCGGCCGCCGCCACGTTCAGGGCGCACCGGAGCGACTCGCGCAGGGCGGGGCAGCTGAACGGTCGGACGATCCCCGTTGTCCCCAGGATCGAAAGCCCGCCGACGATGCCGATCCGCGGGTTGAAGGTCTTCCGGGCAAGCTCCCCGCCGCCGGGAATGGAGATCGTCACCCGGACGCCCCGGGAGGTGACCTCCCGGACGGCCTCCCGGATCATCCGCCGCGGTCCGGGGTTGATTGCCGGCTCGCCGGCGGGAACGGAAAGGCCCGGTTTCGTCACCGTTCCGACCCCCTCGCCGGCGGCGAATTCCACCTCGCTGCCTCCGATCCAGGCGAGGGAGGCTGCGATGAGGACGCCGTTCGTCACATCCGGGTCGTCGCCCGCGTCCTTCCGGACCGCCGCCTCCGCGCCGTCGCTGCCCGGCTTTGCATAAACGAGGGGCAAGCTTATCCGGGCGCCGTCGGGAAAGGGGATCTCCACGCGCTCGACCCTCTTTCCTTCCGACAGGAGGAGTGCGGCCGCCTTTGCCGCCGCTGCGGCGCAGCTCCCTGTGGTGTATCCGCTGCGTAGCGCGCTCATGCCTGTTTCTCCTCTAACTCCGCGATGATCAACTCCTTCGGGATCAGCTCCAGGAGCTGCACCCTTGCCTCGCCGATCGTGAGGGGCAGGCCGTCGATCGGGACGCCGTCGTGCCTCTTCATCTCATACATCAAACGGGAAACGTAGGGAAGCCGGAGTTTCGCCCGGACAATCATCTCCTGGTGGCAGAAGATCTCCTCCGCCGGACCCTCCTGCAGGACGCGGCCGTGGTCGAGAACGTAGATCCGGTTCGCGAACAGCGGGAGCATGTCCACCGAATGGGTGGCGAGGATGACCGTCAGTCCTTCCTCGCGGTTGAGTTTTTTCAGAAGCTGCATCATCTGTGCCTCGCCCGCCGGGTCGAGCCCCGCCGTCGGTTCGTCGAGGATGAGGACCGAGGGCCGCATGGCCATCACGCCCGCCAGGGACACCCGCTTCTGCTCGCCGAAGCTCAGGTGGTGGATCGCCCGGCCGCGGAGCAGGAGCGCCGCAACGGCGTCGAGCGCCTCCGTGACGCGCTCTTGCACCTCCGTCTCCGGGAGGTTCAGATTCCGGGGGCCGAAGGCGACGTCCTCCTCGACCGTGGCGGCGAAAAGCTGGTCGTTCGGGTTCTGGAAGACGAGGCCCACCCGCTGGTAGAGTTCCTCTGCCGAAAGGTTCCCGATCTCCCTCCCTCCGATGCTGATCCGTCCCGTCTGCGCCTTCAGGAGGCCGACGAGGAGGTGGATCAGCGTGGTCTTCCCCGAGCCGTTGGAGCCCAGGATCGCGACGAACTCCCCTTCCGAGACATGAAAGTCGACCCCGGAGAGCGCCTCGGTGCCGTCGTCATAGGTGAAGTGAACCCCGGTGACGTCGATCGCCCTCATCCGCTCACCCCCCACTCCAGAAGCCGGGCGGCCGCGATCGCGATCAGACAGAGGGCCAGGATCCGGCGGTCCCTCCCGCTTACGGCCGGGAGAGGCCCGAAGGGCATCGTCCCCCGGTAGCCGCGCAGCCGCATCGCGTCGTGCGTTCGCTGTGACTGTTCGAGCGAATGGATAATCGTCGCCCCGGCGAGCGTCGTGAACGATCTCATGGCACGGCCCCGAGCCGTGTATCCCAGACGAAGTTTCTGCGCCGCGGCCAGATCCGCCACGCGGTCCATCAGAACGAAGATGTAGCGGTACATAAGGATGGCGACCTCCAGCCAGTTTCGGGAGATCTTGAACCAGCGAAGCGCCTGGAAGATCCGATGTGCCGGTGTGACGACGCTCAGCAGAAAGACCACCGAGACGGCGCCGAGGACATGGGCCCCTAAAAGTGTCCCCTGGCGAAGCCCCTCCGCCTTCGCCGTGAATTGCCACCCTGCAAGGGTAACGGTGAAAAGGGGCGTTGTCCCCGTGACAAAGGTTTGGATGACAACCAGGACCGCCACGATTGAGAGCGGCGCGGCAAGACGCGCGACGACGAGTTTGGCGGGAATCCTAAGGGCGGCGACGGTTGCAAGGCAGATGCCGAGGACGAAAAGAGGCAGAATGACCATCTCCGCGGTCACGACGGCGATGAGTGCGGCGAAGGCGACGACGAGCTTCACCCGCGGGTCGATCCGTGTCAGCGCGTTGTCCCGGTAGGTGAAGATATCAGAAAAAAGGTCAAACATGCTTTTCCTCCCCAGTGCGACGCTTCGGCGGAAAGAGGACCCGGAAGTTGTATCCCCCGATGAACCCCCCGACCATACCGGCCAAGAGAAAGACGAACAGGAGAAGATCCCCCTGATCGGTGTTGATGAACGGTTCACGGGCCGTCCGTCCGGCCTTCTCTGCGAACTTCTCGATCACCGTTTCGTCGACGCCTGACCAGGAGGCGGCTCGACCGAGCGGGCACGCTGGCGCGGAGAGGAAAAGTCCGGCGAAAATCAGGAGCAAAGCCGCTTTTTTCATGCCGCACCTCCCGCCGCCATCCTGAGCAGTTCCGGCTTGCGGCTCCGGACGAATTTGAGCGCCCCAACACAGAGGATCCCCTCGAAAATGCCCAGGGGGAGCTGCGTCGGTACGAAGGCGATCAGGATCAGCGAGAACATCGCCGAAAACGAACCCCCGCCGTGGAGGGCGGCGGCAAGCGAGACGGAGGTCATCGCGTAAGTGGCCCAGTCGGAAAGCAGCCCAGCCAGGAAGGCCGCCATCACCCACGGGAGCCCCAGGCGGCGGATGATCCAGTAAGCCCCATAGCCGACATAGGCCCCTGCCACACCCATCGAGACAATGTTCGCCCCGAGGGTTGTGAGCCCCCCGTGGGCGAGGAAGAGCGCCTGAAGGGTCAGGGCGATGCTTGCGACGACGACGGTAAGCCCCGGACCGATCAAGATGGCGGCAAGGCCCGTCCCGCAGGGGTGCGAGCAGGTTCCGGCGGTGGGAACGGGTATGGGCATGCAGGAGATGATGAAGACCGCCGCCCCGACGAGGCCGACGAGCGGCTTGAAGTAGAGGAGCTCTTCGCTGCGCCGCTGAAGCTCCCGGAGCCCCAAAGCGACGAAGGGGATGGCAACGGCGTACCAGAGCACCGCCCAGGACGCAGGCAGTATCCCCTCCGATATGTGCATGGCAAAGGCCTGGGCGGGCAGTGCGATCAGCGTCCCCGCGGTTGCGGCGACGGTTGCCGCCCGGCGGATGCGGGCACTCTTCTTTCTGCGGTGCATGATCATGGTCATTCTCCTTTCGTATCGAGATGAAGACCGGTTTTCTCCGGTCCGGGACGCCTGTCGATCGGCGATTGGGGAAGATCCCGGACGTCGCAGAGTGCTTCCGATTCCGCGATCCGCCTCTCAACGAGGGTAACGAGGGTGTCGTCGTAACCGAGGTGCCTGCCGAGGACCAGGCGGACCTCCGGGTGTTTTCCCACGGCCTCCCGGAGCATCTCCGGGATGTCCTGGCGCAGATGGACGCCGAAGTGGAGGAAATAGGGGATGACGATGATTTCCTTCGCATCCTGCCCTATGCATTTTTCAAATGCCTCGGTGAACGGGGTCACTTTTCCCGACATCCGACAGAGCTCGACGATCCCGCCGCGTGTACTCCTCAGAGATTCCGCGACACGCTCCATATCGTCGTCAGCCCCCGCGGCGCGGCTTCCGTGGCCGATCAGGATCACGGCCTGCTTTCCATTTTTCCACTCCGCTCTCATTGCTTGCTCTATCATGATCTTGCTCCGTCCCTGCCTGCCAGGCCGCAGAGGGCGTGGATGACGCTGACCGCGAGCGGACTGCCCCCGCGGCGGCCCGCCGTGGCGATGAACGGAACGTCGAGCGACATCAGCTCCTCCTTGCTTTCCACGACGTGGACGAAGCCGACCGGCATTGCGACGACGAGGGAGGGCCGGAGCCCCTCCTCGATGATCATCCTACTGAGCTCCATCAGGGCGATCGGGGCGTTCCCGATGACCGCAATCGCCCCGTCCAGAAGGGGTTTCGCCTTCTGGATTGCGTGGAGGGAGCGGGGGAGGCCGCTCCGCCGGGCCTTGCGCGCCACGTCTTCGTCGGCGACGTGGCAGATAATGCTCTCCCGCCGGTAGAATTCGCAGACGCTCCTGAGCCGGGCCATGGAAATCCCCGTGCGGATCATGTTCGCGTCGGTATAGATCGACCGGCAGCCCCGCAGGGCCTTGACACCGGCTGCGACCGCATCCGTAGAAAACAGGACCGCCTCCATGATCCCGAAGTCGCCGGCGGTGTGGATCATCCGCCGGACGATCTGCCACTCGTCCGGCGGAAACGAATGCGCCGGGGCTTCCCGGTCGATGATCTCCATCGATTTCGCCTCGATCTCCGGGCCGTTCAGGGGCGCCTCCAGAAAGGCGCGCATCAACGGCCGGACAGGTGTTTCATTCATGGTGTGCCTCCGCAATGAGCGATGAAATGGTCGATTGCCGCCGGCAGGGATGCATAATAGAGGTGCGTGTAACTCGCCAGGATCGCCTCTTTCTGGAATCCCTCGGCTTCGGCCGCTTCTGAGCGGCGCCGCCGGAGCGCATAGACGGTCCGCCAGGCCGGATCGGCAACAGGGTCGTCGATCAGCTCCGAGTAGTGGAACTCATGGCCCCGGAAGACATCCCCGCATCGTCCCCAGAGAGAGTCTGCCGTCAGGGTGATCTCCACGTAGCCCAGGGCCTTCTTTCCGTCCAGCATCCGCGTACGGGCGGGAAGAATCCCCAGAAAGGGGTGGAAGCGGCCGCCCGCCTCCAGGAGCCCTTGGGAGAGGTACATCAGGCCGCCGCATTCCGCATAGAGGGGCTTTCGGGAGGCGGCATATTCGCGGATCGCGGCGAGGATCTCCCCGTTGGCGGCCAGGGCCTCCGCGTGGGCCTCGGGATATCCCCCGCCAAGATAGAGGCCGGAAATCCCCTCCGGCAGTCGCCGGTCGGAAAGCGGCGAGAAGAAAACCGTCTCGCATCCCGCCGTGGCGAGTGTGTCGAAGAGATCCTGATAGTAGAAGTGGAAGGCGGCGTCCCGCGCTGCGCCGATTCGCAGGCGGGCAGGAAAACCGGGGACAGGAGAGGAGGGGGTCGCTTTCTCTTCAACCCACCCCGGGAAGAGCGTCTCCAGGGAGAAGTGTTGTTCCAGGGCGTTTGCGAGGGAGTCGAGGACGGCATCAGGCAGGAGCCGTTCATCGGCGGTGACAAGACCGAGGTGGCGGCTGGCGAGCTGGGGAAAGGCCCCCCGCGGTATTGCCCCGACAAGCGGCGGCAGGCCCGCCGCCTGGAGTGTGTCGGCAAGCCACTCCGCGTGGCGCTCCGAGCCGCAGTGGTTCGCGACGACGCCTCTGATCCGGAGATCGGGCTCGAAGGTGGCGAATCCCCTGACGAGGGCGGCGAGGCTCCGGGCCATCCCGTGAACATTGGCGACCAGGAGAATTGGCGCGTCGAGCCAGCGGGCGATCTCCGCCGTGCTCCCCTCCGGTCCTGCCGTGTCTGCGCCGTCGAAAAGCCCCATCACCCCCTCGACGAGGGCGACGTCGGCGTCCGCTGCGGCCCGTTCAAAGAGACGGCAGACGTGCTCCCTTCCGGCCATCCAGCCATCGAGATTGTAGCAGGGCCGTCCGGAAGCGAGGGCGAGGTAGGTCGGGTCAAGGAAATCAGGGCCCACCTTGAAGGTCTGGACGGCGAGTCCCCGGCGGGTGAGCGCATGGGCGAGCGCGAGCGCAAGCGAGGTCTTCCCCGACCCGCTGTGTGTCCCGGCGATGACCAGTGTCGGACAGCGCGGCATTAGAATTCCACCCCCTTTTGGGCCTTCCGGCCGATATCGAATCCATGCTTCACGCAGCGGATCTCGGAGACCGTGTCGGCGGCGGCGATGAGCCCTTCTCTAGCGCCCCGTCCGGTCAGGACGACGGTGACGCCGGGGGCCGCTTCCCGGAGGAGGCGAAGGACGAGTTCCTCCGCGACCAGGTTTCGGGCGACGGCATAGCAGCCCTCGTCCAGGATCACGAGGCCGTAGCGTCCCGAAGAGGCAGCCTCCGAGGCGATCCGGAGCCCCTCCTGTGCCGCCCGGCGGTGGTCCGCAAAGCGGGGATCAGTCTCCGGCGGGACGAAGCCGAGACCTGCCACGAAGATCTCGACTCCGGGTAGTTTGCTCAGGGCGGCGAACTCCCCGGTTTTCACGTCGGACTTGACGAACTGGATGACCGCGACCGGAATGCCGTGACCGTGCGCCCGGAGGGCCATTCCCAGAGCGGCCGTCGTCTTTCCCTTCCCATCACCGGTAAAAATCAGAATCCGTCCCTCTTCACTCACAATTCAACCCCTCCTCTCTTCACCCTCACCCCGCCTCCGTTTTTCTCCGTCTCTACCCTATCGCCCGGATCGACGAAAACCCCCATCTTGCCGCGAGGAAGGTCATCACGGCGATCACCGTGGCCATGAACATCAGGCGGTTCGCCGCAAGAATGTGCCCGCGCGCGAGCGGCACGACCGGATCGCCGATCTCGGGCAGGTCGACGGGCCGCCCCCGGCGTTCCATGACCCCCCCGAGACGGACCCCGAGCGCCCCGGCGAACGCCGCCTCGGCGATCCCCGCATTCGGGCTCTGGTGCTTCCGCCCGTCGCGGTTGGCGATACGCCAGGCGGCGGAGGTCCGGAAACCGAGGAGGGCTGCAGCCGCGGTCAGAATCGGCGCCGCAATCCTGGCCGGGAGGTAGTTCGCCCCGTCATCGATCTTTGCGGCGGTCTGTCCGAAATCGAGATAGCGTTCGCTCTTATACCCGATCATCGAGTCGAGAGTGTTGACTGCCTTGTAGGCCATCGCCGCCACCGGCCCCCCGAGCGCCGCGAAGAAAAGCGGGGCAATGATCCCGTCCACGGTGTTCTCGGCGACACTCTCCACGGCGGCGCGGATGACCTCGGTCTCGGTCAGGCGTTCCGTATCTCGTCCGACGAGCCACGAGACGAGACGCCTCGCCTCCGCCAGGTCGAATCTCTCGAGCGCCCGGCAAACTTCAAGACTGTGGCGGGCGAGATCCCGGGCGGCGATGGTCGTGTAGAGGACGACGATCCCGATCGCATCCCCAAAAAGGGGGTGGATCTGCCCCGCGATTCCGATCAGGGCGGCCGTCGCGAGGGCAGTGACCAGGATCACGGTCAGGGCCGTCACGGCCCCGGCGGCGCGGGCGTCGGGGATCGCCCGCCGGGCCGGACCCTCCAGCGCCGCGATCAGGCGGCCGATGAGGCGGACCGGATGGGGAAACCACCGGGGGTCCCCCAGCGCGAGGTCGAGAAGAATGGCGATGACGATCTGGTATTCCAGTCTCATCGGGGGCTCCGTAAAAAGCCCGTATGCGGCGTTGCGTTTCGTTCCCCGTCGTTGCGGCGTACGGGAAAAGTACGCCTCACTCCTGCGGACTCACGCGCCTTGCCTCCGGGGCTTTTTACGAAGCCGCCCCGGACTGCGGGCAGAATGAAAAAAAAGGCAATCATCCTCTAAAGCCCCATGATTTTATAGATCTCATCCATCTTCAAGCTCTTTCTCACGACATCGGCCAGCCGTTCGAAGGCCGGCTCCAGGTCGTAGATGGCCGCGATCCGGCCGAGGGGGGCGAGACCTCGCCGCACCCGGAGGCGGTCGATGAACCAGCGGCGGAAACCGTCCGCGTCGAAAACCCCGTGGAGATAGGTCCCCCAGAGACGTCCGCCATCCGCGCCAACGCCGATGCCTTCGCCATCCTCCCTACGGAGCAGCGGGGAAAGATTGCCTCTGTCGGTGAGGCCGTGGTGGATCTCGTAGCCGTAAACCTCGCAGCCCGAAGCGAGGTGCCTGGCGGCGACGCGCGTTAGGGTCTTTTCCCGGGCGAGTGTCGTTCGGACGGGGAGTAGTCCCAGACCGGGGAGCGTCCGGCTGCCGGCGGACTCGATCCCGAACGGATCCGCGATCTCCATTCCCAGGATCTGGAGGCCGCCGCAGATCCCGACGATCTCCGTCCGGCCTCCGCGCGCCAGCTCCATGATCTTCTGCGCCATCCCGCGCTCCTCCAGGTCCGCGAGATCGCCGATGACGTTCTTGCTCCCGGGAAGGATGACGGCGTCCGGCGTGTCCAGCTCCGATGGGGACCGGACGACGCGCAGGCGGACGTCCGGTTCGATCCGGAAAGGATCGAAGTCGGTGAAGTTCGAGATGTGGGCGAGGTCGATGACGTCGATCTCCACGTGCTCGCCCTCGGGAGCGCGGCCGTCGATGAGGCCGTCCCTGAAGCTGACGGAGTCCTCCTCGGGGAGCCCGAGGTCGCGGAGGTAAGGGACGATGCCGAGGACGGGCCGCCCCGTATGCCGGAGGACATATTCGTGGGCCTCCGCGAGGAATGCCTCCTGGCCGCGGAAGCGGTTCACGACGAAACCCTTTACCAGCGCCCTTTCTCTCTCGCTCAGAACCTCCATCGTCCCCACGAAAGAGGCGTAGACGCCGCCCCGGTCGATGTCGCCGACGATCAGGACCGGCGCATCCGCGTAGAGGGCCATGTTCATGTTCACGATGTCCCGCTTCTTCAGATTGACCTCGCCGGGGCTTCCCGCCCCCTCCATGACGATCGCGTCGTATTCGGCGGCGAGCGAATCGAAGGCCTTCCGCGCAGCAGCGAAGGGGGGCGTCCGGTCGCGGGTGTACTCCCAGAAGTCCATGTTCCCGACGGGCTTTCCGAGGACGATGACCTGGGAGCCGGTGTCGCTGTTGGGCTTGAGCAGCACCGGATTCATCCGGACGTCGGGATCGATTTTGCACGCCTGCGCCTGGACGACCTGCGCCCGCCCCATCTCGCCGCCGTCACGGGTGACGTACGAGTTGAGGGACATGTTTTGCGCCTTGAACGGGGCGACCCGGCAGCCGTCCTGGAGGAGGATCCGGCAGAGAGCTGCCACGAGGATGCTTTTCCCCGCATTCGAGCCGGTCCCCTGGACCATGATCACAGGAGTCCGCCGCCGAACCTTATTTTTACACGCAGCGCCCAGGGCCTTCCGGAGGGAGTCGCAGAAGCGGCCGTTCTCGCCGGCCGTCCGGACGGCGACGCGGAAGAACCGCTGATCGAGGCCGGCGAAGTTGTCGCAGACCCGAATGGCGATCCCGTCGGCGAGGAGGAGGCGCGCGAGCTCGGGGGCGGAGACGTCCCCGCGATCGATGCGGATCAGGAGAAAGTTGGCCGTCCCCGGATAGACGGCCAGCCCCGGGATCGCCTGGAGTTCCCCGGTGAGCTCCGCGCGCCGCTCGCGGACGAAGCGACGCGTTTCTTCCGCGTATTCGACGTCGCGAAGGGCCGCCGCGCCGACGGCCTGGGCGAGGGTGTTCACCGACCAGGGCGGAGCGATGGCGCGCAGTCGCCGGATGATCTCCCGGTCTGCAACGATGCCGCCCAGGCGGAGACCGGGGATGGCATAGAATTTGGTGAGCGACCGTAAAACGATAAGGTTCGAAGGCCTTTCCCTCGCGAGGAGGCTCTCTTCCGCGACAAAGTCGGCGAAGGCTTCGTCGACGACGAAGGCCGTTTCCGGACGGCTGCAGGCGAGTTGCCGGAGGACGTCGGCGGGAGAGAAAGAACCGGTCGGATTGTTCGGCCGGCCTAAGAAAACGATCTCATCCCCCCGGAGGGCGGCCTCGATCTCCGCGAGGTCCGGGACGAAGCACCGCTCCTCCCGGAGGAGAATCCGCTCCACAGTCAGCCCCGCCAGTTCGGCCGCGGCGGCGTAGTCGACGTAAGCGGGGACGGGGATAACGGCGAGCCCCTTTCCGAGGACCCGCGGAAGAAGATAGAGGAGCTCCGTTTCGCCGTTCCCCATGAGGACCTCCTCCTCCGCGACGCCGAAACGCCCGGCGAAGGCCCGGACGAGATCCGTGCAGTCGGGATCGGGGTAGTGGACGAGGGAGCTCACCTGCGCGCTGATCAGGGGGCGGAACCACTCCGGGGGGCCCAGAGGGTTGATGTTGGCCGAAAAATCGAGGATCTCCCCGGCAGGTCTCCCTGCGGCGGCCGCGAGTTTCGTGATGTTTCCACCGTGCCGGTCCGTCATAAGACGCCTCCGTGGAGAAGCGCCGCCGCGGCGAGGGCGGGGCAAAGTTCGGTGAGCTCGCAGGCCGCCCCTAAGGTGTCGCCGGTCAGCCCGCCGATCCGCCGGAAACTGTAGGCCGCAAAGAGGAGGGCGGCGAGAAAGGCAACCCCTCCCGCGATCAGCCCCGGAACGCGACCGGCAAGACCGCCCACGGCAAGAAGAACAGCAAGCGACCAGACGGCGTGGAGGCGCGACCGGCTCCGGTGAAAGACCCCGGCGAGCCCCCCCTCCGGGCGGACATAGGGGAGCAGGGCCATGTTCGTAAGCAGGGCGCAACGGCCGGAGAGGGGCGTCAGGAGGAGGACCCACCAGCGCCAGGGGCCGGCAACCGAGGCGATGAGCGCGATCTTGAGGACGACGACACAGACGATTGCCGTGACCCCCATCGGCCCGGTCCGGCTGTCCTTCATAATGGCGAGTATCCGCTCGCGGGGGCGGGCGCTGAAAAAGCCGTCCGCCGTGTCGGCGAGGCCGTCGATGTGGAGGGCGCCGGATACTGCGATCAGCATGATGACGGCCAAGACGCTGGTCACCGGCACGGGAAAGAGATGCCCCAGTCCCCAGTCCAGAACGGCGACCGCCCCCCCGATCAGGATGCCGACGGCGGGAAAGAAGGGGAGCGATCCCCCGAGCGTCCGCTCGTCGGGACTGAGACCCGCGGCGAGGGGCAGGATCGTCAGGAACTGGATCGCCGCTAAAAACCTTTTCATGATGCCCCCGCAAGAAGCGCCAAAAGCCGTGATTGTGGCGCGGCGAAGTCGTCTTTCATGAGTTTGCCTTCGATACCATCGCTTCGTCGAACGTGGCCACCTCCGTCAGGACCCGGACGGCGGCCTCCAGGAAATTCATCGCCAGCGCCGCCCCTGTTCCCTCGCCGAGACGGAGGTCGAGGTCGATGAGCGGCTGCTTGCCTAAGATCTCCAGGGCGACGCGGTGTCCCTTCTCCACGCTCCGGTGGGCGGCGATCATGTAGTCCGCCGCCGTGGGGCAGAGCGAGTGGGCGATGAGCGCCCCCGCGGTGGAGATGAAGCCGTCCACAACGACCGGCTTTTTGAGCGCGGCGGCCCCCAGGATGAGGCCGGCGATCCCCCCGATCTCGAATCCGCCCACCTTGGCGAGAACGTCCAGACCGTCCTGCGGGTCGGGGCTGTTCACCTGCAGGCTTTTTTCGATGACGCGGACCTTGCGGGCGAACTGCTCCTCGTCGATTCCGGTGCCGTGGCCGGTGACCTCCGCTGCGGGGCAGCCGCTGAAGACGGCGACGATCGCGCTGCTGGGGGTCGTGTTCCCGATCCCCATGTCTCCCGTCCCGAAGACGTCGACCGCTTCTGCCGCCCTTCCGGCGATGTCGATGCCGGCCTCGAGGGCGCGGATCGCCTCCTCCCGGCTCATTGCCGGGCCCTGCGCCATGTTCCTCGTGCCAGGACCGATCCGCCGGGAGACGATCTTCCCCGCGGCGGCCAGTTCGCTGAGATCCGCGGCTACACCCATGTCCACGACGGTTACCGTGGCGCCCGCCTGGCGGGCCAGGGCGTTGATCCCCGCCCCGCCTGCGACGAAGTTATAAACCATCTGGGGCGTTACCTCCTGCGGGTATTTGCTCACCCCTTCGGCGACGACGCCGTGGTCCCCGGCCATCGTGAAGATCGCCTTCCGGGCGATGGGCGGCCGCATGGAGCGGGTGATCCCCGCCAGGTCCTCGGCGAGATCGAGGAGGCGCCCGAGCGCCCAGTAAGGCATGGTCAGCGACTCCAGACGCCTGTGCGCCTGCACCCGGACGGCGGCGTCCGGGGGGACGATTACAGAAATAGTATCCTGCAGTAAATTCATTCCAACTCCTTTCAACTCCTTTTTGTTGTCACCCTACGGCTTTACCCCCCGATTTCAGAAGGAGCGGGAGGCCGGAGACGACGAGCGTGACCGTTCCGGCCGCCTCCGCCATTATTTGATTGCAACGTCCGGCGCAGTCGCGGAACCGCCGCGCCGGTTCGTTGTCGGGAATGATCCCCATGCCCAGTTCATTCGTTACAAAGATGACCGTGCCGGGAAACGCCCCGCAGGCGTCGATCAGCTCCCCGCAGCGGCCGGCCATTGCCTCTTCGGTAAAAACATCCCTCCGTTTTTCGGCCTCGTAGAGGAGGTTGTTGACCCAGAGGGTGAGGCAGTCGACGAGGAACACCCGGCAGGCGCCAGCCCGGCGGATGGCGCCGGCCAGATCGTCGGTCTCCTCGATAGTCTCCCAGTCGGATGCGAGTCTCGCCTCGCGGTGCTTCCGGACCCGTTCCGCCATCTCCCCGTCGATCACGGGGGAGGTCGCCAAGTAAGCGCGCGGGCCGGGGAGGGCCTCCGCCATCTTCTGAGCGTAGGCGCTCTTGCCGCTCCGGCTTCCGCCGGTGATGAGGATGATCTCCGCCATGCGCCAGTCCTCCAACAGGCTGCTGAAAAACGCCCATCTGCGGCGTTTCCCTCGTCCCTTGTCGTTGCGGCATCCGACCGAATACGCCGCACGCCCCGGGCATCCGGGGGGCTTGCATCAGCCCTCCAGATGATGTGTGTCATTGACGCGGGTCAGGACTCCTCTTCCGTCCTCGATCCGGATCTCGGAAATGGATGCCGGACGGACGTCAAAGAGGAGATACTGCCGGTAGTCCAGTCCGAGAAAGCGGCAGATGAAAAGCCGGATGGCGCCCCCGTGGGTGATGGCGACAACGGTCCCGGCCGGATCGTCGGCGATCCGGCCGGCCGCCGCCCCGATCCGTTCACGGAAGGCGCCGATGTCCTCGCCGCCGGGGAAGGCGAAATCCTCATCCAGGGCGGCCCAGCGGTCGACGGCGGCGGGGTCGGCGGCGGCAACCTCCGCAAAGCTCATCCCCTCCCAGCGACCGAAATCGATCTCCCGGAGGTCGTCGTCAAGGTCAAGAGTTGCACCGGCGCCCAGAGCGATTCCGGCGGTCTCGCGGCACCGGAGGAGCGGGCTGCAGAGGATGCGCGCCCCGTTCAGGGGGCCGAGCTCTCCGGCGAGGGCCGCCGCCTGACGCCTCCCCTCCGCGGAGAGCGGCGCATCCGTCCGGCCGACGTAACAGCCGCGGCAGCTCTCTCCCAGATCTCCATGCCTGATGAGGATCAATCGCTGGGTCATGCGTTCTCTCTCAAAATAAAAAATCCCCGCGCCTTTCGACGTGGGGATGCCGTATTTCATCCTCAATCCGGTTCCGATCCGCAACCCCTCTCCACGAGGGTCATAACAACAGGACAGCCTGCGGGCAGGTCTTCTGGCTTCCGGATCATTCTCCGGCCGCGCCTTCCCATCCTTTCCGGATAGTGACGTCAAGCGGCCTTTGTCCCCGGCTACAGCGGCGGGACCGCGACGGACTCGCACCGTCTTCCCTGTCGCCCGGAGGGGCGACCCGCAGGGATATGGTTCCCTTATATTACAGCCCGTCGCGTCTGTCAAGGAGAATGTCCGGCAGAACCTCCTCCCTCCCCCCGCCCGTTCTTAGAGCGAACCCTTTCCTTGCAGGTTCGAAAGCTTTTCCAGCAGGAGCACGAAACTGGAATTGTCCATATCGCCCTGTCCGTCGTTGAGCGTTTCGGTCATCAGTTCGCGCACCTGCGCAGTCACGGGCAGTGCTGCGCCGTACGCCCTGCCGGCTTCCAGGGTGATGTCCAGATCCTTGCGATGCAGGCGCATTCGAAAGCCGGGTTTGAAGTTTCTCTCGATCATCCGCTGCCCGTGGAATTCCAGAATGCGGCTGTAGGCCGCGCCGCCCATCAACGCCTGACGCACCTTGACCGGATCGACGCCGGCCTTTGCAGCGAAGACCAGCGCCTCGGCCACCGCTTCGATATGGATGGAGGTGAGGATCTGGTTCGCGGCTTTGGTAATCTGTCCCGCGCCCGAATCGCCGATGAGCAGAATCGTTTTCCCCATCGCCTGGAAAACGGGCATGGCGCGATTGAACGCCGCTTCCCTGCCGCCGACCATGATCGAAAGCGTCGCATTCCGCGCGCCAATGTCGCCGCCGCTGACCGGCGCATCAAGAAAATCGCAGCCGTGCGCTTCGGCTTCGTGGGCGAGCTTGCGAACTGCAAGCGGCGAAATCGTGCTCATGTCGATGATCAGCATCCCCGGGCGCACGCCGTCGAACACGCCGTCCCTGCCTGCGACGACCTGTTCGACGTCGGGCGTGTCCGGCAGCATCGTGATCACGACATCGCTCTTCTGCGCGATCTCTTTCGGCGTGTTGCACCACACCGCGCCCTCGGCAAGCAGATCCTCGACCCTGGAGCGCGTGCGCGTCAGCACATTTGCCGGGTAACCTGCTTTCATGAGGTTGCGCGTCATCGGCTTGCCCATCGCGCCGAGACCGATAAAGCCAATGCGTTCCATAATCCCTCCCCTTGGACGTACAACCGTACGTCCCTGATATTTGACGACTTCGGAAATGAGTCAACGGCGCGGGAAATCGTCAAAGCCCAAACCTGACCACGCTTATCCCGCGTCCGCTGGAGTAATTCGTTAGGCGGCGCAATGTCATGTTTTTACTTTGGTGGGAAATTATCCGGATTAATGACATACCATACATTATTCACACCCTGACCATTTGTTTCCCCTTTTTGTTTGTCATTAATCCAGTAATAGAGAGGGTAGCCCCTGAAAGTCGTCTGTTTTTTGCCATCCTCTCTTGTAATTGTTCCAAACTCCTCCTCTTTTATGCCTTCGGGTGCTGCAACTGTCTCGCGGTAATATATGGGCCACTTCTCCAGGCAGGGTCCGCTGCAAGCACTTTTCCCTGGAGAATCCTTTTAATTATGTGTTGTGCATAACAAAAAGCTCGCCGGGAGCCGGGAGCATCCCGGCGATCCGGGCTACTTGTTTTGCACTCACTTCTTCAGTTCAATCATAATATCTTCAAGCAAGTCACGAAACCACTTTTTCTCTTGTGCTGCATTGACGAAAATCCGCTTCCAGATGGACACAGGTTCCGTAATCGTTGTCTGGCTGCCCCAGTTTAGCGTATGTTTCGGTTTTCGATAATAACCGATTCTTATCCATTCCGGCTCTTTTTCATCCTTGAATTCGATGAGATCAACCACGTCCCAATAGGGCACAGCACCGCTTTCGTTGGTGCTTTCAACAACCGCCCGATCTTTCAAGATGCCATGTTTGTCTCCCTCGTTTCCAGGATACTTGAAAGAGACCCTTTTTCCTATGCAGGATAGAATTCTATGTAGTTCATCGGTCATAGGATTTGTCATGCTTAATCTTCCTTCAGGCATAACTCCAAGTTCAGCGGCTCGGCCGCCTCCCCTTTTCCGGCGGTATTTTTCTTCTCTGTTCTAAGCCCATCCATATGGAGTGACGCTACTGTAGGCTCGCCACGTAAACACTCCAATGGCAATAACCAAAACGACGGTTAGCCATAGCGGGAAGGGGGCCCAAGCTTGCACTCCGAGCATGGCAACGGTCAGCACCACAAACATGCATATTGAGGCAATGCGTTTGCGACGTAGGCGCCTGACACCAATCTGCTTTGCGATTTCTTGAGGGACAGGATTGCTGCCAGTCTGAGCAAAGAGATCATCAATCCGCGGCTGTAGACTTGTATGGACGTAAGTCAACAGGCCAGCGATCACCAAGAGTAGAAGGAACTTAAGCCCCAGTATTGGGTTGGTTACCAGGGCATCTAACCCCAATCCCCGCAATAGCACCAGGGATAGTCCTGTCACTAGAACAGTGCCCTGGAACACAAAGCACGGGATGGTGCGGTTCTTAATGATGTTTTCCATGTAGGTATCTACTCGGTCACCCAGTGGCGGACCCAATCGAGCGCGTTGATTGACGGCGACGAGAGCATAGAAGGGCCACGCCATTAGGATAGCGGTAACGATGTGGATGACCTTGAGAATGCTGATAACAGTTTCCATGATTTACTCTCCTTTCTTTCTTGCCAACTTTGACAATCTGCTATTCACCGAAGCATCAAATTGCGGGCTCCGCGGTAGGAATGCCGGTTACCCGGCACCCCCCGCACAGACCCGGACGTGCAGTTTTCCCGTATCCGGTTCCTCGGTTGTACTCACTTCCGCGCAAGTCGTAGTTTCGCCTTGTCCGCTATTCCCCGCAGTGAGGTTGGCTCATGTTGCTCCGATCCGACTATGTCCGGCATAAGTTTCCTTTACGGGCTCCGTACTTCCGTCAGGTCCTTCCCCATGTACATGGCTTTCCCACACTCCGAGTACTATGCCTGATAAGACACCTCATGGGCATCCGACGGGATTCCCCTTTGACAGTATTCCTCCGCCTCCCTGTCCGGTTTTCATTGCCGCCCTTTAGGTTCCGGTATGGTTCAGTGTCCGGGTTTCCCCTTCCGTGCCTAAATAACCGTATACCTTACAACAGCCTCTCTCACCGGCAGGAGCCTATGGGGCTTCCCAAGTTCTTCGACGTATCTCTTCCTGCATGCCATGGCCTGTGGACTCCGGCGGACCTTCACATCCTCGCCATTTCGGATGATCTTGTGTTGCCTTCGGTGACCGTTAATACCCCCGGCATCCGCAACAATCCCTTTTTCGAAGCTGTACTAGCTCTTCAGGAGGCGCGGCCCTCCCTACGGCCTTCAGGATTCTCTGTCTACGCTTCACCTGTTTTGTTCGCCAACACCCTCGTTGACTCCGCCACAGACGCAAGACTCGATACGGGTGGGTGGCTAACCCTTACCCAACAGGGACTTTCACCCTGCAAGAT
>MICJ01000010.1:0-5449 GCA_001830835.1 Syntrophobacterales bacterium GWC2_56_13 | reverse complement strand
CTTTTCCGCCCTTTCCTGTAATGTTTAAGGAAGTCGCTTGGCGACAGTATTTTAATCCCCCGACACAGGTCGGGAGGGAAATGAGCATGATTGCCGGTAACCAGATGCTCTATACCACTGGAAAGGGCAACTTCGAGAAATGGTTCGTCATCGGGATCAGGCAGAGGCTTGGAAAGAGGGGAAGAGGCCACTGTTTGACCGCGGTACTCAATGTACTCAAGGAGTGCGGCCACCTTGTCTTTCTCAAAACGAAACTTGTAGCGATGTAACACCTCACTATATTCGGATAGAATACGGGCATCGATGCAAAGCGTTAGCTCGCCCGAGGAAACCATACGAATGATCTCACCGCACGGGCCGAATGGCGAGAGAAGCCCTGCAACAAGCACGTTGGTGTCGAGAACAATTTTCATCGTTGGCGTTTTTGTCGCACAGCCCTAATCTCCGCATTGATATCTTCCATGGCAATTTTGTCTGTGCCCTGCTCCACTGATCGTCGTTGAAGGCTTGCTACTGCATCCACAGCCCGTGCTTGCCGAAAGGCCGAAAGAGATTCCTCAAGATTTGATTCACTCACCGCCGCAAGGATAGCAACCGGTCGTCCGTTGTTGGTGATAATCATCTCCCGCTCACCCGGTAGGTCTTTCCAGACACCCGCCGATTTCCCTCGTAGGTCACGTACGCTTATAAATTTCATGTTTGCCCTCCAATCGTGCACTTATTGTGTACACGATTGTCACTCGATGTCAAGCTCATTCTCCGGGCACATAACGGCGCTGCGGATCAGCGGCATGGCGTTTGCTGCCCTAGCGCCGTTTGACCTGCTTGTTATACGCCGCTTTTTCTTAACGGAAATGCTTCATATAGCTTCCTGGCTTGTTCGTTCGTCAACAAATGTGGATTTAGCAGGTAGTATGCCTTGTGCGGAATTTCACCGTCTTGATATTCTTGTTCCCGAACGAAACCAACGAAATGAATTCTTTCTTGAATGAATCGTGCCGCCCGAAGCGGACAAGACTTTTCAAATAGACCTTTTATGGGTTCAAGCTTGCCCGCTTCAGTTTTCCAATAATGTGTCGTCCACGAATATTGGGAAGGGATGCCTGACGGCCCGTATGCCATTTGCCGATAATCGAATACATCTCCGCCCTCGTCCAGGTAACCCCGCATGTCAGAAAGAATCACGTGGTAGACATTACCTGCTGGCTGTGGAAACTTGGTCTGCACACCATTAGCAAACACCTTTTCTCCAATTTTTTGTTCTGCCGTTATCATCTCTGCTTCTGGAGACTGCGCGACGTCCGCTGCATCAGAGGATAGGATTTGCTGGTAAAGTAAGCCATGTTGCGTTACGGCCTTCTTCGCCGCTTGACTCGTCCGAATACTCACAAGCTCGACAAGCCAAGTAACGTCCCCCGGAATACAGAATTCGACCGTAGAGTCGCCTACACCTGCACTGTGCTCATATTCTGCTATTTTCCCCGCTCGATGTAACTCGTAGGCAAACCGTACTTCAAATATCAAGGGCATATTTTCTGACTTGAGCCCACCAGCTTGTTGAAGGCGGTTGAGGACCGGTTGTGCCCACACAATGCCTCTGAGGGCTTTAATTGCTCCTTCAGTAAATTCTGCTTCTCTGCTTGTCAAGGTATCAGACCACATGAGTTCTCACCGCGTATAACGGGGTAAATCAGCGGCGGAGCAACGACCTTTACAAAAATCGCGCTGTGCTTATTTCCCATCCGCTGGATTTTTTTGTTGGGCATTATAATTGATGTCCCGGCGTGTTATATGGTTTCCGCATCATACGCATCGCATTCTTCCCTGCAGGTTGTCCACAGGACTTATAACGCCCCGTCCTCCACGATTCAGAGCGTGGGTGTAGATCATGGTCGTTGTCAAGAAGTATTTTGAATCCACGCACCTTTTCGTTGAATGGCCCGCATACCACCCACTTCCCGACATCATTCAGACAGCCCTCTCCAGCGCGCCTCAAATTGTCAAAGCGTTATGCCTAAATTCTTGATAAGAATATCTCCGGCCCTGGGGGATATCGATCAGCGCCTCCCTGTCAGGGAAGCGGGAGGCCGCCTCATCAAAAAGATCGCCGATGGTTGTCCTTGACAACTTTCCCATCACCGTCTCCCGTCTCCCGCAGCTTCTGCGTCGCGATCACCAGCGCGAACAGCGCGATTCCGATGTTTACCTCCCCTCAATCCGCCAGCGCCCCGATTCTTGCCCTGGCTTCCTCGGTCAGGAAATCCCACAGACCGATCTGTTTCAGGGTGGCGGGGGTCGGTATGCCGGAGGGGCTCCAGCCCCGCTCCCGATAATAGGCCTGGATCAGTTTGCGCAGCTCTTCCTTGCGGTGTTTCATCAGGAGCTCTCGTTTTTCCCCGGTGGGCATCGCCTGGATCTCTTCGGGGGATTTCTCCATGATCCGGCTGATTTCCCCGTCGTTATAATACTTTTCGGCATCGTAGAGATCGTCATCGAGAGGTCCGATGGCCCTCTCCGGAATCCAGTCGTTTTTGCCCGTCTCCCCGCCGTAGACCATGACGTTCATGACCCGCTGCAGATTGATGTCCCGGTCCGTCTGCGCGAAGATCTGCTCCCAGGTCAGGTCCGTCCCCAGCATCCCGTTGTAGAAATCCGCATAGATCTCCTGCGAGGCGGGATTGATGAACTTGTCTGTATCCTTCACCTTCTCCGACTCGGGATTGAAGACATCGACCCAGGGAAGCTTGCACAGACCGAGATTGTCATTCCCCAGGCGGACCCGCGGATAAGTGATGAGCGCCTGGGCCTTATCCTGGAGCGTGGGGAAGGCGCCCAGGAGGTCCGCCTTGATCAGCCAAGCCGCGGCGTGGTGCGCTCCGATGTCGCTGGCGGCGGCGTAAGAGCCCTGCATGGAGAGGGAACGGTGGGTCCGGTAGAGTGAAAAGGGGAGCCCTTTCGTCTGCATGGCGAATTGCATGAGTTCCGGCCTGGGGGGGGGACCGGCCTGGCCGGTCCTCCGGGCATATCGGGCAGCGATCCAGTCGACCAGTGAGAGCATACCTGTGCCTGCTACCCGGGCAAATTCCGTCTCCCCGATGGCGATCCGGCGGATGAAGTTGAGGACCGCCTCTTCATCTCCCCAGGTCAGCGCGAGCCCTTCCGCATCTTCTTTCGTCAGATATCCCCGCTGGAAACATTCCATGAGAAAGGCGATCGTAACGGCTGTGGTGATCGTATCGATCCCATAGTTGTCGCAATGCCAGTTTGCCTCCATGATAAATTTGGCGTTCCACATGCCTATGTTGGAACCAAAGCCGGCGGCGGTTTCATACTCGGGGCCGTCCACCCACACCCTGCGGCCCTTGTGTTTCCCGAAAGTCAGGGTCACCCAGCCGCCCTTGGTGCAGCGCAGGTTGCAGCCGGGGAAACACCCGTCCATGCCCCGGTGGTCGAACAGGTGCTCGGCATAGAATTTCCCCGTAATCCGCTCCGCCCGCTGGTCGAAGCCCCGCTGGTAATTGTTCACGGGCAGGGACTGGTATTCCTGCTTGTTCATGAAGGCGATGAGCCCCGCGCTGCCCTTGCGGTACATCTTGAGCGACTGTGGATCGATCTCCCGGACGACCCCGCCGAGCTTTGCTCCCGCCTGCTTCACCTTGCCCCAGTCGGCGGCGCCGTAGGGGTTTTCGCCCCGCGGAAATTCCGCCAGGACGACGATGGCCCGGATTTTCTTGTCTTTCATCACGGTGCCGAGCCCCGTCCGTCCGGCCTGCTTCGTCCGGAAGAACCCTTTGGTCCCGTCCATGTGCTTGGTGGGATCAAAGTAGTGGCTATTGATACACCCATAGGTAGTGTGGCTGGCGCCGATGCCGTTCGTCAGGAAGACAATGTCTTTCCGGTCATGGCCCTCCTGTATGAACCTCTCGGCGACGGCCTTTTCCATGTCGAAGACCTCGTCGATGACCGGCGCTTCCGTTATCGATATCTCCTTGCGGAAGCCGTCTATGACGATCAGGATATCCGTCGAGGATTTTCCCGTGATTTCCAGGGCGTCGAAACCGGCGTACTTGAGATAGGCGCCGAAATGCCCCCCGAAATTCGAGACTCCCGGAATCCCGGTCAGCGGTGAGAGGGAGACAGCCATGCATTTGCTCGTTCCGGGGAACTGGGGAATGCCGGCCAGCGGGCCGGGTGAAAAGATCAAAGGATTTTCCGGATCGCAGGGGGAGGTCTTTGAGGTGATGCGCTTGTGCAGAAGATACAATCCCAGGGCGCGACCGCCGAGGAAGTAATCCCGGAGCTGCGGCGCCAGTTCCGGGGTCGCAATAGCGCAGCTTCCCAGGTCTATGGTGATCATTTTGTTGGCATATCCATGTGTGAGCTTTGATCCGGTAAACATCATGTTCCGTTCCCTTCCGGCCAACTCCGCATCGGAGTTTGGCATTGTCTTTTTGTCATGATCTGTTTTGTTGGTTTGATAAGAACCTGTTTTGAGGAGGGTCGAGTGTATGAAAATGGCGCTTGCGTGTCAAGATAATTAAGGCATTGGCAGGCAGGTCGAAGCGGACAGTGGGGGGACAATAGTATAAAAGAGCGCTCCGCCATTGCTGACGGAACGCTCTTTTTCTTATTAAGACTGAGAAATGAGAAACATTACATCTTCTCTTTCATCTCCTTCTTGGCTACGGGCTTGGCGGGTGCAGCAACCATTTCCTTGAAAGCGGTTTCCCACTTCTCGATGACGGCCTTCAACTGACCGGCTTTCGCCTTCGCGCCGAGCGGGTCAGCGGCGATCATCTCCTTGCCGGCCTTCAGACCTTCCACAAAGGCCTTGGCATCCGCTTCCCAGGCGCCCTTCTGATCCTTCATCTTCTTCGCGGCCTTCTTGGCGGCGGCTTCGATGCCCTTCCAACCTTCTTCCAGAGCAGCTATGGCGGCATTCGCCTCGTCGGCGACGGCCTTCTTGCCTGCCGCCACGGCGCCGGCCGCTTTCTCGAAAGCGGCCTTGGCATCCACATAGCCCTGCTTGGCTTCCTTATACTTCTTGTCCTTCACCTGGGCTTCAGCGGCGTCCCAGACCTTCTTGGCGGCATCCAGATCGGCGGCTGCGTATTTGTCAGCGCCGGCGGACACCGCGGCGTCCATAGCGGCCATGGCGGCCTTCTTCTCTGCCTCAGGGGGTTTTGCACAGCCGATGAAGACCAGGGCCAGCGCAATAACCATCAGAAATGATACTGAATACTTGAAATGTTTCATACCGTTCCTCCTTTGTTTAATGATTACGATTGTTTCTGAAGAATAAATCGGTTTACATATATACCTTTTTGCGGAGTTGTCAAGGTTTTCGTGGGGCCGTAATCCACCACCAACTTTTAGATGGACGGGTTTTTCGTACTTTTAGGAATCATTCTATTCGTTCCAGGTCGGGTTATCCGCTTAAAAATGCCAT
>MICJ01000009.1 GCA_001830835.1 Syntrophobacterales bacterium GWC2_56_13 | reverse complement strand
GGCTTTTGGTAGAGTACGAAGAGAATACCTGTGGGTGCAGCAACCTGTGATCTTGCCCATTATTATGGAGATATGAGGCGATTATGAGTGAATTAGCCGCCGACAGGACGGGGCATCTTAAAAAACTGGAGGAGGGGGATTGCATCCCCCATACCCCCGCTCCGCATTCATCCCCGTCCACAGAACGGGGTATTCAAGTTTTAAGTTTTCATAAAAATTATCACGGCTGTCCGGTTAAAGTTTGCTGAGCACAATGTAATATTTTGATATTAAATAGCAAATGAGCCATTTTAAGTTTTTTCGATTTGAATTTACATTGCATTTGCTGGCCTGTACCTTCTTCCCACTAATGGGAGGGAGGGTTGCCGATGAATGCCGGGAAAACGGTTTTTGCACAGGTACTGGAGCATCTGCCACGTTATGAGTTTGACAAATTCGTTAAAAAGTACAAGGGCAATCACAAGGTCAGAAGGTTTCCCTGTTATGATCAGTTCCTCTGTCTTGTCTATGCCCAGCTTACGTACCGGGAAAGTCTGAGGGATATTGAGACATGCCTGAACTCTCATCACGAGAAGCTTTATCACATCGGATTCCGGGGACAGATTGCGAGATCCACCCTGGCCGATGCCGGCGAGATGCGAGATTATCGAATTTATCAGGACTTTGCCTATCATCTTATCTCCATTGCCGGCAAAGTACACGATGTCAATATCCTGGATATCCTCCCGCTGGAAAAAGATGCCGTCATCGCCATGGATCGCGGATACGTAGATTTTACGAGGCTTTATGCGGTGAATCTCTTTCCTGCCTTCTTCGTGATTCGTGCCAAGAGCAATCTGCGGTACAGACGTCTCTATTCCCGGGAAGTGGACAAAACGCTGGGGCTCCGTTCCGATCAAAGCGTCGTCCTCACAGACAAGAAATCCCGAGCCGCCTACCCGGAGACTCTGCGCCGAGTGTCTTACGTGGACTTGGACACCCAAAAACGTTTTGTCTACCTGACCAATATCTTTACCGTTTCCGCCAAAACCGTCGCCGATATTTACAAGCAGCGTTGGCAGGTGGAGCTCTTCTTCCGCTGGATCAAGCAACATCTGAAAATCAAAACCTTTTACGGAACATCGCCCAATGCCGTCAAAACCCAGATATGGATCGCCGTCAGCATTTATCTTCTGGTCGCCATCCTGAAAAAGAGACTCGATCTGCCCGGCAGTCTCCACACAATTTTGCAAATTCCGGAGGTCAACATTTTTGAGAAAAGACCCATTATTCAGATAGTTAAAGATGCTTACAAGCAAGAACCGGATGAACCAATAGGGGAAGGATGAAGGCTGAGCGCAGGGGAAGGATGAAGGCTGCGACGAAACCGGATCGAGATCTTCATCGGCCGGTGGGGAAATCAGATCCCCGCTCCCCGCTCGAACTCCTCCTCGCGGGTCTGGGCCTGAGTAATCCTGCTTCCGGGCGGCACGCTGTGGACGAGCCAGACGTTCCCGCCGATCACCGAACTGCGCCCGATCGTCACCCGGCCGAGAATCGTCGCGCCGGAGTAAATCGTGACATCGTCCTCGACGATCGGATGCCGGTCGATCCCCCGGAGGGGGTTCCCCTCCTCATCCAGTTGAAAACTCTTCGCCCCGAGGGTGACCCCCTGGTAGAGCCGGACCCGGCTGCCGATGATGCAGGTCTCCCCGATAACCACACCGGTGCCGTGGTCGATGAAGAAACACTTTCCGATGACCGCCCCGGGATGGATGTCGATCCCGGTCGCGCTATGGGCCGCCTCGGTGATCATCCGGGGGATGATCGGCACGCCGAGCAGACGCAGTTCATGGGCCAGACGGTAGTTCGTGATCGCCGCGAGCCCCGGATAGCAGAAAATCACCTCGTCCGGATTCGCGGCCGCCGGGTCGCCTTTGTAGGCGGCCTGGACATCCAGGGCGAGCAGCCGCTGCACCTTCGGCAGTCTCCGGAGAAATTCTCCGGTCAGCTCCCGGGCCTTCTGGTCACAGAAAGGCAGGCACTCCGGCCCCTCCTCGCAGGAGAAGCAGAGCCCCCGCTTGATCTGTTCCTGAAGGTCGCGCCGGACGTGGTCCAGCGCAGAACCGACATGAAACCGGAGGCTCTCCGCCTTGAGCTCGGAGAAACCGAAATAGCCCGGGAAAAGGACGGCGCGGAGCGACTCTATGATCTCGCCGATCGTCTGGCGGGACGGCAGCGCCTGCTCCTGCCACCGCTTCTTTATCCCCGCCGTGGAACCGTTCTTCAGGGAGCAGAGCGACTCCACCAGTCCCTGAAAATCGTTCTCCGCCGTCTTTCCGGCCGGTGCGACCGTCTTTTTATCCGCGTTCGACATTACCGTTCTCCTCCTCCTTGCATGATTGCTACAGGATCGCCCGTCCGAATTCTCCCGCCCCGGATCACCCGGGCGAAAACACCCTCCTTCGGCATGATGCAGGCGCCCACCGACTGGAAGATGGCGCAGCCGCTGTGACAGGTCTTTCCGATCTGACTGATTTCGAGAACAACCCCCCGCCCCACCCGGAGCCTCGTCCCGACGGGCAGGGAAAACAGCGCCATCCCCTCAACCGTCAGGTTCTCGGCAAAATCGCCGGGATTCAGCTCCAGACCGAGGGCCTTCATCTTTTCGATGCTTTCCGTGGCGAGCAGACTCACCTGCCTGGCGATTCCCTGCGCCGCGTGTGCATCTTCTTCCATACCATAATTTTCGAGGAAAATTCCTTCCCCGCACGGTTCCTTCCGGGTGCCCGTCTGCTCGCTCCGGCAGACGGCGACGATCCTCCCTTTTATGGCCCTACTCTTCATTGGCTGAACTTCCCTCATCCCCTGCGGCCGCAGACAAAGCCGGCGCTGCGCCGGGCTCCCCCCGCAAAAGGTTAATCCGCTCCTCCCCGGCGTAGACATTCATCCCTCCCCCGCGGACAAAACCGATCAGGGTGATCCCCAGTTCCCGGGCGAGCTCGACGCCCATGTCCGTCGGCGCCGATTTGGAGACGATCACGGGGATGCCGCTCCCCGCCGCCTTGAAGAGAATCTCCGAGGAGATCCGTCCGCTCGTGACCAGGATCCGGTCGGAGACGGCAATGCCATCCAGAAGACACCGGCCGAGGACCTTGTCGACAGCGTTGTGCCTCCCGATATCCTCCGCAAAGACCAGGATCTCCCGGTTGTCGCAGAGGGCCGCGCTATGAACCCCGTGCGTGGTCCGGTAGAGTTCGGAGGCGCCCTGAAACCGCCGGCTGAGCGCCAGCACCTCCGCCGGGGTCACCCGCAGATCCGACCGGATCTTCTTTTTGCGGTCCAGATCGGCGTAACTGTAAAAGGCCATCCCCCGCCCGCAGCCGGTTGTCAGCACCCGCTTCATGAATAGCTTGCCGTCCGCCGTCTTGTCCGTTGCCGTGCGGATCCGGATGATCCCCCGCTCGCCGTCGAGCGTCAGCCCCGTAATCTCCTCCTTCGCCCGGATCATTCCCTCGGAGAAGAGGAAACCTGCGGCCAGCGCCTTCAGATCGCCCGGGGAACACAGGACGGTGACGAGTTGCTCGCCGTTGAGCATGATCGTCAGGGGAAACTCACGGGCCGTCCATTCCATCCGGGTCCCGCTCCCCTCGCGGTCGATATGCAGCGCTTCGACGCTCTTACGGTTTTCCATCCGGCGAACTCCGTTCAGCGACCGACTTTGAGCATCGCCTCGATGCTTAGTCTGGCGCGCCCGGCGATCTCTTCCGGGACTTCTATCGCATGTTCCATATCCTCGAGCGACCAGAGAATCTTCTCCAGGCTGGTCCGCTTCATGTTCGGGCAGATGACGAACGCCGAGACCGGGTGGAACACCTTGTCCTGATTCTCCTTCTTAAGGCGGTGAATGATCCCCGGCTCCGTCCCGACGATGATCTCCCGGGCCTTAGTCTCTTTCGCATAACGGATCATCCCTCCGGTGGAAATCGCGATATCCGCAAGGGCCGTCACCTCGGGGCGGCACTCCGGATGGACCATCACGACGGCCCCCGGATGGAGGGCCCGCGCCGCCTCGACGTGCTCCGGCAGGATCCGCGCATGGGTGGGACAGAACCCCGGCCAAGTGATGAAGGTGCGACCGGTCTGCCCGGCCACGAAGGCGGCCAGATACCGGTCGGGGACGAAGATGATCTCCTCTGCATCCTTCAGGATTTCTCCCACCATACGGACGGCGTTCGCCGACGTGCAGCACAGGTCGCATTCCGCCTTGACCTCGGCCGAAGTGTTCACATAGCAGAGGACCTTCGCCCCGGGATGCTCAGCCTTCAGGGCTCGGAGCTGCTCCGCTGTGATCATGTCCGCCATGGGACAGCCGGCTTTTTTATCCGGCAGAAGGACGGTCTTGTCCGGCGAGAGGAGCTTCGCCGTCTCCGCCATGAAGTGCACCCCGCAAAAGACGATCACCGCCGCGTCCGTCTGCGCGGCCTGGATGCTCAATCCCAGAGAATCGCCCACGAAATCGGCGATGTCCTGAACCTCGGGAAGCTGGTAGTTGTGGGCGAGGATGACCGCCTTGCGATCCTTCTTCAACCGCTTTATTTTTTCAACGAGTTCCACCAAATACCTCCTGAATGACCCCGCCGCCCAGAACGGTCGCGCCGTCATAAAAGACGACCGACTGTCCGGGAGAAACGGCCTCCTGCGGCTCCGCAAACCGGACCGCGAGGCGGTCGCCATTTTGTGAAATCCTGCATCTTGCCGCCCGGTGGGCGTAGCGGATTTTGGCCCAGGCCTCCTCCGGGAGTGCATCGACCAGCCAATTGACCTGATCCGCCACCAGGCTCTCCGATCGGAGCTCTCTCTTCTCGCCCACGACCAGACGGTTACGGGCGGCGTCGATCTTAAGCACATAGAGGGGCGTCGGTGAACTGATCCCCAGGCCTCCCCGCTGACCGATGGTGTAGCAGGCGATGCCCCGGTGCCGGCCTAAGACCCGCCCCTCCCGGTCCGCGATCTCGCCGGGTTCGATCCCAGCCCCCCGGCTCCTGAGAAAAGCGCCATGGCCCTCCGCCGGGATGAAGCAGATGTCCTGGCTCTCCGGCTTGTCGAAGACGGGAAGGCCCGCCCTCTTCGCGAAGCCTCTCACCTCCTCCTTGGTGTATTCGGCCAGGGGGAAAAGCACCTTTGCCAGAGCCTCCTTCGGGATCGCATGGAGGAAATAGGTCTGGTCCTTCCGGCGGTCCTTCGGCCTCTTCAGGCGGTATGCGCCGTTTTCCAGTTCGATACCGGCATAATGACCCGTGGCGATGCCATCAAAGCCCCAGGCCAGCGCCTTTGCAAGGAACGAACCGAATTTGATCGACCGGTTGCAGGCCACGCAGGGATTGGGCGTCCTTCCCCGGCAATACTCCTCTACAAAAGGCCGGATGACATTCTCCTCCAGATCCGCCGCGAAATCCATGACATAATGACGGATCCCGAGGGTCCGGCAGACGCGCCGCGCATCCTCGATCTCCCGGGGGCCGCAGCACTTCGCCCGCCCTCCCTCGGCCGGGACCACCCCCAGGCACATGGTCACCCCGACCACCTCATGACCGCGGTCCTTAAGAAGAAGGGCCGCCACGGCGGAATCGACGCCGCCGCTCATGGCGACGACCACCTTTTTCATGACGCCTTCTTCCCCATCCGGACTTCTTTTATCTCTTACAACATTCAAATACGGAAATGCATCTTACTTCTTCTCCGCATAGAGCGGCGACATGGCCCGCAGCCGCCCGACGACCTGCGGCAGCGTCTCCAGGACCGCATCGATGTCGCTCTCCCGAGTGTACCGTCCCAGGCTGAAGCGGAGCGATCCATGGGAGAACTCATGCGGCAGACCTATGGCCAGAAGGACATGCGATGGATCGAGGCTCGAGGAAGAGCAGGCCGAACCGGTCGAACAGGCGATCCCCAGCATGTCCAGGCTCAGGATCATCCCCTCCCCCTCGACAGATTCCACGGAGAGGTTGATGTTGTTCGGCAGCCGCCGCGCGGGATGGCCGTTCAGGCGGATCCCGTCGAGACGTTCGAACACCCCCCGGATGAAGCGGTCCCTCATGGCGGCCAGCCGCGTCGCCTCTTCGGAGAGCGATGCCTTGGCCAGCTCCACCGCCTTCCCGAAACCGACGATCCCGGGGACGTTCTGGGTGGAGGCCCGACGTCCATTCTCCTGCTCCCCGCCGTGCATGAACGGCATGATCCGCGTCCCCTTCCGGATGTAGAGCAGCCCCACCCCTTTTGGCCCGTAGAGTTTGTGGGCCGAGGCGCTCATAAGATCGACGTTCAGCTCATCCACCGTAAACGGCAGTTGGCCGAAGGTCTGAACGGCGTCCGTATGGAAATAGACCCCCCTCTCCCGGGCCAGCCTCCCTATCTCGGCAATCGGTTGGATCGTCCCGATCTCGTTGTTGGCATGCATGACGGAGATCAGGATCGTCTTGTCCGTGATCGCCCCGGCCACCGAGGCGGGGTCGACAAGGCCGTCCCCGTCAACGGGCACATAGGTCACCTTGAACCCTTCCGCCTCCAGGAAACGGCAGGTTTCCAGGACCGCATGGTGTTCAATGGCGGAGGTGATGATGTGGTCTCCCTTCTTCCGGTTCGCATAGACCACCCCCTTGACTGCGAAGTTGTCGCTCTCCGTTCCGCCGCTGGTGAAGACGACTTCCTCCGGTTCGGCGCCTAAGAATGCGGCGATCTTCGCCCGCGCCTCCTCCATGGCGCCATGCGCCTCCTGACCGAAGGCGTGGAGGCTGGACGGGTTCCCGTAGACCTCCCCGAAGCAGGGCAGCATCGCCTCGACCACTCTATTATCCGTCGGCGTCGTCGCCGCATAGTCCATGTAGATCTGATTCATCTTACTATCCCGGAACTGATCGTTTTCATGCTTTTACATCAGCAGATCACGAAAGCGCCTTTGTCAAAGAAATCCCTCGAAAAAATCCGCTGCCGACCCCGCCGATCGTTCCTTTTCAGACCGGAACGGAATTGTTCATGCTGACGCCTCCCTGTCCGGCGGCGTTTCGGGGCCGGCAACGCCATCTCCCTTTCCGTACGGGCGTCGCCCCCCCTGCAAGGACAGGAGAAAGATCGAGTTCAGGGCCCGGAGATTGGGCCAGAATGTGATCGTTTTCCGCCCGTTCAGAAAACAGGCCTTCTCCACCGCAAATCCCTTCTCCGCACAGAAACTCCGGAAATCGCCGATGCTCAGGAACCGCACGTTGGGGGTTTCATACCAGCGGTTGGGGAGGGACGGCGTCATGGGCGCCTTCCCGCCGAAGAAGAGGCAAAAACGGGCGTCGAGGTGGGCAAAGTTGGGAAACCCGACGATGACCTTCTCCCCTACCCGGAGGGCCTCCCGAAGGAGGAAGGAGACCTTCTTGATCTCCTGAAGGCTCTGGTTCAGGATGACATAATCGAACGAACCGTCGGGATATTCCGTAAGGCCGCTTTCGATATCGCTCTGACATACGGAGAGCCCTTTTTTGACGCACTCGTAGATCGCTTTCTCGTCAAGTTCGATCCCCTGGACACGGGCGTCCTTATCCCCTGCCAGGAGGTGGAGCAGGTCTCCCGTACCGCAGCCGAGATCCAGAACACGGGCCCCCTGCTCAATCATGTCGAAAATGACCTGATGATCCGGACGGATGCCGTTATCGATGATTTCCATTTCCATTCCTCTCCCCGAGATACGTCTTCTCCAGGAAATGGTGGATAAGGGTCGTCTGTCCCTCCAGTTCCACTAAAAAGGCGTCGTGACCGTAAGTCGATTTCAGCTCGCAGTAGGTCGCATCCACCTGTTTGAGCTTCAGCTGCCGGACGATCTCCTGGGACTGATAAGCGGGATAGAGCCAGTCCGACTGAAAGGAGATGACCAGAAAGCGGGTGTCGACAGCCCGGCCGTTGATCAGTTTTCCCCCTGAGAGATCGAAGTAATCCATCGCTTTCGTGATATAGAGGTAGGAATTCGCATCGAACCGCTTGACAAAATTCGCCCCCCGGTAGCGGAGGTACCCCTCCACCTCGAAGTCTGCATCGAAATTGAAGCTCAGCTTGCCCTTCTTGAGCTTCCGGGAAAATTTCGCCTCCATCGACCGGTCGCTCATGAAGGTGATGTGGCCGATCATCCGGGCCACGGAGAGCCCCCTCTCCGGCTGGCCGGTCTCGTAGTAATTCCCCTCCCGCCAGGCCGGATCGGCCATGATGGACTGCCGGCCCACCTCGTTGAAGGCGATCTGCTGGGGTGAATGTTTCAGCGCCGTGGCGACGGGGATGGCGGACCGCACCCGCTCCGGATAGGAGGCCACCCACTGGAGGGCCTGCATCCCTCCCATTGAACCGCCCGCCACGCAGAGCAGCTTTTCGATCCCTAAAAAATCGATCAGATGTCGTTGGGCATGGACCATGTCGGCGATCGTGATAAAGGGAAACTCCGCCCCGTAGGGTTTCCCCGTCCGCGGATCAAGCGAAGAGGGTCCCGTGCTCCCCTTGCATCCCCCGATCACGTTGGAGCAGATCACGAAATAGCGGTCCGTATCGAAGGGCTTCCCCGGCCCGATCATCGCATCCCACCACCCCGGGGCCTCTTCTCCCCGGTGAAACCCGGCGGCGTGGGCGTCCCCGGAAAGGGCGTGCAAAACGAGGATCGCGTTGGACCTCTCCCGGTTCAGCGTGCCGTAGGTTTCATAGGCCAGCGTCACCGGTCCCAGGGTCTCGCCGCTCTCCAACTTCAACGCCTCGGGCGGCTCGGCGAAGGTGTAGTACTGCGTCTCGACGATCCCGAGGGAGTGGCAGTCGCCCTCCGGTCCCGTTTCCGTGGATTGGGTTTCCGTTTTCAATAAGGATTCCATATGTCCTTTCCTTAATTCCCCGTCATGATTCCTTGAACAGCCAAGTCGAGAGATAACGCTCTCCCGTGTCGGGGAGAACGACCACGATCATTTTCCCCTTGTTTTCAGGCCTTTTGGCGAGTTCAAGGCCCGCCCAGAGGGCGGCGCCGCTGGAGACGCCGGCCAGGATCCCCTCCTCTCGCGCCAGACGCCGGGTGGTGATCCCCGCATTCTCATTGGAGACCTTGATCACCTCGTCGATCATCTCCCGGTTGAGAACGCCGGGAACAAAACCCGCACCGATCCCCTGGATCTTGTGCGGTCCAGGCTGGCCGCCCGATAGAACGGGAGAATCTTCCGGCTCGACGGCGATCGCCTTAAACTCAGGTTTCCTCTTTTTTATAACCTCGGAAACGCCAGTCAGAGTGCCCCCCGTCCCGATACCGGACACCAGGATATCCGCCCGGCCGTCCGTGTCGTCCCAGATCTCTTCGGCGGTCGTTTGTCGGTGGATCTCCGGATTTGCCGGATTGTTGAACTGCTGGGGAATCAACGCCCCGGGCGTCTCGGCTGCCAGCTCTTCCGCCTTCCGAATGGCGCCTTTCATCCCCTCGGCCCCGGGCGTGAGAACGAGCTCCGCGCCGAAGATTGTCAAGAGCTGCCGTCTCTCTATGCTCATCGTATCGGGCATGGTCAGGATCAAGCGGTAACCTCGCGCCGCCGCCACAAAGGCGAGGGAGATCCCCGTGTTCCCGCTCGTCGGCTCTATGAGGACCGACCCTTTCTTCAGCAGTCCCTTTCTCTCGGCATCGTCGATCATGGCGACGCCGATCCGGTCCTTCACGCTGGAGAGGGGGTTGAAGGATTCCAGTTTGACGACCACCTCGGCCCGGCTTCCCAAGGCCATCCGGTTCAGGCGGATGAGCGGCGTATGGCCGACTGTTTTCGTGATATCTTCATAGATCTTCATTGTTTTGTTCCTTTCTGGAAGGGGCCTCCATCGGCGGGGGATCTTTTCCCCTCTCGTGAAGACCAGTTTTCTATTCATCTTACGAAGCTCTCCCCCACAGGGCGGTGCTTTCCGGCAAGGGGAAATATGGGGACAGCGCCCCTTTTTCCCCCATTTCATATCTGCCTGCCTACAATACCGCCTTTCTCAGGGCCTGGTCGATGTCCTCCTTGATATCCTCGACGTTTTCCAGCCCGATCGAGAGTCTGATGAAATCCTCGGTCGTGCCGGTCACCGCCTGCTCTTCTCTGGTCAACTGCGAATGGGTCGTAGAGGCCGGATGGATGACGAGACTCTTCGCATCGCCGATGTTGGCCAAGTGCGACAGGAGCTGCACCGATTCGATGAACTTCTTTCCCGCCTCCAGCCCCCCCTTGATCCCGAAACCAACCAGCGCGTTAAAATGGCTGCCGAGGTACTTCACCGCCAGGGCATGACTGGGGTGATCCGGCAGGCCGGGATAGTTGACCCAGTTGACCAGGGGATGACCCTTCAGGAATCTGGCGACTTCCAGCGCGTTTACCGAGTGCTGCCTCTGCCTTAGAGGCAGGGTCTCCAGCCCCTGAAGAAACAGAAATGCGTTGAACGGGCTCAGACAAGCCCCGATATCACGAAGCAATTGCACCCTTGCTTTGATGATGAAGGCAACATTTCCAAGATCGGGAAAGTTCCCGAAGACCTCCCAGAATTTCAGGCCGTGATAACTCGGGTCCGGTTCGGTAAACTCGGGAAACTTGCCGTTTCCCCAGTTGAACTTGCCCGCATCGACGATCACGCCGCCGATGGAGGTGCCGTGACCGCCGATGAATTTCGTCGCCGATGTGGCCAGGATATCGGCCCCGTAGTCGATCGGTCTGATCAATCCGACACCCACGGTGTTGTCAACCATGAACGGAACCCCGGCCTCATGGGCGATCTTCGCAATCGCTTCAAAATCGGGGACATCCAGTTTGGGGTTGCCGATCGTCTCAGCATATACGGCCCTCGTCTTTTCCGTAATCGCCCTTTTGAAAGCCTCCGGATCCATGGAATCTACAAACTTCACCGTCCGCCCAAGCTTGGGAAGCGTGTAGTGAAACAACTGATAGGTCCCGCCGTAGAGATTGTCTGCGGAGACAATCTCATCCCCCACCCGGGTGATGTTCAGGACGGCCAATGTCTCTGCGGCTTGCCCGGAGGCCACCGCCAGGGCGCCTGTCCCCCCCTCAATCGCGGCGATCCTTCTTTCAAAGACGTCGTTCGTCGGATTCATGATCCGGGTATAGATGTTCCCGAACTGCTGGAGGGCAAACAGGCTTGCTGCGTGCCCCGTATCCTTGAACACATACGACGTGGTCTGGTAAATGGGCACCGCCCTCGCCCCTGTCGCCGGATCAGGGCTCTCCTGACCGGCATGCAACGCCACCGTTTCGATTCTCTTTCCTGACATGATGTCATCTCCTTTTTCTGTTTGGTTGTAAGACTGCTTCGTCTCGCGTGCAATAAAAAACCCGCTTGACCTTCACCGGTCAGCGGGTTGTCACGTCCATGAATGCTATAACAGATCTTCACATGAACAGACCTCCCCGTCCGGTATAATAGCACATGCACATCATCATGTTAATCAAATTATTGCCCTGTTTCATCTTGTCTCTTCTCTTTCTGTCGGGACACCATTGCGGCCAGTGTCATGTTTTCCAGCGTCTGCTGCAGATTATTCGAAGCCTCCCTCCAGATGTCTCTGGAGATACAGGAACTGGAGCGCTCACAGAACGATGGGTCTACTAAAGCCACAGACATTGTACTCAGGGAAACGCCCCTGTCAAGCAAATTTTAATTATTTTTTATTCATCAATCATAATGAACGGTCAGGATACTTATTCTTAACTTTGAAAAGTCCTCCCGGCGCTGTGGGTATCACATTTCGCCTTTGAAAAGAAGGCGGGATCGTGGTAATAAATCACCATCTAAAAGGATCTGCTTAATGGAGTCAGCCGCTCGAAAGGCTCCACTCGCCTGAAGCGGTAAATTTTGCAGGCATTTCCCGTCAATCCATGAGGATGTCATGATGCGTGTTGAGATCGGCGGCTATGTTCCGGGGGCGATCGGCCGCATCGCTGAAATGCATGCGGAGTATTACCACCGCCACTGGGGGTTCGGCCTTTTCTTCGAGGCCAAGGTCGCAACAGAGGTAGCGGAGTTCCTCTGCCGCTTCGAAAAAGAGCGCGACGGCTTCTGGACGGTTCTGCGAGGAGAACGTGTGGAGGGGGCGATCGCCATAGACGGCCTGGAGGCGGCGACCAAGGGGGCACACCTCCGCTGGTTCATCATCTCTCCCGATTTTAGGGAGCAGGGGTGGGGCCGGCGTCTCCTGGGGGAGGCGGTATCCTTCTGCGACCGGCAGGCCTACCGCCGGACCGTCCTCTGGACATTTGCGGGCCTCGACACTGCCCGTCACCTCTACGAGGCGTCCGGTTTCCGTCTCGTCTCCCAGGGGGAGGGCGAACAATGGGGCGCCCGTGTCTTCGAGCAGCGCTTCGAACGCAACCGGGGTCCAGCGACGCCAGTATGACCGGAATTCCCACTCCGCCGGTCCGGGTTACCTTGAATGATCATAGTAAACCGCGTGACGCCACCCGCTACAGACAGGCCGGGCAGACGGTCGTGCACCAGTTGAGGTCCGGCTAAAATTAAAAATAAACCTTGACTTTCCCCCGGGGATAACCATATAAGTGCATCGCATCCTGGTTACCAGTCTGGTCGGTCAGGGTGCGGGAAGAGTTGGATAGAGACATTTTGAAGTGCAAAGGCTGCCGCCATGCTCCCCAAGAGTCTTGGCGGTTTTTTACTTTTGGTCATCGTGTTCATCCGACTGTGAAAAAATTTTTAGAAAGGAGGATGCACAAGATGTCAGAAGGTACAGTGAAGTGGTTCAATGAGCAGAAGGGCTTCGGCTTCATCGAGAAGGCCGAAGGCGGCGACGTGTTCGTTCACTACAGCGCCATTCAGGCCGGCGGTTTCAAGACTTTAGCCGAGGGTCAGCGCGTCAGTTTCGACGTTGCGCAGGGCAAGAAAGGCCCGGCCGCGGAAAACGTAAGGGCCCTATAATTTGAGTCCGTAGAACAGAAGAGGCACTCCGGCGCCCGAGAATGGTGCCGGGGCGCCTCTTTTTATTAGGCGAGGCTCCCACATCCGCAGGGCGGGGATGTCCGGCATGGAACATTTTTGCCGGCGGGGCTTCGGGTTAAAGCTCCCGGTCAATTTTTTGAAACGATTGAAAGGCAGGAGGGCTTTGAATGGCGAGAACGAAATTCACCTTCGAGAAATGGCAGAAAGAAATCGCCAAACGGCAGAAAAAAGAAGAAAAGGCGGCCCGCCGAGCCGAGGCGAAGCAACTGAAGGCAGCCCCGGAATCCGTCGTCCGGACCGAAGATCAGGAAACGGAAGATGTCAGCGAAGAGCGGGCTTTTTCTCCTTGACTGACCGTCGCCTGCAGTGCTATCTAAGATCCTGTCTCCGTGACAATTTCTCATCCTTATTGTGTTTCCCGGCCTCCGGAGAGGGGGCAGCGAAAAGGTGAAGGTATTCTGCGCCGGGGGTTTGGCCGCTGCGCCGACCATCCCGACGGTCAGGAGGGGTTGAAGGCCTTTCTGGAGAAGCGGCCGCCCCGCTTCGGCGGATGATCAGGGGCGCACCAGAGGATCATGACCATGCTCATCGCCGGCGACATCGGGGGAACGAAGACGAACCTGGGGTTATACTCCCGGGAGGCCGGCCCCCACGCACCGCTTCACGAAGAAACCTTTCCCAACGCCGGTTACAGCAGCCTCACGGAGATCGTCACGAAGTTTCTGGCCCGGGCGGGCATGACGGCCGACCACGCCGTCTTCGGCATCGCAGGCCCCGTCCTCGGCAAGGAGGCAGCCGCCACCAACCTCCCCTGGGTGATCCGCACGGAGGAACTGACCCGGACATTGCGGGTCCGTTCGGCCCGCCTGCTCAATGACCTGGAGGCAATGGCCTGGGGTGTTCCCCTTCTGCAAAAGGGGGATCTGCTGATGCTCCACGAAGGCAAGGCCGCCCCCGGCGGGGCACTGGGGATCATCGCCCCCGGAACCGGCCTCGGAGAGGGGTTTCTGACCCGCGAGGGGGAGAGTTACCGGGCCCACTCCTCGGAAGGGGGACACGCCGACTTCGCACCGACCAACGATCTGGAGATCGGATTGCTGCAATACCTCCTCCGCCGCTACCCGCATGTCAGTTACGAACGGGTCTGTTCCGGACTCGGCATCCCCAATGTCTACGAATACATGAAGGAGGCTCGCTTCGCCGCGGAGCCCAACCGGGTCTTGGAAAAGCTCGCCCGGACGGAGGACCAAACTCCGATCATCATCGAGGCGGCGCTCGATCCGGTCAGTCCCTGCCGGCTCTGCCGGGAAACCATAGATCTGTTCGTTTCCATCCTCGGCGCCGAGGCGGGCAATCTGGCCCTGAAGGTCATGGCGACGGGCGGCATCTATCTGGGGGGCGGCATCCCGATCCGTCTCGCAAACATTCTGGGCAGCGGACCGTTCATGGAAGCCTTCCTCCGCAAAGGGCGTTTTTCGCATCTTATGGAGCGAATACCTGTTCATGCGATCCTCAACCCGAAGGTCGCCCTGATCGGTGCGGCCGCCTGCGGCCTGAACGAGCCCGCGGGGTGAATCCGGAGGGAAAGCCGGCTTTCCGCCGTTGCATCCGCCTGAGCGGTCTCGCATAAAGGGGGCCGCTGCACATTCTGCCGCGGGAAGATCGCCGGCGTCTGGAGCTGAGCGGGAATGACACAAAAAGACACATTTCAGAAGTCTCGAAAGGAGATCCGCTATGAGTTTCATGCAAATCGGTATGCCGTTCGTCTCCTTCAGCCTGGGGCTCACCGTGGCCTGCCAGGCGGGAAAGGGAGGGGGCGAGGTCCGTCCCCCCGCCGTGGCCGGGAAGTTCTACCCGGAATCAGCGTCCGTCCTCAGGCTCGCCATTGAAAAATTCATGCAGGACGCCCTGCCGGCACAGGCAAGGGAACCTCTCGCCATCGTCGTCCCCCATGCCGGCTATATCTACTCCGGCCAGATCTGCGCCGACGGCTACAGCCAGGTCAGGAACCGGCCCTACGACATCGTCGTCATCCTGGGCACCAACCACACGGCCCCCGGCCTCCGGAAGATCGCCCTCTACCCGGGCGGCGGCTTCCGGACCCCCCTGGGAACCGCCCCGGTGGACGGAGAGATCGTCTCGGCGCTCCTGGCGGCCAACCCCGACTGTAAGGCCGACGCGGCGCCCCACGCCCACGAACATTCGGTCGAGGTCCAGGTTCCCTTCCTCCAGGTCCTTTTTCCGAAGGCAAAGATCGTCCCAGCGATCGTCGGTGAGGCGGATGCGGCCCTCTTTAACCACTTCGGCGCCGCCCTGGCCCAGGTCCTGAAAGGGCGCCGGGCGCTCATCGTCGCGAGCTCCGATCTCTCCCATTACCCATCGGCGGCGGATGCGGAGATTGTAGACGGAAAGACGCTGGCGGCGATCCTCTCCCTCGATCCGGCGGTGCTCCACGCCGCCATTCAGGCGCAGGCGGCCCGCCGCATCCCGAACCTCTCCACAAGCGCCTGCGGCGAGGCCCCGATCATGGCGGCGATGGCCGCCGCGAAGGCCATGGGCGCGACCGGCGGGAGGATCATCAGCTACGCCCACTCAGGGGATCTCCCCATCGGGGAACAGGAGCGCGTCGTCGGCTACGGCGCGGTCGTTCTGGGGTCCGGCCTGGAACCCGCCAAAGAGGCCGCTCCGGTTGTACCCGCTGTCGACCGACACCTCACGCCCGAAGACAAGAGGGCGCTCCTCGCCCTCGCCCGGGAGACGATCTCCCGCTACCTGACGACGCAGATGGTCCCCCTGCCCAGGGGGTTCAGTCCCGCCGCGATGGAACAGCGCGGGGTCTTCGTCACCCTGAAGAAGCACGGGAATCTGCGCGGCTGCATAGGGAGGATGATCCCGGACCGGCCGCTTGCCACCCTCGTCGGAGCGATGGCCCTCCAGTCCGCCTTCGAGGATCCCCGCTTCCGCCATGTCGCTCTGGAGGAGGTGCCAAAGCTGGAGATCGAAATCTCCGTCCTGACGCCCATGAAACCGGTCTCCGGCCCCGGCGACATTGTCGTCGGCAGGGACGGCGTCCTCCTTCAGAAGGGAGGGCGCTCGGCGGTCTTTCTCCCCCAGGTCGCCCCGGAACAGGGGTGGGGAAGGGATGAAATGCTGGATCAACTCAGCCTGAAGGCCGGACTCCCTCCCGGGGCCTGGAGGGAGGGGGCGAGGTTCTCCACGTTTCAGGCCCTGGTCTTCGGTGAAGCATGACCATGAAGAAAAAGATGATCACCGCCGTCCTGCTCGTCCTTCTGGGCATCGCCGCCCTGATCGCCTACCCAGTCCTGAGGATCCGCGGGGCGCCTTCCGTCTCCCCTCCTCTACCCGCCGCTGCTCCCGAAGAGATCGGTCGCCTCCGCGCTCATGTGGAAGAACTCAGCATCCTGATCGGCCCGCGCAGCGTCCTGGATTACTCAAATATCGAAGCGACCCGGCGGTATATTTTCGCCACGCTCAGGGCGCTCGGGTACGACCCCATTCTCCAGACTTATGACTACCGGGGGAGACCGTTCAGCAACGTGATCATCTCGATCCCGGGGACGGGAAAGAGGGAAGAGACGGTTCTGATCGGCGCCCATTATGACACGGTGGACGGAACGCCCGGCGCCGACGACAACGCGAGCGGCGTGGCCGTTCTGCTCGAGATCTGCCGGATACTGAAGGGTTCCTCGCCCGGAAGGACCCTGAAGATGGTCTTCTTCGTCCTCGAGGAGCCTCCCGCCTTTCGGACCCCATTCATGGGAAGCGCGGTCTGCGCCAGGGAGGCGAAGGCCGCCGGGGAGAAGATCAGCGCCATGATCTCCCTCGAGATGCTCGGATACTACAGCGAAAAGAAGGGGGGGCAGGCCTTCCCCCTCCCCCTAATGGGCCTGATGTTCTCGACGACGCCCGACTTCATCGCCGTCGTGGGTAATCTCAATTCGGCGGGTCTGGTCCGGCGGATCGCCGGCTTGCTGAAGCGGGGGTGCGATATCCCTGTGGAGACCCTCGCCACGATGGGCTTCGTCCCCGGCGTCGACTTCTCCGACCACCGGTCCTTCTGGGAGTTCGGCTGGCCGGCCGCGATGATCACCGATACGGCCTTCTACCGAAACCCGAACTACCACGGCGAAAGGGACACCATCGCGACGCTCGATTTCGACCGGATGAGCCGGCTCCTCAAGGGGCTGGTGAAGACGGTCGAGGATCTCTGCAACACCTAACATGTCCCCCCGTGTGACCGGTCCCGGCGTCGGGCCCGCGCCAGAAACCTCCGACACAGAGGGGTTCTCTTCGTATCTTCCCGTTATTATAATGTTTTCAATAGTTCAATCGGGAGTTCATCCCCCCATCGACCCGGCCTGTCTGATCTTTTCTCTCAGGAAGGCGACCGTTCCGGCCATATCTACGGCCGTGGTGACTGCCGTAACCACGGCTACCCTGCGCGCCCCCTCGGCGAGCACCTGCCCAATGTTGGCGCCGGAAATGCCTCCCATGACGGTGAAGGGTACTTCAAGACCCGCGGCGACACCTGCAATGGCCTCCGGTCCCAGAAACCGTTTCACACCCTCCTTGTGCGGAAAAAAACTTGTGTGGAAAAAAACTTTGACACACGAGGTCGTTTATCCCATACTTCTCTCCGACAAAAAGAGGACTCTTGTCAAAGAAAGGCTGCCCTGATCGTCTTTCTTTGAAGGCAAGAAGAAATAAGGAGAGAGGGGTAGGGAGTTAAGGGGTAAGGTGTTATGGAAACAATCGATTCTAAGCTTGAGCGACTTCGCTCATTATTGACAGAAATGGGAGGCGTGGTCATCGGCTACTCCGGCGGCGGCGACAGCACGCTGCTCGCGGCCGTGGCTAAGGAGGTCCTGGGGGATCGCGCGTTATATGTGTTGGCCTCTTCGGAAACCTATCCCCTATCGGAAGAAGAGGAAGCTTTGGAAACAGCCGGCAAGCTGGGGCTCACCGTGACCAGGATAGAAACCAGCGAACTTGAAAACGAAGACTTCGCGGCCAACACCCCCGACCGATGCTTCTTCTGCAAGAGAGAGCTGTTCGGCAGGCTTGTCGAGATCGGCAGGGAACACGGCATCAACCGGGTAGCCGATGGTGCAAACGTCGACGATCTGGACGACTACAGGCCGGGCAAACGCGCCGCTGCGGAGCTCGGGGTCAGGAGCCCGCTGCGCGAAGCCGGCTTTACCAAGAAAGATATCCGCGAAATATCGCGTCGGATGGGACTCCCGACCTGGAATAAGCCGTCGTTCGCCTGCCTTTCTTCCCGCATTCCTTACGGTACGAAGATCGACCGTGATATTCTCCGGCGTCTCGACAAAGCGGAGCGGTTCATGAAGGAACTGGGTTTCCGGCAGGTGAGGGTCCGGCACCATGGGGATATTGCGCGGATCGAGGTCGAGGCCGAGGAAATACCGCGCCTCGCGTCTCCTGAAATCAGGCGGCAGGTGACGGAAAAGTTCAAGGAATTGGAGTATCTTTATACGACCCTGGATCTAAACGGCTACCGGATGGGAAGCATGAACGCCGTTCTGGGCAGGGAGAAGAAGGCATAACGGGGGTAAGGAGAATGGATTCCAAGCGGCTCAAAAAAATCCTCGAAAAGGTGAAATCCGGCGATCTGCCCGTCGATGAGGCGTTCAACAGCCTGCGCACCCTTCCCTATGATGATGTAGGATACGCGAAGATCGATCTGCACCGCAGCATCCGCACCGGTTTCCCGGAGGTCGTTTTCTGCCAGGGGAAAACCAGCGAGCAGGCCGTCGAAATCGTAAAAAGGCTCGCCGGACACCACGTAAAAGTCCTCGCGACCCGCGTGGCGCCTGACGTCGCCGAGAAAATAGCCGGAACTGTCGCAGGTTGCACCTACCACGGCGTCGCTCGGCTCCTGGTTGTCGACGGGTCAAAGGTGAAGACCAAAAAGGCGGCTGAAGACGGAAAGTACGTGATGGTACTCTGCGCGGGGACGGCTGACCTCCCCGTGGCGGAGGAGGCCGCGGTCACGGCGGAGTCGATGGGCAGCCGGGTCGAGCGCGCCTACGACGTTGGCGTCGCCGGCCTGCACCGACTTTTCGACCAGAAGGACAGGATCATGCAGGCGAACGTCCTGATCGTCGTGGCCGGGATGGAGGGGGCGCTTCCGAGCGTCGTCGGGGGAATGGTCGCCTGTCCGGTGATCGCCGTTCCGACGAGCGTCGGCTACGGCGCGAGCTTCGGAGGGCTTGCCGCGCTGCTGGCGATGCTCAACTCCTGCGCCGCCGGCGTCGCCGTCATGAACATCGACAACGGCTTCGGGGCCGGCTATTTCGCGCACCTGGTGAACCGATGACGGCTTCGTAAACTGAGTATTTTACAGATTTTTTTCGGGAGCATTCACCGATGTTGATTGCCTATTTCGACTGTTTCGCAGGAATCAGCGGCGATATGACGCTCGGGGCGCTCATCGCCGCGGGAGCGGACCCGGAGCAGTTCCGGGACAAACTCGCCGGCCTCGGCATCGGGGGTTACAGAATCGAGATCGGCAGGAAGATCAATGGATACATCGAGGCAACGGACGTCCGCGTGGTCCTCGACGATCACCATCACCACGAGCGCCGGCGTCTAAAGGAGATACTGAAGACGATCCATAAAGCAGACTTCTCCGAAAGGGTGAAGCAGACGGCCGAGCGCATCTTCAGGAGACTTGCCGATGCCGAAGGCAGGGTGCACGGCAGCTCTCCGGAAGAGGTGCATTTCCACGAGGTAGGGGGGGTGGACGCCATCGTCGACATCGTCGGCGCGGCCATCTGTCTCGAGATGCTCGGCTGGCCGAAGGTCATCGCCAGTCCGATGCCTACCTTTCATGGCTACGTGACGGGCTCCCACGGCGTCTTTCCGCTGCCCGCGCCGGCCACCGCCGAGATCCTGCGGGGGGTTCCCTGGCGGAAGCTCGACATCGAAGGGGAACTGGTTACGCCGACCGGCGCGGCGATCATCAGGGAACTCGCCTCCGGTTTCGGACCGCTTCCCGCCATGACCATCGTGAGCATCGGCTACGGCGCCGGAAAGAGCGATTTCGGCATTCCTAACGTGCTTAGGGTCATACTCGGAGAGGAGTCCGCTTCTGTTTCCGGATCCGGTCCCGAAGGCGTCTCCGTCATCGAGACGAGCATCGACGATCTCAATCCCCAGTTCTATGAAACCGCCATGGAGCGGCTTTTCGCCGCGGGCGCACTCGACGTCTTCATGAGCCCGATCCAGATGAAGAAGAACCGGCCGGGGACGCTCCTGTCGGTGATCTGCGATCCGGGCCGGGCGGAGGCGATCGCGGCCGTCGTCCTGGCCGAGACCTCGACGTTCGGCGTCAGGATCTCCCGGTGGGAGCGCATCTGCCTTGATCGCCGCTGGGAGGAAGTCGTCACGGCGTTCGGGAAGATCCGGATCAAGATCGGGGAGCGGGACGGCAGGGTGATCACGGCCTCCCCCGAGTACGAGGACTGCAAAAGGGCCGCAATCGAACACGGCGTGGCGGTCCGGCACGTCTACGAAAGCGCCGTGGCCCTATTCAAGGCGGGAAGATTGTAAGACAGAGGAGCAGATGCCCGGAAGGCCGACCTCCGTACGGAAGAACCCATTTCTCCGATCCGCTGAGGAGTGCGTTTAACGCATGTGCCGGCAGGAAGAGTCGAAGAAAGCAGGAGGCAATCATGGAAAAACCTTGGCACAAGTTGTGGCCCGACGTTTATCCCAAGTCTTTGAAGTACTACGAGGGCAGCGTCGTTGATTTCATGGAGGCCAGCGTTAGAAGGTTTCCGGAGCGGACGGTTTTCATTTTCATGGGAAAGGCCATGACCTACCGGGAACTGCACGATCAATCCCTGAGGCTGGCCACGGCCCTGGCCGACCTGGGTGTAAAAAAGGGGAACCGGGTGGCCCTGTTCATGCCCAATTGCCCCCAGTTTGCCGTGGCCTATTACGCAGCTTTGAAAATTGGGGCCATCCTGACCATGTGCTCGCCCCTGAACAGCGAAGCGGAGCTCAAATACCAAATCGACGACTCCGGGGCTGAGACCCTCATCACACTCAAACTCAATCTCCTCATGAATAAGCTGCTCAAGGTCAAGGACCAAACCGGTCTGAAGAGAATCATCGTCTCCGGCCTGGATGAAGCCCTTCCCGCGGTAAAAAAATACGGCTTCCTGCTTCTTAAAAGAAAAAATATTGCATCCATTAAAAGCGATTCCGCTGCTGGAATCTACCTCTTCAAAGATCTCCTGGCCAAATATCCGCCCAATCCACCCCAGGTGATAATCCATGGAAAGGAGGACGTGGCGGTTCTGGCCTATACCGGCGGGACCACGGGGCTTTCCAAGGGCGCCGTGATTACGCACTACAATACCATCGTTAACGTCAGCCAGGTTATTAATTGGAACGCCTCCACCTTTGGAAATAGGGTTATTGAGGACCTCACACCGGAAAACTGCAACGCCCAAGGCTCGCACTTTATGGCCGTCAATGTTGTTCCCTGGTTTCATGCCATGGGGACCGTCGCTTATTTAAACTATCCAATCTTCGTCGGTACGACCACTTACATACTCCCGAGATTCGATCCGGGCGAGTATTTGAAAGTCCTCAAGAAGTACCCGATCGAGGCCATGGGCGGCGCGCCTCCGATTTATACCTCCTTGCTGAATCATCCGGATTTTCCCAAGTATGCTCCTTATTTCATGAAAGTCAAAATCGCCGCCAGCGGAGCCGGCCCCCTGCCGGTAGAATATTTGAACAAGATGAAAGAAGTCATCGGAGGGGTTTTTGTGGAGGGCTATGGGATGACCGAGTGCACCATGGCCATTTGTCTCAATCCGGCCGCCAGGGAAGCGGTCCGCAAACCAGGCTCCGTCGGTATTCCCATTTTCGATTCCGAGATCAAAATTGTGGACTTGACCGATGATACTAAAGAAATGCCCATCGGCGAAGAAGGGGAGATCCTCCAGAAGGGGCCCCAGGTCATGAAAGGCTACTGGAACAAGCCCGAAGAGACGGCCAGGGCCTTAAAAGATGGCTGGCTTCACTCGGGCGACATCGGCAAGTTGGACAATGACGGTTACCTTTACATCGTGGACCGCATCAAGGACATGATCAAGTATAAAGGCTACAACGTATTTCCCAGAAACCTGGAGGAGATCCTCTATCAGCATCCCAAGATCAAGGAGGCGGCGGTCATCGGCATTCCCGACCCGGCCGTTACTGAGTACCCCCGCGCCTATGTGGTCCTGAAAGAGGGTAAAACGGCCACCCCGGAAGAAATCATGGATGATATCAACACCCAGGTGGCCGGCTACGAAAAGATTCGGGAAGTGGTCTTTCGTAATGAACTGCCTGTGAACTTGGCCGGAAAGGTCTTGAAGAGGGAGCTAAAAAAGGAGGCCCTGTCCGAAAGAGAGGCCAAGGGGAAGCCGTTTGCCTACACCACTTCGCGATAGACGTCGGGATGGGGCCGAGAAATGACGACAGAGTTGACCAGCAGGCCGCGTTCGGCGATCACGAGCTTGGCCGCATGCGCGGCCGATTGAACTGCGGCGACGTCGCCGGTCATCGTAAAGTATGCCTTGCCGCCGAGGGCCATTGCCAGGCGGATTTCCAACAGCGTCACATTTGCAGCCTTAGCTGCGGCGTCAGCCCCCTCCAGCAATGAGGCAACGCTGAATGATTCTACAATTCCCAGCGCACCAACCTGTTCCGGCACTTGCGAACGGCCAAGAGCGGCGAAGACGTCGGCGTGAACGTTCGAAATGATGAATTTATCGATAATACACCCGTTTGCCTCGATGACACCCGCCTCTACTGCGCGCTGCACGGCGCCGACCGCGCCGCCGATCAACACCATGTATTTGCCGGAGCAAATGCTGCGCGACAGGATGAGCTGGATGTCGGCCGCTTTCAGCATCGCGTCGGCTACGGCAAAGCCGGCGGCGATGCTGGAGAGTTCAATCAAACCAATGGATTTCCCGTTCATGCTTGCCTCGTCAAAATAATGAGGTCATCGGTGACCTCGGCGACGATCCCGGCTATCGGCGCATGGATGATCGCGCCCAGGTCCTTGTCGGAAATCTCGCCCAACGGCTGCCCGACCGTGATCTCGTCGCCTTTTTTCACAATTGGCTTGTTCGGCGCGCCGGCCGCTTGTTTCAGCGGCAGAATGACTTGACGCGGTGTGACGGCGATGTCCTGCCACGGCGCGGGCACATCGTATTTCTCAAGGGCAAATTTCTTCATCAACATCTTGATCGGCACGCGCCGGCCGTCGTGCAGCGGATGCGGTCTGGTCGGCGCCGCGCCGGTCCATCTGATGTTCGCGGCTCGCATTTCGGTTTTCGACGCATCACAAGCTTCCTTCGGGAAAAGTGATTCGGGGCAGGCATAGAGCGTGCAAAGCCCGCACGCGCAGCAGTTTACTGCCATCTGGTTCCAGTAACTCTTGTCGGTAGCGGTGAATGCCAGGCTGCGCATGACCTGGTGCGGTTCGACCGCGTAGCCGAGCAGGTAACGCGGACATAACTCGGTGCAGTAGCGGCATTGGTCGCAGGCTGACTTGCCGATGCGCGATTTGAGCGGGTCGGGCTTGAGCTTGCGCTCGATGACAAAATGGCTGCGCGGCAGGATCACCGCACCGCTCGAGGTCTTGACGATGGGTGTGTCCAGGTCGTCGGTGGTCTGGCCCATCATCAATCCGCCGACGCACAACACGGGGTCGCCGGTAGTCAGACCGCCGGCAGCTTCAATCGCCTCGCGGAACGTTGTGCCGATCGGCACAGTGATCGTCACTGGATTTTTCACTGCCCCCGCCAGGGTGATCGTCTTCCGGGTAACCGGCACACCTCGGGCTGCGGCTGCAATGTTCGCCAGCGTCTCGACGTTGCTTACGACGACACCGATCTGCAGAGGAATACCCTGCGGCGGAATCAGCCGGCCGGTCACTGCGTTGACCAGTTCGTATTCGTCGCCGGCGGGGTAATAATCACCGAGCAGATGCATGCGCAAAGATGTGCCCTGGCAAGCGTCTCGGATGGCTTCGACGGCGCGCTTCTTTTTGGCTTTGATGCCGATGATGCCGTTCCTGGCGCCGACGGCGTCCATGACCAACTGCAAGCCCGCCACCACCTCCTCCACTCTATGCTCCATGACGGCGGCATCCTTGTACAATAAGGGTTCACACTCGGCGCCGTTCGCAATAACGGTGTCGGCTTTGCCCGCCACCTTGATGTGTGCGGGGAAGCCGCCACCGCCTGCGCCAACCACGCCGGCTTGTTTTACTTGTTCAGCCAAACTCATAGGACCGAATGCTTCCGTGAAACCCGCCGTATTTCAATGACCGCATCGTGGCGGTGAGATTTCATGACCGCAAAACCGCTTGCAGTCGCGTGACTTTTACGGGGGCGTCAACGATGATGACATTTCAATTGATTTCGATGCCCACGGCTGACGCTCCTCAGGGAATTTCAAACCTTGCAATTAGATAATGCGAAACGCGTCAACCAACGTACAGCGCCGGATCCGAGTGAAAGTTCTGGCCGAAGTCAATCCTTCTCCCGTTGGCCCTGCAATTGTAAAAGAGGTATGTCCCTCCCCTCCGAGACCGATACCTGCATAGGAAGGTCCATTTTTTACAAAAATGGTTGTTTGCACCGCCCGCGCAAATGCGGTCATGTGTTCTACATGATTCGAGTGCATAATGGCTGTATGACGATTCCCCTGTTCCACCTGTACGGCAAAATCAATCCCCTCACTGACGTCTCTGACGCGTACGATCGGCATAACAGGCATCATTTGTTCCAACCAAACGAGCGGGTGGTTTTTTTCGGCTTCAAAAATGGCCAATCGGCACTCTTCTCCCACGTTAATCCCGATTTCCTTTAAGATCACCTGTACGTCCTTGCCGATGTAGGCCGTGTTGATCTTCCCCTCCGGCGTTACGATAAGCTTGATTACCTGCTCAGCCTGCGCCGGCGTCAACAGATAGGCCTTTCCCGTCTCCATCATAAAGCTGATCAGTGCATCAGCAACCGCGCTGACCACAATCACTTCTTTTTCGCAGGTACAAAAGATGTTGTTGTTGATGCTCGCACCGTCAATGATGGAAGCGGCGGCCCTGCGGATGTTGGCGGTTTCATCCACCAGTACCGGAGGATTTCCAGCGCCGGCTCCGATGGCCTTCTTGCCTGAACGAAGGACGACATCGACTACGGGCCGACCTCCTGTAGCCACCAACATGTTGATTTTGGGGTGTTCGATGAGTTGTTTGGCTGTAGTAAGATCGGGCTTCGGCACGGATGATATCAAACCCGGAGGACCTCCCGCGCGAACAATGGCTTCGTGAAGGATTCGAATGGTCTTAATACTGGTCTCGCGTGCAGTGGGGTGAGGGTTAAAAACCACAGCGTTACCGGCCGCCACCATGCTGATGGCGTTATTGATGACTGTACCGGTGGGGTTGGTAATAGGAGTCAATGACCCGATAACCCCACGAGGAGCATATTCGATCAAGGTCAGACCGTCATCTCCGCTGTAAGCGCGAGGTTCGATGTCTTCAGTACCCGGGGTTTTGGTGGCGCATAGGATATTTTCCCGGAGCTTGTCCTCATAGCGACCAAGTCCTGATTCTTTCACCGCTAAAGCAGAAATCGTTTCATTATGATCCAAAGCGGCCTGCCGGATAGCAGCGATGATTTTATCCCGATGGCGCAAAGGCAGCGCTAACAGTCTCTTTTGCGCTGCAACGGCATTTTCCACCGCTTGATCAACAGTCTCAAAAATACCTGTGGGACCTTCGGCCTGGACGATCTTCTCCTCGATCATTTCCGACAATACTTTTTTGACCACAGTTAAGATGAGTTCGTGGTTGGTTTCCACTGCCATGCCTCCTTTCACACAATTTTAAAGCCACTGACCGATAGGGCCGGACCTTTATCCGCAAAGCGCTTTTCTTTCCCCCCTCTATCCTCATCATTGTCCCATTCCTAATACGAACTGTCGATAGACATCAACTAATGGTCATCAGAAGCTATGATAAAAGCCGCAGCAAGAATGGAAATAAATTCATGAGTGATCAAACAACCTTCTTTGAGAAAAGCCTTCTCCAGACATCTTTCCAGGTAGGACATCCAGTTTGTCCCCAGAGGTTTCCCTCGAAGAAGGGGCTTGATCGATTCCGCCAGACATTCCACTTCACCAAGGGTATCCAGTACCGCCCATGCTACCCGCTCATCTTCTTCGACGCTTCCACCGCTGATTCCAATCCCACCCGCCACTTGTCCTCGCAACTTCAGGGGGAAGCCGCCACCAAAGAGGACGATCTTTCCGGCATGAGTATGTTGAATCCCGTAAAGTGGATGACCTGGGAGCGCCATTTGTCCCACTTCGCGGGTCGACATGCGCAAAGCTGCCGCTGTATAAGCTTTGGAAATGGCGATTTCCGTGCTTGCCGGCAAGGCGCCCTCCATGCGCGCAAAGTACTGCAAGAGGCCTTCGTGGTCCACGATGGCTACGGCCATGGCAAGTCCCATATCCGCGGCGGCGCTTTCTGCAAGGGAAGCCAATATGCGCGATAAAGGAAAGGGAAGCTTCACGGGTCAATGCCTTCCTTTGGCTGGCGATCTCGAAACAGCCATCAACTCATCCAAAACTTTTTTAATGGCAACTGCGACTGCCGTTGACCATGCCAGAACGAAGAGCAGGTCACTTAATCGATTGATATAAACGATCAATTCCTCGTATGTTCCGGTGCTGCGATTGAGGCTTACGATCAGACGCTCGATCCGGCGGCACACGGAGCGAGTTAGATGGAGCGCAGCGCTTTCCGGACAATCACCTGGAATGATAAAACCGTCGGGCATGCCGAACCAGTCAGTCATCTGATCAATCCAGTCCTCCAGCTTGTTCACATCCTTTGTGGTGATGCGATTTCCAAGTTGAGAAATCCGCTCCGGCGTCGAAGCCAACTCCGCACCAGCCATAAATAGATCTTTTTGAATAGCACGAAGGATAGATCGCACAGATTCTTCCTGAATAAGGCTTCGAGCCATTCCGAGGTGAGATTGGAGTTCATCGAGCGCCCCATACGTGTTCACACGGAGGTCGTCCTTTTCGACAGTCTCTCCGCTCAAGAGTTTCGTCTGCCCTCGGTCGCCGAAACGGGTGTAGATTTTTCGCAAGACTTCAGCCATCAGTAGTCAGCTTCACCGTCAGTTGACTTCTTCAATGTCAATGCGATCAATGATGCCAATGATCGTAGCATCCACCGGACACTGATCGTCATCTACAGCTTTACGGGCGCCACTTCCCCTTACCAAGATGACGCGCTCGCCGACGCCGGCCCCAACAGCATCCACGGCCACGAAAGGATCACCCTTAGGGACCAACCCTTCATGATCCAGAGGCTGAACAATTTGTATCTTGCTTCCCACGAGGCGTTCGTGTTTGCGTGTGGCGACGAGAGTCCCGATCACTTTAGCAATCAGCATTATAAGTACCCTTTCTATGTTAGCTAGCTCCGTCGTTATCTGTCGTGAGGACAACCCCATACCGTCTGGCCAAGTCCTGAGCCAAGGGAGTCATTCCGGATGCATATCCGACGTTCAGATTCGCTCCTCTTCGCCACGCATGAAGCACCTCATTGGCGGTTACGAACCGTTTAGAAATGCTAAGAGTTGGCACAGGAGAGGCAGATGTGATCTCCCGTTGTTTAACGTCTGGGGCTTCTTCACTAATCAGCATAAATTTCACGGTGTTTCTAAGTTGTCGTATATCGGTTGAGATGCAGCCATAGTCCTCTACCGTTTGCAGGCGCTGCGCTATGGCCTGCTTCAGTGCCGCTTTTCCTTTATGGAACCCGAGTTCCACCCTTCCCTTATCACTGGGATCTGCACCATTTCGGGCCACAACCACGGGTTTCCCCATGAGGAGCGCATGCAGGATGATATTCGTAGCCGTGTTATCCGCGATCAACATGGATAACTTTGAAAGCGTGTTGAGGCTAAGCAACGGTACCACAACAGCACGGGCGTCCTTCAAGAAAGACAGCCATGTCGCAGGTTCAACCATGCTCACATGGGGAAAACCATCCAATTGCTGCTTAATCCCCGAGGAGATGAGGCGCTCCGCCGCCGGAGAAAAAGCCAGCCGGACCTGAAATCCATCCAAAATGAGATCGCGGACTTGCTGGACGGCCTCGCGAAACCCCACCGTGGCGGCAGTGAAGACAACCATAAGCTCGCCTTTGTCGCCGAGCGCACCCAGGCGCTGGGCCAGTCTGTGAATGACCTTCACGATGATATCCCGGATCTGTTCTTCTTGGATCATCGGGTTTTTCCCATCCGGCCTGATTCTTTCCTCTCGGTTTTCAGGCAACTCAACGCAATGCCCAAAGGAGTGACCAACAGAGGGGTAACCGGTCTTTCCACAGAGAGGCCTGTCTCCATTTCCATCACCTGTTCGATTCCCGGGAAACAACTCGTACCGCCGACCAGATAAAGAGAGACTACCGGGTGTTGCTGCAAATGATGGCGCACGATGCTGGCCATTTTTTGGAACACTGGTCGTACCAGGGGAAAGAGGGTTGATTGCTGCTGGGAATCAGTCTTCATTCTTTCCGCTTCATCGGTGCTGATTTTATAGTGTCCGGCGATCACAAGGTCAACGTGGATCCCGCCGGTGGCTTCATCAGCCGTGTAAACCACCTCCCCATTCCGAATCACGGAAATACCTGTGGTGCCGCCGCCAATATCCACCACCGCTCCATCCGCAATCTCCAGTACGAGAGAAGCCGCAGTCGGTTCGTCGATCAGTCCGGATACCTGTAAACCCGCAGCCGCCAGCACGTTGGCAAACGTCTGAGCGTTTCGTCCCGTAGTGCCGGGAGGATAAGCCGCTGCTGCAGATGTAATGTGGAAGCCGGCTTCGTGGAGCAGTTTTACCTGTTGACGAACAATGCCAATGGCGCTTACGTAATCTAAGACCAACCCATCTCTTACGCTGGATCGGCTACGAGTCAATGCTCCCGCAACGGGGGCGCCGGCGGCGTCGACAACTGCAGTAACGGTATAGGCCGTCCCCAGGTCCACACCGGCAAACAAAGGTTCGCAGCGATGTCCGTTCCCATTGAGCACCAGAGAAGACTCAAAGGCTAATAAGAGTTGATTGGCTGAATCTTTGATCATCAAATTATCTCCATTCCGCTCAAATCAAGATGCTTTTCCCGTGAGATTGAGAATAGAGGTTTCCGCGGCTTTCGCGGCACGGGCGACATCGGATTCCTTACCGCCGATGTACAGCCGGCCCACGGCGCCATATGATCTGCAGTCAACCAGGGTGATCAGGGCGTTTTTCTCTGCTTCGTTGGCAGCCAGGGTGATGTACCCGGCGGGTACGACCTCGAGAATATAGAGATCCTGTCCCGGCAGGAGCATAGAACACAGTCGAGTGACGTTCACCATTTGAGCATGATAGTCGTTGACTTTATGAATGATTTGAGAACTAAGAATCTGCGGTTTGACTCGGTCCTCCACCGTCATCCCAAGAGACGTGAGCACTGCATGGCCCGCTTGTTTGACGTCTGCTTGCGCCTTGGAGTGAAACTCGAGTACTCCAAAATGACGTTCCACCACCATGAGACCAGGGCGAACGTTCGCGGCTTTGAGAGCTGCATCCGTTAATTGGTTGATGATCACTCCCGGAGCAATTTCTACGAGAATGGAGGCCATGCCGACCACGGGGATATAACCCCGCGCATTGGCCCCAAGGTAAGCAGCGAATTGAGGTTGAAGTCGATCTAAATAGACATACGCACGGAGCTCCGCCATAACAACATCCTTTCTGTGTTCATTTAGTAAACTGACTTATAGTCCAAAAGCGCCTGTCATCGTGAGGGAGTGAAACCTCCCCGGGTCATTAATCTCTCATCATTCAGGAGATTTAAGGTTCGCTTTTCCCCCGACCTTTGAGCTTGTATTTTTGAGGCCTTGCGTGTTTCCGAGCTTTTGGGCTTCTCCCGTCTTGCTTTTCGGGACCTCTATGGTCGGGCAATTCTGTCGGCGGGACAGGAACCCGAGAAGTTCCTCCCTCTTCAATGATCTTGGGCGGTTCTGCCAAGCTTTCTTCCAGGGGTAGCGGAGCAGAAGGTGGCGCTGTCTCCTGCGTTTTCTCCGGACCTTTGGGACCAGGCTGGCTGATCCGCAGTTGGCGATCTGGTCTCGGAATCACATGCACAGAACTCACCTTGCCAACCTTTTCTGCCGCTGCTGCCCCTGCTGAAACCGCCGCTTTGACTGCAGCCACAGCACCGACCACTTTTATTGTAACCAGACCTGCCCTTGCCAGCTCATAACCACGCAGAGAAACCAAGGCAGCCTTGCTCGCTGCGTCTGCAGCAACGATTGCTGGCACAAATCCCCAGGTTTCGATCAATCCGAGGCTATTGTTTTTCATCGTTCATCCCCTCTTTCCACAACCGCGGATCTTATAACTCCCCACTCTGACATTTTCGGATCGCACAATCGTCGTTCGATAAATCAGCATAACCCTTCAGTATCTCATCAAGTATCAGATTGATCAGCTCCTCCGATTCATCTTGAGGATTCCTTAGAGAATTATCAACGCCGGCAAGAGAGGCCCCGTCACTGCCAAAGACGAGGGGTTGCCCTTTGACCAAGCGGGCGGCATTCATTCCCAGGTGACGCAAACGGACGGGCTGCCGGGTTTTGGTTGTAAGAGAAAACAATGGAGTCTCGCTCGGTAAATCATGGTGATGAAGAATAACCTCACCACTTCCACCTATACCGATACCTACATTGAGAGGCGAACCATCGGCAGCCTGCTTAGCAAGGTCTACAATCGGCCCGTTGCTCACTTCGCGGATTTCGAACGGGATTCCTTCTTCTTCCAGACCCCAGAGTACAGGTTGAAAGGAATCGGTCAAAACAGAGCGGGCCTTAAATATCCATACTGCGGGATGCCGGTTCATGCTGCCCTCTTTTCCTCATGGGCAAGGATGAGACCCGTGGCCACGGCGTTACGCGGGCCTTCTGTGCCTCGAACATTCGCTCTGCCGGTTACAACCCCGTATTCGCTGAGCGCATCCGTAACCATTTTGGGTATTTCAAAATCTAATGCTGAACCTCCCACCAGAACCACGAAGTGTATCAGCCGGATGTTTCCCGCTGGGGCCACTCTTTTTAATGCGCGGAGGGCATTGCTGACAAAAACCTTGCGTTTAGCCTGCCGGCGAACGGCGATAACCTGTTCCAGAGTGACCTTGGCGTCGAGAGGTAGGAGCCCGGTATCGGTGACGATGGCCAGCCGCCCGAAGAATTTTGGGTCCAGCGCCTTTTCAAAGAATTGCACGGAACCGTCTTCATGTCGTATGTGTAAAAGGCTCTCCACTCTTGCCAGAGGGTAGCGCTTGATGTCTTCTGAGAGTTCTTTGTCTTCAAGACCCAATTCCGTGTCTATTAGCAAGGTGACCATCTCGCCCGCGCCAGCCAGGTGAATGCTTTGAATCATTCCATCTTCCGAGATTAACGCGGCATCCGTGGACCCTCCCCCAAGATCCAGGATGGCCAAGGGGGGGCTGGTTCCGGGAGTGGTTAAAGCTCCACGGACAGCCATCTCTGCTTCAACTCCGCCGACGGCACAAGAAACAAGGATCTCGTCCTCAATCTTACTCGCCAGGCGCTGCATGGGGAGCTTGTGCGTTTCCACCATGGCGGCTAGCCCGACCGCATTTCCCAATGTGTATTCGCCTGCCAAGGCCCCCAGAACCCTCTGGGGTTTAAAAGTATCCACCGCAAGGATATCGCGTACCGAGATCTGTTGGACCGGCTGATCCGTCAGTTCAGCCATGACCTTTCTTACCTGTTCAAACATTCCCCCCACATTAGTGCCCGGTTCCGCCTGGATTTCCACAAGAGGGGAAATCTCTTCCGTGCGTGCCATGATGGCCTCGGCCCCCTCCTCAACCTGCACCTGGGCCTTCTGGTTCTTGCCAATGAGGACAAGCTTTCCTGCGGGAATCCGTCGCTCCTGAATATCTCCCTTTGGGGTCTTGATGACGACGGCGCTACGGATGCCCATAAGAGCTCGCGCTACGGGAACAATCCGACGGGTTTCTTCGGAGTCCAGATTGAATATGGTGGCAATGTCATAGGGATTGGAGAGCTTTTCGATGGTTCTCCCGGGGGGCGCTACCTCCACCGCCGCCGGCATTCCCAATGGGACACGATCAATGTGTTCCACCTCGTCAACGATGGGGATGGGGCGGAGTAAGCGATTGTGAATGAGCACGCCGTCGTCATTCCGGATAATTGCTCCGACAATCTCTTTGCCTTCCGCCATGAATTCATTGATGCGGGCAGCCGCTTCCCGAAAATCCACTGTTTCGGGCATGACGAGTATCCATTTCTGACCTCGGACTGCCGATGCCAAAGAATCTAAGGCGATGGTCGTTCCCACCCCTAAACCTTGGCCGCCAGGAGTTGAAGGGTTATGACCGATCATGGCCGATTCGGTGATGATTGTTTCGGTGATCGTCTCCATAGCCACATCACCGATGACCGGAGTAGCTTCATTGAGAAGAATCAGGGAAAGATGTTTGCGCTGCAAGGCCAAGGGCTTGAGAGCCGTATCGAGGGCAAAGATTACCCCTATGGCATTTTGAATGGTGCCTTTGATGCCCACTGTCCGTACAATTGCACTCGAAAGAAAGCTGACCTTTCCCTGTTGATTTACCTCCGCTATGGCGACCTCGGTTGTATTGTTACCAACATCAACGCCCGCAATGTAGGCCATGACGGTCGGCTCCATCAAATCAATCTCTTGGGCTTTCTCGACGGAAACGCTCTTATTCTCGACGCAACCGACCCCGCTTTTCATAGACCTCTGCCGCTTCCCGCACTAGAGCGGCGCAGATGCGAGCCTGGTATTTTGATTCCAGTTCATTGGCAATATCAAGCATCTCTTTTTTGGTGGAGCGATAGGGTCTCAAGGATTCATAAACCTCCAGGACACGCTGGTCTGAAAGGCGCGTCAACTCTGCAGCCCGCCGGATATTGTTGGCCAGTTGCGGCCGCCCACAGGCTTCAGCGATTTGCGCCTGATATTCCAGAGTCTCCGGGCGTATTTTCATGTCCTCAAAAGCGATTTTTCCACTTGCCACCTTGTCCAGGGTTATATCGGCAAGGCTAAGGCCGGTGGACGTTTGCACCAAATCGGGTCGTTTTTGGGCTAAGGGATAATCTCTCTTCGGGTCAAGTCCCTTGTGTGCAGGCGCCTGGGCGCTCATGGAACTCTCGCTCAGGACCGTCACGACTCTCTTCACCGCTTCCTTGAGAAGCTCGGGAGAGACATTGACCCCTTTGGTCTGGGCCATGCGCTCTATCATTTTCGACAATTGTTCATCGCTCATCGTCGACTATTCCTCCCACAAGTTGTGTGCCTTTCACTGCCCGAGGCGAAGTCAGAGGCCATGCTAAAGTTGAACCGTGACTTCCTGGGCCTGCTTATCCGGATTCACGTACTGGGTCTCCTTGTTGTGAAGCAGCGCTGCGAGTCCCTGGTACCGAGGCCGAGCCATGGGATCGTTACGCACCCGCAGAGGGCGGGGACTTTCCCCTTTCGCGTATTTCGCGGCATTGCTCCCAATTGCGCGAAACATCTCCAAATCCACAAGAGGGGATTGCGAGAACAATTCCAGATTCTGAAGGGGTTTGAGATCTTTCTGATGGATGACGGTAGTGCCCCGGGAAAGGATGCCGATCCCGATTCCTGAACCACTGAGTTTCGCGGCTTCATGAGATATTTGCGCAACGTCCGCCGTCCGATAGATTCTGACCAGACGTGCCTTGAGGCCTTCCTCCTCAATGCCGGCGATGATCTCTCTCAAGACCTGCTGGTGGGGAATGCCGACGATGGTTTTGTTCATCACCGTACCGAATGCGGGGGGCACCGCAATGACTACCTCATTCTTGGCAACGCCGGCCCTGGCAACGCCGATTTCTTTGATTGCCAGCGGGGTTCCGCCCTCCTTGAAAGATCCGGCAGGTTGTTCTCCCGCCTCCATTTCCCGCAAAACTTCAAGGATAATTTCCCTGACTATATCTTCGGTAATGTTCATTTCTCTGCCTCCCTCACTCATGCCTAAATATCTTCAGGACTGATGGCTTGCGGGATGTCCTTCAAGATTTCCCACCTTTTACCTTCGAGACGATAACCGGTACCGGGTCCCTGGTAATCGTTGAGGTCGTTCACCGCGCTCAATACATCGAAATTGGGTTTCAGAATGGCCGATGTATGGAGATAATCGCCGGAAATTTTTTGCTTGAGAATGCCCAGCACCGCTTCCGCCACATCGCGGAATCCATGTTTTACCAATGCGCGCACCGCGTCGACCCCGTTGCCGCCGCGCTTCATGAAATCTTCAATGGCGCGGAGATCTTCCGTCACATTACGGTCAGGCACGTCCTTGCTGCCATGCGCATAGGTGACGGCTTCAACCTCTTCGTCCGTTATCGGTGGGAGCCCCACTTCCTTAAACACGGCCTGCAAGGCGCGGGCGCCCTTGTTGCGGATCGCGATGACGTCCGCTTCTTTTACCGGGTGCAGGCCGCCGTCAATCTGAAGGTCGCGCTGCAAAACCAGCCAGTCGTCATAATCGTCGCAGTCATGTGTGGAGCCGGCAAACATGTTGTCATAATTGGGCACCGAACTGTAGCCCGAAACGATCAGGTCCGTACCGGGGAGAAACTGCATGAGCATGCGAGCTGTATTGCGAATGGGCGAATGGGTAAACGTCTGGTCATTGCCCGAGGCCACTTCGAGGTCCAGCAGGACCGTGGCCACGTTTTCCGCAAGCACCGCGCGAATGCCGGAGGGAACGGATCCGGGAACACCGATACAACTGATGGAACCATTTTGCACGCCCTGGACGCCTACTCCCTTGGCGAGCATCACACAGCGAATCTCCAAGTATAGCATGGACTTGCCATCGGCATAGCCCATCTGCACCTCCGAACCGGTCCCTGAAGTGTACCGCATCTTGAGACCTCGCGAGGCATAGGCGGAAGCGAGATACGCTTTTGACCAGGGAGTATCATCTCCGTCCACGAATACCTGCTCGGTACCGTACACGGACACCGTTTCCGCATAGGCCGTGAGTCCGCGCATACCCATGCTGAGTTCGAGCGCTTCCTCCACGGCGCACTGGTTGATGACACCGGGGCAGCCCGTCTGGGCGCCCACCAATAAGGAAAGGGCATTCATGGGAGCATAGCGCCCCACCCCCACGGTGGTTTCCTCTTCCGTAAAGCCACGGAAGGCCGCTTCCGCGGCATCCGCCGCCAAGAGGGCAGGATGGTCTTTCAGATTGGTCACGTGGGCCTGATTGGAAGGCGTGCGGCGGGGCCGCATCTTCTGCATGGCCATCATCAGCTCAACCACATTCATCTTATTCAAGACATCCAATATTTTGGCCGGCGTCAGTCCTACGGATAGGCGCACAATTTCTGCGCGAGGCACATTGATGTCCACGAGCATCCGGGCAAACTGGGTCGAATCAATGGCCATGGCCTTCTCAGCTATCGAGGTGTCGATAGAATGGTCGGCAATCCATAAATCAATCATGTCAAACTTCTCACGGAGTTTCCCGTCAAGCTCGACAACCTTACCGTTTTGGATCTTGATTCCAGGTGCTGGATCATTTGGGCTGTCCATCGCAACAAGGCCCACTTCCATCCACTCCTTGATAAAGCCGTCCTTGTTGACTGGACGCTGGGCCAGCACCTCAAAGCGCTTTTGTCTCTTACTCATCGGTTGCCCCTTCTCTATCAAATGTATGGTTGAGTGACAGACTTGGGTTCCTGACCCCATGCACCAAGCAGCTTGATTCCTATTTCACGGCTGGCCGTGACAGCCTGGCGCACTGCACCCGAGTCTCCGGTTACCCATATCATGACTTCATTGGTGAGGCTCGTTCCTTTTGCGGGAGAAGCATAACCCACCACCTGGACATCCGCCGCCTTGACCGCCGTATCGATCATCAATACGCCGATCACTGCGGGCGCCCCAAGAATCAACCCGAAAGCTTTCCCTTCGGGAGATTTGAACACGTAATGCAAGCAACGGCTGGCGCGGGCGGTGTACTGTAGTTCAAGATGCCCCTGGTCGTTGGCATAGACATCCCCAAAATATTTCGGTAAGACTTCCAGCGTCACTTCCACCGCGCGCCGGGCATCAGATACATCCTCTGCACCGAAGATGATCAAATTTCCGTGACCGGCTCCACCCTTTGTATCTCGGGGCATTTCCACGGCAAGTATTTCGGTGTTGGTGGCCTTCACGGCTTCATCTGCTGCCATGATTTGAGGGCCTGCCCCAACACGGCCGCCGATCACCCCGATTGCACGATATTTTTCGGGGATTCCCATTAACGTGTGAATGGCAGGATCAAGGTTGGCAATGACAATCCCCTGTGTCTCTCCCAAGCCTATTCCAACAAACTCCGTGACCTGAACCAGGTCGGGGTTGGGAAGCACCGTCTTGGGGCCACCTCCCTCAGATTCTTTCGGGTTCGCTTTCCCGGAGGCCGCAGAACCCACCCTTTTCATCACCTCTTGCATGACTCTGTTAATTAGTTCCTCTTGCATCGGATATCACCTCCCGGTTCTGTACAATTATGGATATGGTCCTATTTCCAGCTATTCGTTAACAGGGAGTTGCGGCAAGATCTTTTCAACATCCTGGTGTGGCCTGGGTATCACATGGACTGAAATCACTTCCCCCACCTTTTGTGCAGCGGCCGCACCTGCGTCAGTGGCCGCTTTCACCGCTCCCACGTCGCCTCTCACCATGGTGGTCACCAAGCCTGCCCCGATCTTTACGTACCCGACCAACTGGACGTTGGCAGCTTTAACCATGGCGTCCGATGCTTCGATCATGGCGACCAGCCCCTTCGTTTCGATCAATCCCAATGCTTCTTTTACCATTTTCAATCCTCCAAGTCTTGATGTGATCACTGCCAACGGATCGTGGGCAGCCCTGCTTGGCAGTCCACGATCCGTCCTCTTAAACCTTGTCTCACACTCCAATGCTTATGGAAACGGGTAATAAAGCCATGATTAGCCCTCCTCCTTGTAGTTTTTGGCCAAGGCGTTGGCCGTCCATATTGCTGCCTCGACCTTATCGGCAGTGACTTCGAACCAGGTGGCATGAATGGTTTCACCCGGAGCCGTTGTGGCTTCAGCCACTTTTCGGATTTCTTCTCGCGTGGGATTGTGAATGCCCAAATCATCCAAACAAACCGGCAGCCCTACGGTGAGACAAAAATCCAATACCTCATAAATTTCATCTGATGAACGGCCTTCCAAAACCAACTGGGTGAGGGTTCCGAAGGCGACTTTTTGGCCATGGAGTTTGTGATGGGAACTTTCCAGAACGGTAAATCCATTGTGCACTGAGTGAGCGCCGGCCAGACCTCCGCTTTCGAAGCCCAAACCGCTCAGCAAAGTGTTGGCTTCAACGATGGCTTCAACTGCCGGTGTCACACAATGGTTCTCAACCGCCAGCTTGGCTTGGAGTCCGTATTCCAGCAATGTGTCGTAGCACAGGCGGGCTAACGCGATAGCGGAACGGGTGGGAGGAGTTCCTCCAGTGAGTACGTTGGGTTTACAGCTCTTGTTGCACGTATCCGCTTCCCAGAAGGTGGCGAGGGCGTCCCCCATGCCGGACACTAAGGTTTCAACGGGAGCATCGGCTACTATACGGGTATCGACCAGGACGCAGTCCGGGTTGTGAGGCAATACCAGGTACCGTTGGAAAACGCTCGCATCAGTGTAAACCACCGACAATGCAGAACAGGGAGCATCCGTTGCGGCGATGGTTGGCACGACGATCACCGGCACTTTCATAAAGTGGGCTACCGCTTTTCCCGTGTCGATGACCTTGCCGCCCCCCGCAGCGATGATGAAATCAGCACCCTCTTTTCGCGCAAGGCTCACCAGGCGATTGATTTCATTGTCCGAACATTCCCCGTTAAAATGCTCCTGGCAACAGTTGATGTTTTTCTCTTTGAGGCTGGTTTGAATCGCCTGACCGCAGGCGGCTAAAGCCCTTTTCCCTCCGGTAAGTAAGGCCTTAGTACCAAGCTTTGCGGCGTGCAAGCCGATTTCATGGATGGCTCCCTCCCCTTGGACGTAACGACTTGGTGCAAGTAACATCCGACTCATAGCATTACCTCCTCTTCATCAAATGACTCATCATGCCTTACACGTCGACAGCGAGACGCTCAGTTCCATAATTACGTCTAACTGGACGCACTTCCCGCATTGGTATAGATCTGTAAGGGGTTGTTGAGAAAGAGCGAAGCTCAGGGTTAGAGAATTTGGCCTAATAGTCAGAGCTGACAGCAATGTTCAGTGTCGGATCACGAAGCATGCTGCTATGGAGAACCCCTCTGTGAATTGTAGGATAAACATAAACAATTGCCAATGTAAATCCCTCATAAGGGTGAAATTAAGTCCCTCGTTTGGGTGATTTTTGGGGAATGTCAGTTTAGATGAATACCGTTTTGTGGAAGGACATTCTGCTTTATGGCGACTGTCACTGCTTCCACACGATTTTTTACTTGTAGTTTATGGTAGATGCTCTTGATATGACTCTTCACGGTTTCGACGCTGACATACAAGGTATGAGAAATTTCCTTATTGCTCTGACCCTCGATGATGGACCGGAGAATTTCCTTTTCACGGTGAGTCAAAACGGGATACTCAACTTTTTTGACTTCCCCGCTCGTACTTACAGTCGCTTTGAAGTCCAAGGACAGGTTCACCAGATAGGGGGAGACTGCCTGATGTCCCTCAAAAAAAGACTTTATGATCCGAACCAGTTCAGCAACCTCAACACATTTGAGCACGTAGCCGTCGGCGCCCGCCTGCATGGCGCCATGGATGTAATTCTTGTCATCGTAAGTGGAAAGTACTATAATTTTCATTTGAGGGTACGCTTTGCGAAGCATGCGAATGACCCGAATGCCTGATATCCCCGGCATGTCCACATCGATGAGAGAAACATCGGGTGGGTCGACCTGGATTTTCTCGACCGCACTGAAGCCATCACTGGCTTCTCCAATAAGTTGGATGTCCGTTTCCTGATCCAAAGCAATTCTCAGACCGATACGGAACAAAGGATGATCATCTGCCAGGAAAACTCTCATAGCTTCTATAAATCTTTGCCGTCATTCATTTTATGTTTTGTTGAATCCATTTTTCTACGAGATTATGACTACAGTTATCAGCATCTCGATTCCGCGAAATTGACCGGCAATGTCACATAAAAACAACAGCCTCGTCGATGGCCTGCTGCATCGCTCAGGACTGGCGACTCAACCCATATATTTCCACCATGAGCTTCAATAACCTGCTTGCAAAAAGCCAAACCCAACCCAATCCCCTCCCTCCGGCTTTCACTTTCCGATTTAATGATAAAATATTTATCAAAAATGCACTGACGGTATTCGGCAGGGATGCCGATACCATGATCCGTGAACGTAAGCATAAGACAATCCTGTTCTGCTTTCACCGAAGTCGGATCTGATGGGATGGTTTCGAGCTTTCCCGATTGTTCCCAACCCCTATCCCGCATTTCCGCCTCAACCTGGACAACACCGCCCTCCGGGCTGTACTTGATAGCGTTCTCCAGTAAATTGACAAGAGCTCGTCTCAGGCGCTTTTGATCTCCCAGTAATTTCAGTGGAAGTGATGGTGTTTCAAATTGCATGGATATCCGTTTTTCCTTTGCAAAAAGATCAAGCTGGCTGAAGCTCTCTAAAATGATTTGATCGATGGACACAGGGGTCCAGTGCAGTACAAACTGTCCACTTTCATTTCGGTAAATGTCCAATATATCACTCACCATTCCGGAGAGTTGATGACAGGTTGCCAGGGCCAATTCCATAACGTTCTTCTGCTTCAGATTGAGGCGTCCAACAGTTCCATTAACGATAAGCTGTAAGACATTTTGCAGGGAAATTATAGGGTTTCTCATATCGTGAGTGATCATGTTCACCACGTCTTCTTTCATCCGCTCCAACCTTTTCTCTTCCGAGATGTCCCTGATAACCCATACATAACCGGTGTTTTGTTGGCCAGCGTCGCCGATTGCAGAGAAGGACACTTGTACCGGAAAAGTCTGCCCTTCCGAAGAGATAGCTGTTAGCTCGCCACGCTGATTAAAGCTCAGCCTCGAATCTGGATTCTTCCACTGCGGAATTTTTGAATCATCCTCCGCAAAAAGCTTTCTAATGGACTCGCCGATAAGTTGCACGGTTTCATAGCCAAACATTTTAACGCCTGCCTGATTAACAATGGTGATTCTACCATCGGCATTCGTTGATAGAATGCAATCGGAAACGCTGTTGATCAGCCTGCTGAGATAATGCTGAGAATGTTTGTGTAATTGGTCTTTCTGCAAAGCCAATTCGCTGATTGTTTGAGTGATCTCGGACATAAGGTTCACAACAGCCAGCAACCGCTCGCGTGTCATCAAAGGTACCTTTTCCAGTGCCTGCAAATAATCTTCTCTATCTTTTATCCCGATTGCTTTGGCCCGTTCAATGGCTGCTTCAGCAGCAATGGGTTCCTCCAGGACCTGGCCCGCCAAAATTGTAGCCAGATGATAACCCGCCACGATGACTGGAGCCGCACAATCAATGAGCCCGGCGTTCAAACAATTATAAATGTAGGGTTTTCTGGATCGGGCAGATTCCAGACCTCCATGGCGGTCGCTTTCGTGACATTTACGCTTGCCCCTATCAGTGGAACGGCAAAAATTGAGACAGAAAGGCGTGAAATTAAGCGGCTTAGTAATAGGGTGTCCGTTAACATTGGCAATGATTGACGCCACCCCAGTGACCTCGGTGAAGACTCGAAGGATTCTCTCCAATTTCTCTTTGTTTACCAAGTCCAAGAGCTGAAGCTGAATCTGAGAACTCATAACCCTTTCCTTGCATGTCTTATTGCTAATAAGATATACTTGAATTAGTGGCGCGAAAGCCGCTGTAATTAATATAAATACTTGATAATACAGGTCATTTATGGTATTCACTTGCCGCAGAAGCAACATCTGGGAGGTGAAAATGCGACCTGTAGAATTTATCATCAAAGAGGGCGACGAACATTTGACCAGCCATTCGGGGCTGTAACGTCGCACATTAAATTGACTCGATATGCTTACAATCGTTTAAGGTGGACCCGGTTGTCAAGACAATTTTTAAAGATATTTAAGTTACACTTTGGGGTATGAAGTCACTTATTCTGGAAGAGAGAAATGTGGGCATCGTTCTCTTCCCCCTTCACTCTTCTGGCTACAGAGGCGACGACGGAGCAGAAGGAGATCCTGAAGGAATTGGGCGCACCTTCTCTTCCGCCTGCTCTTCGGGGGAACAATGCAGTGTATAAAACGGATGGATAAAATTTATATCTAACTGATAATTATACGTACTATTGAATTGAGGTGTCAAACTTCGGCGTCCACAGGACGGGGTATTCTGCGGTAGAATTTTATAAAAATATTCCCGGTTTTAAAGAACCGGGAATATTTTTATTGTATTTGTATTTATACGTTATAATTATTCTTTCGCCGGTAAGACAGCACTAAGTTGCTCCTTAAACATGATATACAGAGCCAGCGCTGAGAGGAAAATAAAGATGTAGCCGGCTATCTGATTGCCTGGAGCCCATCCGCCGTACAGTCCGGCAAAGGCACTAAGAGTTGCGACAACAACAGCAAGAAACAGAATACAAAATGACCAGAGTTTTAATACATATGAGTGATAGGCATATCCAACTGAGAAGAAACAAACGAATAACAGCAGGAAGGATAAGGGGTCGGTAACACCGTCTTTCCACAAAATTAATACTGCTCCTAAACATAGCCACACTAACGAAAAGAACCCAAATATGGTTGCCCCCCACATTGAAAAGACAGGGGAATCAGCCAGAGAGTTTCCTGAAATCATTAAACAGCAAACTGCTAAAAGTATAATACCAGTAACAATTGAAAGAATACCCGACATAAGCATATTTCCAGGACTTAAAGCTCCAAACAGACCGGCAAAAAGTGATCCGACTACAAAACACGCTGTCCCAAAGGCTACTACACCAATCGGTGCTGGATTTGCATTTTTCATTGTGTTTGCCTCCTCTTAAATAGATTTTAATTTTTAATAAAACGTTGATAATTACATCTGGGACAAGAATAACACAGTTTCTAGAAAATAAACGTAATAATTTTAAGCCATTTTATTGCAGATTCGGTTTCTTCCGCTTTTGTCATTATCCTCCTTTCGTTTGTTTTTTGCGCTCCGCTGCTCTGCCTTAGAAGTATTGTTAGCAGCACGATCCGTGCCGATTTATTATAATTCATCCCAAATATCATCTATCTATTCGCAAAAACAACCGATAATAATTTTTTACGCCGAGTTACGAACATCTTAGCCAAAGCCCAAAAACAGTGAAATCACCACCCATAAAAAAAATATTCACCCAAATTCATCTAACCACATAATAACATGATGTAATAATGACTTGGTGAAATCACCACCCGAAACGGTGAAATCACCGGGAAAAGTCCATTAGAGTGGACGCCAAAAACCCCTTGACAATCCCCGCAAAAAAGAAATGGAGACAATCACGCGGAGGCCAATACCTATGAACTGAACTGATAACTACTGAAAGGTCAAAAAGAGACCTCTCGGGAAGGGAAAACCGTTTGGCGTGGGGCAACGCATCGCATCCCGGATGGTTTTACAGATCCCCTGCGGATCGTTTTCGAGGTGACCGAGCGGACGATGAAGGATGGCCAATACCTGCTGGTTCCGGAAGTGGAAGTGGATACGTACTGGACTTCTCTTGCGGATGATCCCTATCAGGCGATCTGTTGTCCAGCTTTCCGGGGGTTGCAGCGTTGAACATTGTGGGCGGAACCCTGATTACCGTCATGGCGATGTACATAACCATGACGGACATGTACAAGGGCTTCGGTGAGACCGTATCCAACACCGTGGCCGCAACCTGCTTTACCTTTTCCGTAGCCTATCTCTTGATTGCCCTGGAAATATGGACTAAAGGCGATTTTACCGTGCTTGGCTGGTATTGTCTTCCCATGTCCGCCTGTCTTTTTCTCCTGTCTCTCGGATATTTCCAAGTCCTGGGAAAGAAACTGCCGAAAGTTCCTCAATTCGGGGCTCTCTGGTTGATCTGGTCGGTGTGCTTTTTTCTCTTCTGGTTGCGATTCGGAGCCCAATTGGCCACCGTCGGACCTTTAACCGGTTGGGTGATCATCATTGTGGGATTTATTACCTGCTCTTATCCTGCTCTGGCGTATTTCCAGGCGGGAAAAGTCGGACAATGGTAGACTCGGGCCCATTGGGATTTTCCGTGTAACGAAAACGCTCGGTCCATCCGGGCGGCAACAGGCGGTTCATGGCATGGAAAAGAACCGCCTGTTGCCCCCGTTTCACCTTTTGCGCAAATCCGGGACCTTTGGGCCGGGGAGAGGATCGCTTCGCTTGAAGGGACGCTTCCCTCTCCGTCGCCCGCGTGAGATCATCAACCGGTGCATGCCGGGCTTCAATTTGAATTAAGCGATATCATTAATGCCGGGGTCTTCACGGCTGATCATGCGCTCAGCGCCTTTGGAACGACAAAGGAAGCTCCAAGTTGTTTTCTTCAAGCAACGTCCTGTTCGTGAGGATCTCTGCGGAGGGACCGTCCGCGACCACAGTGCCGTCCCTGATCACGATGCAGCGTTGACAGACATCGAGGATCAGGTCGAGATCGTGAGAGGCGATGATCTTGGAATGCCTGAAGCTCTTGAGCAACGTGATCAGCGATCGCCTTGATTTCGGGTCGAGGTTCGCGGCAGGCTCGTCCATCGCGAGAATGTCAGGTTCCATAGCCATGACCGAAGCGATGGCAACGGCGCTCTTCTGTCCGCTGGAGAGGTGATGCGGCGGTTTGTCCCGAAGATCGAGGCTATGCACCATGCTCAGGGCCTTGCGGACCCGTTCCCGCACGGATTCTTCATCCATTCCGAGGTTGAGGGGACCGAATGCGACATCGTCAAATACAGTCGGCATGAAAAGCTGGTCATCGGGGTTTTGAAAAACGATCCCGACCTTTTTCCGGATCTCCCGCCTCGTTTTCCCGGTAAGGGTAAGATCACCGATGGTCACCGTTCCCGACGTCGGCATCAGGCAGCCGTTCATGTGCTGGAGCAGCGTCGATTTTCCCGCCCCGTTGGCCCCGACGACGCCGACCGATTCGCCGTGGGTGATCCGGAAATTGATCCCTCTGAGCGCTTCCGTCCCGTCCGGGTAGCGGAAGGACACGTTTTTGAAGTCAACGATGTGATGACTCATGCAAATAACCCCTGGACAACGCGACCGATCCCTTCGGTGATGCGGAAGAAACGGAAAACCCCGAGAAATGAGATCGTTGCCGCCATGAATGCCAGATCGGCCGCCGCCATGCGGGATCGCTTGAGACTCGGGATGTCCCCCTGAAATCCCCGGGACAGCATGGCATAGTAGATCCTTTCCGCGCGATCCACAGTCCTGAGAAAAAGAATCCCGATGAGGCGCACGAACACCTTGATGCCAGCGCCGGGCGTCCCGAATGACCGCATGTCCCGTGCGCGGATCATTCGCATCGCCTCTTCCATGAGGACAAAGAGATAGCGGTACAGGAAAAAGAGCTGCGAAACGAAAAGCGGCGGGAAGCCTAGTCTGCGCAAGGCATGGCAGACGCCAGGAAATGAGGTCGTTGCGATGAGCAGGAGCGCCGCGCTGATCGTGAGGGTAAACTTCAGGATAATCGAAAGAAAAGAGAGCCACCCCCCCGATACGGGGACCCCGGAGATGACGGCAACGGTTCCCGTATCCAAAAGCGGGTTAAAGATGCCGATGAAAATCGCGAACGGCGAAACGACGATCACCTTCTTCAAAATGAACCGGACCGGGATTTCGCCGATGGTCATGAGCAGCACCGGAAACAGAAAGAACGGCGCCAGCGCAACGACCTCGTACTTGGGAAAGGAGATCACGGTGATGAGAAACAGCATCGTGGCGATCACCTTGGCCCGCGGGTCAAGATTGTGCACGCAGGTATCCCGGTAGGAGAGCCGATCCAGGCGGCCGATATCGAAATATTTCTCGTCAAAGGTCATCGGTTCACCCCTTTCCTCTTCCCCGGAAAGATCTGATCCCCATGCCGATGAGCACGATTATGCCGAGAACGATGGCGGCGCCGGTGATGCCGGCCAGGGAAGTTCCCGCTTCGATCCCGGGCCAAACAGGGACAGCTTCCTTCTTTTTCGGCTCATTTCCCGCCGGTTTGAAATTGTAATCGGGAAGGAACGCCGTTTTTTCCTGGAGGTCCTTGAGAACCGGAGCTATCCCGTGTTTCTGTTCCGGTAGTTCGCCCCTGCCGTAAATCTTCTCGACGGACCATTCCAGACCGTCGGGATGGGTTGAAGCGAACCAGGAGAGCGCCCCGCCGGTTATGGCCGCCAATACCGCGAACGTCATCATGACCTTCTTCAGCGAAATCCCTGCGCCAAGGGGCCGGGATGCGGCAATACTGTCGAGGATCTCCGGCCTGGCGCCGCGCACATAGTTGATGATGCCGGCTGTAACAAAACCCTCGATAATGCCGATGGCCAGGTGAATCGGTTGCATTAGAAGGACGAAGGCGCCTAAGGGCAATTCACTCTTTCCGGAGAGAAGCGTCTCCATGACCACTGAAAAAGCGCCGAACTGCAGGGCCACGACGGCGCTTGCTATGGATGCGACGAGGATGCGCCCGGGATTTTTACTGCCTCCGGTCAATGGCTTGTAGATGAGCGGATAGACGAGAAAACAGGGATAGAAACCCAGGTTCCAGATATTGCAGCCGAGGGCAAGCAGTCCGCCGTCGGCAAAGAAGAGCGCCTGGACCGTCAGGACCGAGGCCATGACGAGAAAGGCTGCATGGGGGCCGAGGAGGATGGCGAGGATCATCCCACCGCCCAAATGTCCGCTCGATCCCGTCCCGGGGATCGTGAAATTGATCATCTGCGCCGCGAAAATGAAGGCGCCGAGAACTCCCATCAGGGGGATCATCCTATCATCGATCTGTGCTTTCAGTTTCTTCGAGGCATATCCGCCTACCGCGACCGTTCCGGCCCACAATGTCGTCCCCACGGCGGGGGAGAGTAAAGCATCTGCCATGTGCATGGTCGTCTCACTTCCTCAAATACCCGGGAAAATAAAAAGTCATCTGCCGTTTTCCCGACGGGTGGTTACCTGTTTATCTGGCAGGGATCCATTCTGGAACAGGACCCATGTTATGAATACTTAATTCGTAACACGTCTGGACAAAAAAATAATACTGCTACTCGATCTCCCGCCCCGTACTGGACATGCTCAGGGTCGCGTGACGGACCCCTTTGATGGACCTCAGCGCATCGGCCAGTTTCCGGACCTCTCCCGCTTTCCCCCGGGCGGCCACGATCTCCAGGCAGTTGTGGTGATCGAGGTGGATGTGCTGGGTGGAAATGATCACCTGCTGGAATTCGTGCTGGGTGTCCGTAACCATTCTCAGGATATCCCGCTTGTGGTGGTCGTAGATGAGGGTAATGGCGCCGGCCACATCGCTCCCCCCCTGCCATTCTTTCTGGACAAGCTCCCGGCGGATCAGGTCCCGCAGGGCCTCCGAGCGGTTGGTGTACTGTTTTTCCCGGATCAGGACATCAAACCTGTCCAGGAGGGCTTTTTCCAGGGAAACACCGAAGCGAACCAGTTCCGACATCTTTAGCTCACCGTATTACGTTTCTCTGCTTTGTAGCACATCGGCGGGATCTGTCAAGGACTTTTTTTACGGGTGATCGATGCCCTCACCGGCGATGCCGGTACGGATATTTTCTTCCTCGCTAATCTGTTCCAAGTGAAGATTGCGGAACTCAAGGAAGAAAACCCTGAGTCCACTCGATTGGGCTGCCTCATTCTCGGCGTATAGGGCGTCACCGGACCAAACCCGCATCCCGAAAGCTGTAATGGCCCCTCCGCGTCACGATCAGGTTGTCCAAAACGCGAATTCCGAGAATCTTAGCGGCTTCGGTTAATTGCTCATGTATGCGATGATCGGCTTCGCTCGGCTGAAGGTCGCCGGAGGGGTGGTTGTGCACAAAGATAACAGCAGCTGCGCGGTCGGCGATGACGTCGGCGAACACCTCGCGCGGGTGAATCGGGCTCTGGTCGAGCAGGCCGATCGTGACTACGCGTTTTTCTATAACCTCGTTCGCGCCGTTGAGGGAAATGCAGATGAAGTACTCCTGCTGCTTTCCGGCAATGTCGGCCACCAGCGGCAAGACATCCTGCGCCACCGTGATTTTGACTGTGTCTTTCAGCAGGTGACGCCGGGCAAGTTCAAAGGCCGAAATGATTTGTCCCGCCTTGGCAAGACCCATGCCGGGGACGGTCTGCAAATGATCGAGCGTCAATCCGGCCTTGTATTCGCGGATGAGCGAAACAACCTGCCGGGCGATCGTGCGCACATCAACTCCCGCCGTGCCCATACCGAGAATCGCAGTCACCAGTTCCACGTCGGTCAGGGCGGAAGCACCCTTCTCCCGCAGCTTTTCGCGCGGGCGGCTGTGTTCCGGCATGTCCTTGATGGTCTTCATGTTTGGTCGGCCTTATCTCTATCCGGACACAATGTCCGGATTCCAGTCCGGGCATCCCTGTCTGGTGCGCCAAAACGGTGGCGCCCGGACATCTCAGCAAGACCCTTGGCGCAATAGCCCTTTTCCCGATGGTAATGATGTGTCATCCTGCCATAATAGCGCGTTTTTTGGCGCGATTCTTATTCCTGAACAAAAAAGCGACCAAAATCGCGACACTTTGTCGCGAAAAGTGTCGCGATTCACCTTAATAATCCAACCATAGCGCTTAATCGCGACATCTCGACGCGAGAGATGTCGCGATTCCAAGCTTTTCGTTCCAGCCAACACTTCATAGCAACAGCACAAGCAAGCCATTTTTGCCGTCATGAACGAACTACCTCATATCTGGCGGTCCGTCCAGAGCCGACAGACCGTACTAATCCCAGTTCCGCAAATCGTTTCAACTGACGCTGTGCCTTGCGTTTATCAGCCTCCATATGGGATTCGTATTCCGCTCGAGTAAAGGTCGTCTTTGTAGACAAGAATTCCCAACCTTTCCTCTCGTCCGCATTCAGCTTATCGAGAATGTCAACGGTCAGTTCACGCGTCGCGCTTTCTGCCGAGCGATACAGCTTTAAAACAAGATAAGGCGCGTCCCATGAATACCTCGGCAATGGCAACCCGAGTTCCTTTGCCCGGTCCCGCAGCGACCCGATGCCCAGGCCCTGCTCTTCCGCCATTCCCATTCGCGCGAAGACAAAATGCAATCCAGGATTCCGGCTCAACATCGGTGCGGTAAAGGACTGTAGCTGCTCAAGGGTGATCGGAGGAGGAGGTTCGCCGGGACTTCTCACCGTGACCATGTCTTCGGTCACCACGACCTGGCACTTGCCCCCTTCAATGTCGTAATCGCGATGAATGAGCGCGTTAACCACAGCTTCGCGAAGCATCTCGAAGGGCAAGGCCGGCTGTTCTTCACGCCGCATCTTGCTCCGGTCAAGAACATTGGGAAGCTTGTCTCGGAGCCATTTCTCCAACAGATCGGGAATCATGACTGCTGGCTCATCAAACTCCTTACGCTCCTGCTCTCCGTTGGGATA